>JBAXMD010000118.1:0-4555 GCA_037134475.1 Verrucomicrobiota bacterium | reverse complement strand
ATCGTCTACATGTACGGCCGCAACTACACGCGTTACATCCGCGTGCTGTCGAACGGCGGTTGAGCCGTCTGCGTATCGACCAAGAAAAAGGGGCGCCAATTGGCGCCCCTTTTTGTTTTCTGGTCAGCGAACTTACTCCGAGTAGACGCCCATCGCGCGGAACTTCGCGTAACGCATCGCGATCAGCTTTTCGGGCGAAGCCTTGGAGAGGTCGGCGAGCGAGTCGCGCAGCGTTTTGCGGATGGCCGAGCCGGTGGCGGCCGGGTCTTCTTGGGCGCCGCCGAGCGGTTCCTTCACGACGCCGTCGACGACGCCGAGCTTGAGGAGATTGGGGGCGTCGAGGCGCAGCGCTTCGGCGGCCTTGGGGGCGTGGGCACGGTCTTTGAAGAGGATCGCAGCGCAGCCTTCAGGGGAGATGACGGAGTAGTAGGCGTTCTCGAGGATATAGACCTTGTTCGAGACGGCGATGCCGAGGGCTCCGCCGGAACCGCCTTCGCCGATGACGAAGGTGATGATCGGTACGCCGAACTGGCTCATCTCGCGGAGATTGACCGCGATGGCTTCGGCGACGTGGCGCTCTTCGGAACCGATACCGGGGAAGGCGCCGGGGGTATCGACGAGGGTGATGATCGGGAGGCCGAACGTGTGGGCCATCTTCATCAGGCGCAGGGCCTTGCGGTAGCCTTCAGGATTAGGGCAGCCGAAGTTGCGGCGGAGGTTTTCCTTGGTGTCGCGGCCTTTCTGCTGGCCGAGGACCATGACCGGGCGGCCTTCGAAGAACGCCGTGCCGCCGACGATGGACTCGTCATCCATGTAGAGGCGGTCGCCATGCAGCTCCTGGAAGTCGTCGAACAGCATGCCGATGTAGTCCAGGGAGTAGGGGCGGCGAGGGTGGCGGGCCAGCTGGACGCGCTGCCAGGGGTTCAGGTTGCCGTAGACCTCGCGGCGGGTCTGCTCCATCTTGACCTCGAGGGATTTGACCTCCTTGGAGACGTCCATCCCGGCGGACTCGGAGGAGGCGCGGAGGGAGTTGATCTTGTCCTCGAGCTCCCGGAGGGGCTTTTCGAATTCGAGGGTGAAGCGGGCCTTGGGCGCGGACATGGGCCGTAAGTTGGAGAAACGGGAATGGGAGGGCAATGGAATTGGGCCGAAGAGGGGGGAGGGCCAGGGCTAGGGATAGGGCTAGAATGAAGGAAAATGCCCCTAAATTAGGGTAGGGATTGGGGTGGGGGTGTCGTTTCGGTTGGAGGGCGGCTGGACCGTCTCCAGCCCTAGCCCTGGCCCTGGCCCTAATTACCCTTTTCCTTGAACCAAGAGCCCGCCAGCGTGTCTGCACCTCACACCCCCATGCGCCTCGCTTCCCTCCTGACCCTCCTTGCCGCCGCCGGCCTCGTCGCCGCCGAAGGCTACACCGATACCCCCCTGATCCCGGGTACCACCTGGCACGTCCATGATTCTGCCCGTCCGCAGCCGCCCCGCGCCGATGCCGCCAAGCTCAAGTGCAACGAGGCCGCCGCCCCCGCCGGAGCCGTCGTGCTCGTCGGTGGTGCCGACTCCGCCAACGAATGGGAGGCTGATGCCGTCGCGAACGCCAAGCTCAAGACCCCGGTCACCTGGGAAATCAAGGACGGTACGATGATCGCCCGCAGCAACGGTATCCGCACCAAGCGTTTCTTCGGCGATATCACCCTGCACGTCGAATGGCGCTCCGCCGCCGGTTACGACACCGACCCCAAGAAGAAGAGCCAAGGCAACTCCAACAGCGGCATCTTCTTCATGAAGACTTATGAGCTCCAGGTCCTCGATTGCTCCAAGACTGAGACCTACGCCGATGGCATGACCGCCGCCATCTACGGCCAGCAGCCCCCGCTCTTCAACGCCTGCCTGCCTTCCCGCACTTGGAATAGCTACGACATCGAATGGACCGCTCCGCGCTTCAACGCCGACGGCTCCGTCGCCAGCAAGGCCCGCATCACCGTTGTCATGAACGGCGTCAAGGTCCAGGACGGCACCGAGTACATCGGCCCGAGCAGCCATAAGAAGAATCCCCCTTACGTGAAGCACGACGCCAAGCTCCCGCTGGCCCTGCAGTGGCACGGCGACGCCGTCGAGTTCCGCAACATGTGGGTCGTCGAGAAGAAGTAAGTGGACGGAGCCGGCCCCATGGACCTCACCAAGAAGCTGATCGCCCTCTTGGTCCTTGGGCTGGTCTTCTACCTGATTGAGAGAGTCCTGGGCAATCGCCGGAGGGCCTCTCTGCTTCGTCCTGGGGTGGGCACCGACACCGTGTATTTCTTTGTCGTCGGTTTGGTGAAGGTCTTCACGAAGACCCTCCTGGTGATTCCCGCCATCATGCTGGTGTGGTTGCAGGTCTCGACGCCGGAGGAACTGCGTGCGGGCATGTATCATGGCTACGGTCCGGTGCTCAGGCAGCCGGTCTGGTTGCAGGCCGTCGAGATCTACGTGCTGGTCGATTTCTCCGGCTATTGGATCCACCGGCTTTTCCATACGGGAGCCTGGTGGCCTTTCCATGCCGTGCATCATAGCTCGGAAGACTTGGATTGGCTGTCCAGCATTCGGGTCCATCCGGTCAACGAAGTCGTCGACAAGCTTGCGCAGGCCACGCCGGTGCTTCTGCTCGGCTTCGATCCGGGGATCACGGTCGGGACAGCGGTCTTCTTCACCTTCTACGCGATTTTCCTGCATGCCGATGTCGACTGGGATTTCGGGCCGCTGCGTTCGGTAATTTCAACGCCGGTCTTCCATCGCTGGCATCACTCGAAGGACCCGCAGGCGATCGACAAGAACTTCGCCGGGCTGCTGCCGCTGTGGGACATCCTCTTCGGGACCTATTATATGCCACGCGACCGGATGCCTTGCGACTTCGGCGTGCCGGAGAAGGTGCCTTCAGGCTATTTCGGCCAGCTGTGGCACCCGTTCGCGGGTTGGTTCGGCCGCAAGGGTCCGCCGCCGCTGTCTTAAGGGGATATGCTTCCCCGTTTGCATTGGACGTCACGACCGTTAGGTTGGTCGTCTTAGACGATGTATCCGCAGGACCTCCGCGAAAACTGGCATGCCGGCCAAGGCCTGTGGAAAGACGTGCCCGCCGCGGAGTGGAACGACTGGCATTGGCAGCTGCGCAACCGCATCACGACGCTCGCCCAGTTAGAAGCGATGCTCGAGCTCACCAAGGAGGAGCGGGAAGGGTGCCTCTTCGCGCCCCATAAGCTGGCGCTCTCGATCACGCCGCATTTCTTCAACCTCATCGACCCCAAGGACCCGAACTGCCCGGTCCGTCGCCAAGTCATCCCCCGCATCGAGGAATCCTATGTCGCCGCCGGCGAATCTGAGGATCCGGTCGGCGAAGAGGGCACCATGCCCGTGCCCGGCATCGTCCATCGCTACCCCGACCGCGTACTCTTCCTGGTCACGGACCGTTGCGCTTCCTATTGCCGTTATTGCACCCGTAGCCGCTTGGTCTCCAATGCGCAGGCCTATGATTTCCATCCGGAGCTCGAGGCTGGCCTGAAGTATATCGAAGAGCATACCGAGATCCGCGACGTGCTGCTCTCCGGCGGCGACCCGTTGCTGCTCTCCGACGCCAAGCTGGACGCCCTCCTCGGTCGCCTGCGCGCGATCAAGCACGTCGAGTTCATCCGCATCGGCTCGCGCATTCCGGTCTTCCTGCCGCAGCGTATCACGCCGGAGCTCGCCGAAGTCTTCCGCAAGCACGGACCGATCTGGCTGAGCATCCATACCAATCATCCCAAGGAGGTCACGCGCGAGCTCGCCACGGCCTGCGAACGCCTGTCGTTCGCCGGCGTCCCGTTGGGCAACCAGTCGGTGCTCCTCGCCGGCATCAATGACGACGTCGAGGTGATGAAGTCTCTCGTGCACCGCCTGCTGATGATGCGCGTGCGTCCGTATTATCTGTACGCCTGTGACCTGATCGAAGGCTCGACCCATTTCCGTGCGCCCATCCAGAAGGGCATCGACATCATCCGCGCGCTTCGCGGCCACACTACCGGTTACGCCGTGCCACAGCTGATCATCGACACCCCCGGCGGCGGCGGGAAAGTCCCGATCAACCCGGAATACGTCCAGGCCATCCACGACGGAATCGTCGAGCTGCGTAATTTCGAAGACCGGGCCTACGTGTACCCGTCGGGCACGAAGATGCCGGACGTGTATAAGGTATAGGCGGTAAGCGGGAAGCGGTTAGCGGTTGGGAGCACAAACCACTCAAAGGGAGACCGGATGATTGGCTTGGGCCGCCGCAGGGCGGCCGAGGGTAGGGGCACGATTCATCGTGCACTCCTCAACGGATGGCGCGGCGTAGCCACGCCCCTACCTCTGGCCACCATGCGGCGGCCAGGTAGGGCTGACCGCCTCGGTCAGCCGCGGGTTGGGACGGGGCTTTCCTAACCGCTAACCGCCAACCGCTAACCGCTATTGGGCGGGATGGCTTTAGCCATCCCGCCCAATACGACTAACCGGGGTTTTAATCCGGTTAGCGCTCAAAGTGGTGGGCTCGTAGGGATTCGAACCCCAAACG
>JBAXMD010000117.1:0-4566 GCA_037134475.1 Verrucomicrobiota bacterium | reverse complement strand
ACTTCGGGGTTGGCCGGGTTGTCGAACTGCATCGGCATGAAAGCGTTCGCACCGATTTCGTCGCGGAGCTGCGTCGCACGCTCGATGGCGCCGCGCATACCCTTGGCACCAGGGGTGAGGACGATCTCGGCGCCGAGGAGGCGAAGGAGGACGCGGCGCTCGACGGACATCGTCTCAGGCATCGTGAGGATGCAGCGGTAACCGCGGGCGGCGGCGACGAAGGCGAGAGCGATACCGGTGTTGCCGGAGGTCGGCTCGACGATGGTGCCACCCGGCTTCAGGCGACCGTCGCGCTCGGCGGCGTCGATCATGGCGCGACCGATACGGTCCTTGACGCTCGAGAGCGGGTTGAAGAATTCAAGCTTCACCAGGACTTCGGCATGAAGACCTTCGGTGACCTTGTTCAGTCGCACGAGGGGCGTGTGACCGATGGTGTCGAGTACGCTGTTGTAGATGGCCATGGGGTTTAATTATGAGTAGTTGAGTAATGATTAATAGATTACGACCTGAACCCTTGCAATAAAAAAACCCGTATGACCGGGTTTCAGGGGGATCAATAGCGGCGCTTGGGCGGGGGACCCGGGGGGCGCGGAGCGGTATCACGCAGGCGGAAGATGATTCGAGCGGTCGTCAGGTCCGAAGGGGTCATCTCGACCTTCACCCGGTCGCCGGGGTTAATCCGGATGAAATTCTTGCGAAGCCGGCCGGAGATACGTCCCAGCACCACGTGCTTATTGGGGAGCTCGATCCGGAACATGGTGCCAGGAAGCACTTGCAGGATTTTGCCTTCGAGTTCGATAACGGGTTCTTCAGCCATGCCTTATGGGCGGCAGTGCAACCCTATCCACGATGAGAGTCAATCACCGTAGTGAGGTCCTCGTCCCCTCTTGCCACGGGCCTCACAGGGGTAATCCTGCCCGCCATGGAAGGAGATGCTTCGACCCCCCGCCCCGGGCTGATTTGCCCGTTCGAGAAGATGCGCCCTTCGCAGCTCAACCGGGACGACGCCTTCTACATGGCCCTGGCCTTCAACCTCGCGGTCGACGCGTGGCGCATCGATGAAGTCCCGATCGGAGCGATCATCGAACGTGGCGGCGAGATCATCGCGGCCGCCCATAACGAAGTCGAACGCGCCAACGACCCGACCGCCCACGCCGAGATGCTGGCGATTACCCAAGCCGCCAAGAAGATCGGCGACTGGCGTCTCAACGAGTGCAACCTTTACGTCACCAAGGAGCCCTGCCCGATGTGCTCCGGCGCCACGATCATGAGCCGGCTCAACCGCGTGGTCTTCGCCTGGGGCGACCCGAAGATGGGCTGCATGGGCGGAGCAACCGCGCTCCATAGCCTCCCGAAGCTCAATCACCGCGTTTCGGTGACCGCAGGCGTGCTCGAAGAACCCTGTCGCGAGATTCTCCAGGCCTATTTCAATATGAAACGTGGCCGCGATTCCTCCGCCCCGGCTTGACCCCTGCGGCAAATCCTCACCCTGTGAATCGGTCGCCCGTCAGTTAGTCCTATACTCCAAACTCGATACTCCATACTCTCAACGCATGCATCGACGCGACTTCATCGGCAAAGCTTCCCTCGCCGCCGCCGCGCTGGGCGCCACTTCCCTCTCCGCCCAAACCTCTTCCACCAAAACCATGAGCTACACCCTCGCCCCCCTGCCCTACGCCCACAACGCCCTCGAGCCGCACATCGACCAAGCGACGATGGAGATCCACCACGGCAAGCACCACAATGCTTACGTCACGAACGTGAACGCCGCCCTCGCCAAGGAAGCCGGCTTCGCCGCTCCAGCCGAGGTCAATGAACTCATCGCCGACCTCTCCAAGGTTCCTGAGTCCATCCGCACCGCGGTCCGCAACAACGCCGGTGGCCACGCCAACCATACCTTCTTCTGGAACATCATCTCCCCCAACGGCGGCGGCGAACCCGTCGGCGCCCTCGGCGAAGCCATCCAGAAGGCTTTCGGTGGACTCGAAGGCGAGAAGGGCCTCAAGGCAGCCTTCAAGGCCGCTGCGACCACCCGCTTCGGTTCCGGTTGGGCCTGGCTCATCGTCAAGGCCGACAAGTCCATTGCCGTGACCTCCACGCCGAACCAGGACAGCCCCCTCATGAAGGGCGTCGCTGACGTGAACGGCACCCCGGTCCTCGCCCTCGACGTCTGGGAACACGCTTACTACCTGAAGTATCAGAACCGCCGCCCCGACTACGTGGACGCCTTCTGGAAGGTCGTCGACTGGAAGAAGGCCAACGAGCTCTTCGTCAAGGCCATCGCCTGAGGGTCGTAGTCATATCGGTCTTAAGAAGCGGCCCGTCGGCCGCTTCTTTGTTTGGCACATCCGCCCAGCTGTGCTGTCTTAGCCATACCCCGATGCGCTTCCTCCCGCTCTTCCTCCTAGCTTTGGTGACTTCCGCCTCTGCTGCCGAAACCGTCTTGCCCCTCTGGCCCGAAGGCGTCCCGGGCAAGCGCGTCGCGCCCTCGAAGGCCACGACGGACCGCATCGGCGCGAAGGGTAGCTACGCCGGTCATGAGACTTTCATCAATGACCCGTCGATCACGGTCTACCCCGCCGCCAATCCGAACGGCGCCGCGGTGATCGTCTGCCCAGGCGGCGGCTACTGGTTCCTCTCGACCAAGAACGAAGGCACGGGCGTCTGCGAATGGCTGAATAGCATCGGCATCACCGGTATCCTGCTCCGCTACCGCACGCCGACGGCGGATGAAACCTTGCCGCACGACTATCCCGTCCAGGACCTGCAGCGCTCGCTCGGCCTCGTCCGCGCCCACGCCAAGGAATGGAACATCGACCCGAAGCGCGTCGGCGTGATCGGCTTCTCCGCGGGCGCCAACCTCGTCGGCCACGCCTCCTGGGACCGCACGCCGCGCACCTACGAACAGAAGCCCGGCGTCGACGACCCGCGCGGCCCGGACTTCACGATCTTCGTCTACGGCGGCGGCTTCCTTGAAAAGGAAGATAAGACCAAGTTCCGCGAAGGCTTCAGCGTTCCGGCCGACGCCCCGCCCTGTTTCTTCGTGGTCGCGCATAACGACAACGCCAACCCGATTGAAGCCGCCAAGCTCTACATCGAATACAAGCGCCAGAACATCCAGGCCGAGATCCACGTCTACTCCAAGGGAGGCCACGGCTTCGGCACGCGCCAAACCAAGATGCCGGTCGATGGCTGGACCAAGGCCGCCGGTGAATGGATGGCTTCCGAAGGTTACTTCAAGGCCGCCAAATAAGCTCATGCGATTCCTCGTCACCCTGCTGGCCTTCACGACCCTCCTCTCCGCCCAAACCCTCGTCGGCGACGGGCAGGCGGACGATACCGCGGCTCTCCAGAAACTCGTCGACGCCGGTGGTAGCGTCCAACTACCCAAAGGCCGCTACCGCCTGACCAAGACGGTCACCCTCAACCTCGCCCAACTTGGCGCCGCCGGGATCTCCTCCGATGGCACTGCCACGCTCATCATGGCGGGGCCCGGACCAGCCCTGAAAATCATCGGAACTCACGGCGGCACTGCTGACCCGAAATCCTTCAAGCCCGCGACCTGGACTCAGCGCACACCAGTCGTGCAAGGCCTCGAAATCATCGGAGCATACGCCGAGGCCGACGGCATCGAAGCCATCGGCACCATGCAACTGACCCTTTCGCGCCTGACCATCCGCGAGTGTCGTCACGCCATCCACCTCACCGAACGCAATCGCAACGTCATCGTCTCGGAATGCCATCTCTACCGCAACCGAGGCGTCGGCTTATTCCTCGATCACGTTAACCAACATCAGACCAACGTCCTTGGTTGTCATATTAGTTACAATCTCGGCGGCGGCATTGTCGTCATCGGCGGCGAAGTCCGCAATCTGCACATCGGCACCTGTGACATCGAGGCGAACCATGACGAGAAAGGCCCACCCTCGGCTAACATATTCCTTGATTCGACCGGCGGCTCAATCGCCGAGGTCGCGATCACTGGCTGCACCATCCAGCACACCCATAAGGCCACCGGCGCCGCCAACATCCGGATTCTCGGGGCCGGCACGGACCCATCCCTGCTCCGCCGGGAAGGTCGCGCGACCACCCGCGAAGGCCACGTCACCATCATCGGCAACGTCTTCAGCGACGTCATGGTCAACATTGAGCTCCGTCAGGTCCGCGGCGTCACCATCTCGGCCAACACTTTCTGGGAAGGCTTCGAGCATGATCTCCTCGTGGAGGATAGCATGAACATCGTCGTCACCGGTAATAACTTCGACCGCAACCCACGCTATCTCGTGAATGGCTTCAACCTCGCCGAACAGAACGGCATCGTCTTCCGCCGCACCGACGATTCCGCCTTCACAGGTAACGTCGTGAGCGGCGTCCGCCGCCACCCCGCCGCCGTACGCTTCGAAGGCGGCAAGCGCCTGCGCGTGCAGGACAACAGCATCCTCGACTCCGACGGCGAAGGCATCGCGCTGCGGGACGTCGCCGACAGTATCGTGAGCGGGAACCTCGTCCGGGACGGCCGCAAGGACCGCCAGGGCGGCGCGCCCGGCATCAACGAGCAGGGCTGCA
>JBAXMD010000116.1:0-4656 GCA_037134475.1 Verrucomicrobiota bacterium | reverse complement strand
CGCTGGGACAAAGGAGAATATTTCCGTAGCGGCATGACCTGGCAGGTCGGCGCCGGTAAAGTCTTCTATTACCGCCCCGGCCATGAGACCTACCCCATCTTCAAACAGCCTGAGAATATCAAAGTCGTCGAGAATGCGATTCGCTGGTCGGTGACGAGGTAAGGCTAACCACCCTTGGTCAGCCGCAATCCGGGCTCACCTCTGCGACGTTGCATCAGCCTAGGGGCTTTTTCAGGTTGCATCCCAATCACTCAGCAAGAATATCAAGTCAGGTGTGTAGGCTGACTTGTTCAGCCGAGATATCTCCATCAGGAGGGCGCGAAAGCGCCCTCTTTTCGTTTACGACTCGCCTACCGACTGGAACATCCGTTCGCAACGCTCCAAGAGGCGAATTTCCGCACCGGAGACAAACAAGCCTGAAGGCGCGACCGTCTGCTTTGAGAGATACGCCAAGAGATCAGCCAACTGAAGCATCTGGCTATCCTGAGAGGCTAGCCCAAAGGGTAGATCGACAAGCAAGCCTTCAAGCCGAGACAACGGATCGACGACCTTCATCATCATTGGCCGGGGGGCCGTACGGTGGTCGTCGCAGACGATGACGAGGCCCGGAAAAGAACAATGGTCATGCCGTAATGTTTCAATTTCAGTAACGACCTTAGAAAGCAGGCCCGTCCATGCCTTCAAGTAGCAATCGTCGCCTGTCTTATCCTTATCGATGACCGTGCGAAATCGCCGAATGGCAGGTCTTGCCTCAATGAAGCCGAGAACATGGGCCGCACACCGGAGCCGCATGCGCCTGCTTAGGTTGAAATGCCTGTCCGTCCGGCTCAACAGTTCCGACGCATGGATCTCGGCGGCTTCGGGGAATCCGAAGTTACTGCATAAACGCGTGCGCATCTGCCTGGCTTCATTTCGTACCCGATGCCAATCTGCGTGATGCACCAATATGCCACAAAGAATAAAGTGGCTGCTAGATCCTGGCTTAGACCCCACATCCCCGCTCTCATCGACGTATAGGAAATGCATGCCCGAATTGCAGAGGGCCTCACACAGTCTTCAAGTCAACCGACCTAGGGACCTAACCTCAGCGACATCCCCTAGGGTGGGCTGACCACCCTTGGTCAGCCGCGATTGAGCAAGGGCGCTCAACCCTACCCGTGGCTGGTATCAGCGGTTGGCGGTTAGGAAATACAGGACTCAATGGGAGACCGGAAACTGGAACTAATGCTGAGGCAAATAACCCCAGCTCATCATCCGGTCTCCGGTTTCCCCTTGAGCGCCCATCCCCGCCACCTGCCACCCCGGGCCGCCACCCGCCACCTAGGAATACATCTCCCGCTGCTTCTGAGCAGCAGTTTCCTTAACAAAGAACAAGGAACCAAGAACATCTCCCGAGTTACTTCCGCACCCCCCATCATTCCTCTTTCATCTTTCCGCCCATCCTCCATCTTTCATCTATCCTCCGTCATCTGCCATCTGTCATCTTTCTTACAATGCTCCACCGCCTCCTTCCCCTCCTCGCCGCGATTTCCCTTTCCGCGGCCTCCGTCTCGACCTTCGCCGGTAATGGCACGAAGGGCTACTCGGGCGACAACGGTCCCGCCACCGAAGCGACGATGAACAATCCCTTTGGCGTGACCCGTGGCCCCGATGGGGCGATCTGGTATTGCGAATACACCGGCCAGCGCATCCGCAAGGTGACCCCCGACGGCAAGATCCACCTGGTCGCCGGCAACGGCAAGGTCGGCTACTCCGGCGACGGCGGTCCCGCCACCGAAGCAACCTTCAACCTTCCCCACGAACTTCGCTTCGGCCCGAAGCGCGGCAATCTCTTCATCGTCGACATGATGAATCACGCCGTCCGTAAGATCGACACCACGACGGGGATCATCACGACGATCGTCGGCACCGGCAAGCCAGGCTTCACCGGCGACGGCGGTCAGGCAGACCAGGCTCAGCTGCGCAATCCGCACAGCATCCAATTCGACGCCAATGGCGACCTCTTCATCTGCGACATCGGAAATAGCGTGATTCGCAAGGTCGACATGAAGTCGCACGTGATCACCACCATCGCCGGCACGGGCAAAGCCGGAGATTCGCCCGATGGCGCCCCGGTCAAGGGCACGCCGATCAAAGGCCCGCGCTCCATCGACTTCGACGCTGCCGGCAACCTCTGGGTCTGCACCCGCGAAGGCAACCAGGTCCTGAAACTCGACCTCAAGGCCGACAAAATCTCGCTCATCGCCGGCAACGGCAAGAAGGGCTTCACCGGCAACGGCGGCCCAGCCAAACTCGCCACCCTCAGCGGCCCGAAGGGCGTCGCGTTCGATGCCGCAGGCAACGCGTGGATCGCCGACACGGAATCGCACTCGATTCGCATGGTGGACATGAAGACGGGGAACCTGGAGCTGAAGATCGGCACCGGCGTCAAGGGTGACGGACCCGACGGCGACCCCTTGAAGTGCCAGCTGGCCCGCCCGCACGGCGTCTTCGTGGACAAGGACGGTTCGGTCTACGTCGGCGATTCCGAAAACCACCGCGTCCGCGTCTGGAAGCAGTAAGCCTGTGACGCTCACCCGCCGCTCCCTCCTGAAGAACGCCCTGCTCGCTGGGGCTTGGTATGGCGCGGTCGGACGATCCTTCGCGCAGGCTTCGTCCCCCGAAATCCTCGGCCAAGGCGACTTCAAGTATCGCGTCGTTCCCGGCTGGGGCGTGCTCGATGAAAAGACGCCGGTCAACGACTGCCACGGGCTCGCCCGCACGGCCGACGGCCATATCATACTGCTGACCAACCACGTCGCGAACAACGTCATCTTCTACGACGACGCAGGTAAACTCGTACACAAGTGGACGGGCCCGAAATTCCCTGGCGCCCACGGCCTGGCGCTCGCTCGCTGGCAGAAATCGGAAGCCCTCGTCATCACCGATCTCAATCTTCATTCGGTATTCAAAATAGCGACCAACGGTGAACTACTTGGCGACTGGCACCTCCCACCTAACACAGGTAAGTACGCCAAGGAGACGGATTATCGTCCGTCTTGGACGCTCCACCGTGCCGATGGCGAGTTCTACGTCCTCGATGGTTACGGCAAGGACTACATCCTTCACTACGCCGCCGATGGGTCGTTCAAGCGACTGCTCGGCGGACCCGAAGGCGGCATCGTCCACTGGGGCCCACACGGCGGTATGATCGACACGGCCGCCGACGGCACCGAGACGATGCTCATTGCGATGAGCGACCAGCAGTATCTCCTCCGCCTCGACCTCGACGGCAAGAAGCTCGCCCAGACCGACCTCCCCGGCGGCAACCCGCGTCAAATCCGCCGCATGGGTCAACACTACGTCGTGGCCCACCTCGCCGACAACTGGCCCAAGGACCGGAACAGCCGCGGCTTCCTCTCCATCCTCGACCAGAATCTTCGCGTGGTCTCGAACGTCGCTGGTTCCGCGCCCGTCTATGATGCCGCCGGCAAACTCCTGCCAATGAAGCATACTGCCGACGTCTTCCTGCACCCCCACGACGTGCTCGCCAATCCCGACGGCAGCCTGATCGTGGCGCAGTTCGCTTCGGGCAAGACTTACCCACTCAAACTGGAGCGGGTCTGAGTAGTTTTACCCAGTCTGCCATTTAACGGGAAAAGATTCGGAACTTCATGCTTCCGGACTTGTCGGCATTAGAAGTGTCGACACTTTAAACCCATGGCCGAACCCCAAGCCAAATCATCCTCTCGTGCCCCTCGGAATAACCGCGCGACCACCGTCCATCTGCGGCTCCGCAAGGAAATCGTCAGCGGCCACTTCCCCCAAGGCTCCGCCCTCGCCGAACCTACCCTCGCCGAGCATTTCCACACGAGTCGCGCCCCCGTCCGCGAAGCCCTCATCGCCTTAGAGCGCGAAGGGCTAGTCAGCTTCGAAAAGAGCGGCCGCACCAAGGTGCGCACCATCGCGGCGAAAGATCTCCGTGAGATCATGGAAGCCCGGGCGGCCCTCGAAAGCATGGCCGCCAGGCTCGCCAACTGGAACTGGACTACCGCCGACACCGCTTTCCTCACCAAAAACATCGAGGACCAAGAGAAGGCTGGTTCGTTCGCCGAACTCTCGCGTCTCGATATCGACCTACATCATTACGTCGTGAGCCGCAGCGGCAACTTGCGCCTATTGCAACTCTGGGAACCCCTGCGCTGGCAATACGAGGCCTACCTGGTGGAAATCTTCAAACGCCGATCGGCGGGCGACTATCGACCGGAGACCGAAACCGTCCAAGCCCACCGGAAGCTACTCCAGGCGCTTTCCTCCGGAACGCCCGACGAAGCCGCCCAAGTGATGATGGATCACGTCCTCTTTAATGTCAGCTGGGCCTACTAAAAACCATGCCCCGCCTCCGCTCCATCACCGCCCTCCTTCTTGCGCCGCTGGCCCTTCTGGCCGCCGGCGACGACGACTTGTTCTTCGAGTCGAAGGTGCGCCCGGTGTTGATCAAGCGGTGCTACGACTGCCATTCGACGGAGAAGAAGACCAAAGGCGGCCTCGCACTCGACACCCGCGCCGGCTGGCAACACGGCGGCGACAACGGACCCGCGATCATCCCGGGCGACCTCACGAAGAGCCTCGTCATCAAAGCCGTGCGCTATCTCGACAAGGATTTCGCGATGCCCC
>JBAXMD010000115.1:0-4701 GCA_037134475.1 Verrucomicrobiota bacterium | reverse complement strand
CGAACAGCAGAGGCGCGAGCGGGTTTTCTTTCAATCAGAAAGCCTCTATTAATAAGGGGTTGCCTCCGTTTCGAGGACCGCAGGCAATGTCCGCGTCTTTATGGCAGCCAAGCCGACACTCAGCGTGGTCGTCCCCACCTATAACTGCGCTCCGCTGATGGAGCGGCACCTCGCGTCGATGGCGGCATGGACCGATCTCGCGGACGAGATCATCGTCGTGGACAGCCGTTCGACCGATGGGACGCTCGACCTCATCCGGTCGCGCCTCCGCCACCCGAACCTCCGCATCATCGAACGCGACCGCGGACTTTATCAGTCCTGGAACGAAGGCATCGCCGCGACGACCGGCGACTGGGTCTACATCAGCACCGCCGGTGACACCATCGAACGCGACCACCTGCTCCACCTCCTCGACCTCGGCGAACGAGCCGCGGCCGACGTCGTCATCAGCCCGCCACGCTTCGTCGACGAAGCCGGAGCGCCGTTCGAAGACCTAAGATGGCCGCCCCACGAGATCATCGCTAAGCATGGAAGCGGCCAGCCTTTCACCATGAGTCCAATGGCCACGGCGTGCCTGGCCTTTCTCCACTGCCCCAGCTGCGTCCTGGGAAGCTCCGCCTCAAATCTCTACCGCGGAGACATACTTCGCGCCCGCCCGTTTCCGGTCGGCTTCCGGGGAGCCAGCGATACCGTTTGGCTTATGCGTAACGCTTTGTCTCTCCGCGTTTGCCTGACCCCCCAGTACGGCTCGACCTTCTGCATTCACCCGAAATATGACAGGATAAGCCAAACCGAAGCTGAGGCTTTCATGCTCCAGTTCTTCCAAGAGAAAGCCGCGCTCGCGCAGGATATCAGCGAGGCCGACCCCTCCCGAGAGTGGTCGGCGCTGGCGGAAGAGGCCGGGCTCTACGCGCATACGCGAACCTTGCACCAGGCCCGTCGGACCGAGTGGAGCGCCGCCAAGTCGAACCCTATGGCCATAGGCAGGTGGCTCTGGCTGACAGCAGTCTATGGCTGGCATCGGGCGCGACTCAGCCAACGACGCCGCACGATTCTCGGCGTGCTACTCGCCAAGAAATTCGCCGGTGAAAGCTATTTCCAGCCTGTATCGTGAAATGATTTCCGTCTTCATCCGCACGTATCACGGGGATTTGGCCTGGCTGAAATATTGCCTAGCCTCGGTACATCGAAACCTGAGGGGCTGGGCGGAAATCGTGGTCTGTATCCCCGAAGGGCAGGAGGCTCTCCTTGAGGGCATCATAACCACCGAGCGCGTCGTGACCTGCCCGCGTTATCCTGACGACTATATCGGCCAGCAGATTTCCAAACTGCAGGCTTTTCGACACGTGCGCGGCGATTACGTCCTGTTCGTCGACTCAGATCTCGTCTTCCATCCTGGCGCATCAGTAGCCGACTATCTTGCAGGCGATAGGCCAGTGCTCCTGAAGGAATCTTATGCACGTTTGATAGTGAAGCATCCGGACATCGATATCCGCCGCTGGCAGCTTGCGGTGGAGAATCTCTTCGGCTCGCGACCGTCTCATGAGTATATGCGACGCGCTCCGCAGCTCCTCCGGACTTCGACGCTCCGCGCTCTGGATGAAACCTTTCCCTACCTGGAGGCGCATGCCGTCTGCCAGCGCGACCGGCTTTTCTCTGAATTCAACGCCCTCGGCTTCTTCGTCGAACTCTGCGAAGCCGAACAATATTCCATCATCGACCTCGAACGCCACGCGGCGCCGCCGAACCCGGCCACTCAATTCTGGAGCTGGGGCGGTATCTCGCCCGAGATTCTCATGAAGCTTGCTGACCTAGGCGTCAGGGACCCTGGCGAGCCCACGACGCAGCCCGCACCCCTTCCGATTACCGCCCCGCCTAAGCTCGGCAAGTGGCGTCGGCTAAGATACGCGCTACAAAAATACTTTCCTGATCTCGTATGAGTAGCCTACGCGTCTCGATCTTCATTCGCACATACGCAGGCGATTTCGCATGGCTCGCCTACTGCCTTCGTTCGATACATCGGAATCTCTCAGGCTGGGATGAGATAGTCGTCTGCGTGCCCCGCGGCATGGAGGAAGGACTGCGCCCATTGCTGACAACCGAGCGCCTGGTCACCTGCGAACCCTTTGCCGACGATTATATCGGCCAGCAGGTCTCGAAGCTCCAGTCCCACCGCCATACTCTCGGACAGTTCGTGCTATTCGTGGACTCGGACGTCGTCTTCCTCCCTGGAGGCTCTGTGTTGGACTATTTTGCGGACGGTAAGCCAGTCATCCGCAAGGAACGATATGACGAGCTTTCCTTCCCTGACGCGCGCTGCTGGCAGCCCATTGTCGAGGACCTTTTCGGCACCAAGCCCGAATGGGAATATATGCGCAGCGGAGGTGTCATGCTCTTCGATCTCGAGACGCTTCAACGTTTTGCGGAAAGATTCCCGGACATTGAAAGCTACGCCAAAGCTAGGCCTTTCCGGTCATTCACGGAATTCAACTACCTGGGGTTCTTCGCTGAGCAGACCCACCCCGAGCGCTATCATTTCGCCGACCTCATCCGCGAGCAGCCTGGCCCGATGCCACACGCTTGCTTCTGGAGCTGGGGTGGTATCGACCTGAAGGTCCAATACGAACTCGAGGAGCTTGGCCTCAAGCCACGCTGGCCGGGTTTCGCCAATTTCGCTTATCGACTCGCTAAGCGCACCGGCATGGTCGGCATTTGGGAAAGGCTACGGCCTCCGCCGCGGCGTTTCTGAACCGGCTCTCAGGAGCGACCTAACAGCAGGTTTTTTATCCGGCGTCGCGTCTTGGTCCACCAAGCTCGGAGTCGCTTCCAAGGGCTGACATACCCCCAGGCGATAGTTTCAGCCTGCCGGCTCCTGGGGAAACAGATGATATCCAACTGTTCTTCCGCCAGACCTTGGGCACCATAGATATTACGAAATGAATAACCCTCGGCCTCGAGCCAGGCGAGGAGCTGGCCGCGGCTGAATCCTGCGCGAGCCAAGGTCACGTCGTTGACTTCAATCACCATGATCGGCTGGCATCGGCGGATGGTTGCCATAGCGCCGTCGAGGGCGCGAACCTCGAAACCCTCGCAGTCCATGAGGATGAAATCGACGCGGGCGAGCCCGAGAGAGTCGATAGGCCGCGATTCCACCGCGCCGGTTTCGCTTTCTTCGACGTAAGCCATGCCGATGTTGTCGCCCTCGCAACGCACGTCGCACCTGGCCGCACGGTCAGAAGCCGCGAAGGGGTGGATGATGACGTTTTTGCGGCCAGCCATGTTATGTCGCAGGCATTCAAGTGCTTCGGCGTTCGGCTCCATACAGATGACCTGACTGGCTCGATCGACGAACGCGCTGGCATAACAGCCGATATTCGCGCCGACATTCAGCAGGACGTCGCCTTTACGAAAGAGATGCTGGTAACATCCTAGCGCCGACTGGTCGAAATCGAGTCGGCCGACCTGCTCGACCCATCGGCCAAGATGTGTGTCCCTGTCGACGATCGCCCAACCTTGCTTCGTATGTCGCATACTGAATAAGGATGCCCCAGATAGGCCGTCATTCAAGCCATCAGACAAGCGTCGGGAGCAGCTCCCTCCATGCCTCGGCCTGCTCGGCGAAGAGGCGATGGTTCTCGGCCTTCATCCGACCATGCAAGGCCGCGAGTTCCGTGCGATACAACTTGTCGAAGAGCTCCTCGGGCTTGGACCACCGCTGGGCATTCTCGACCTGATTAAAATACATGTGCTGGAACCAGAAGCGCTGGGCCTCCGGCGAGGTATCATTGGGAGAATAGGCGTATCCCGTGCCAGAGATAGGATGATGCCGCTCGAGCTCATCCACGGCCTCCTGCTTCTGGTAGATCGGGCAAAGGCGCACATCTCCCATCCGGTCGACGAGCAGCTCGTCGGCCGGCACGAAGAACGGGAGATTCATCTGGTAGAGCTCCACCATGGAGATGGAGAAGGCCGAATAGGGATTCATCAGCACGGCCGGATGCCGGGCCAGATTCTCGGGCGACGCCGTGTTGCCCGGATAGACCTTCTTGATGAATTCGAAAACGTACGGCTCGAAGCCACGCTGGGCGGCATATTCCGCGCTGAGACGGTTCAGCGCGGCGAGGTTGTTATCGAAGCCGATGATCGTATCTAGGTTATGGGAAGGCCCGATGAGCACGGTCCGATTCTTCGGTGCATATGGCCCGTCCAACAGGGCCGGGGCTAGATGCGCGCACACGACGGGAAGGCGGCGGAGCTCGACGCCCGTGTAATACTTCGTGTAGTGATAATCGTATTCCGACATCGTCGCTAGGACATAGCGCGAGTCCGACGCCATCGCGCGGACTGCGTCGGTAATTTCCTCGATTCGTTCCGGGGACACATGGATATGAATCCGGTGGCCGACGTTCAGGATGAGGCGCACCTGCACCGGGAGCTTGGCGAGGACTTCGATGCGGGAAGGCGGAAAACTAGCTAAGGCGTAGCGGAGTCCCTTTAGGTCGGGGTGCCAGGCAAACTCTTCATGGACTCGGGCGGGCGGCCATTGCGCGATATTCATGAAGAAGTTATCGCGGCCGATCGCCTCGCTGGAGGCATACTTTGCATGTGCCGAAAGCGTCCGCGCCTCGGCGTTGATGCCCAATGAGCGCAATATCGCGGTCTGCCACATCGTGGTTCCGATATGCATGTCCGAGACAATCA
>JBAXMD010000114.1:0-4763 GCA_037134475.1 Verrucomicrobiota bacterium | reverse complement strand
AGCTTAGCTTCGGCAGACTTGGCGGCGTCAGCGAGTTTAGCGTCGGCAGACTTGTTGGCTTCAGCAAGGGCTTTAGCAGCGTCAGCGAGCTTGGCTTCGGCGGCGCTACGTTCATCGGCGAGGTTCTTCTCTGCCGTCTTGTTGGCTTCGGCGACGGCCTTGGCGGCTTCGACCTTGGCTTCGGCGAGGGCCTTCTCGGCGTTCTTCACCGCGTCGGCGACCTTGGCTTCACCGGCAGCCTTTTCGGCGACGGCGGCCTTCTCGGCGTCTTCGACTTTGGACTGGAGGGCCTTGAGATCGGCGTTGGCCTTGGCGACGGCTTGCGCGGCGGCTTCGGAGGAATCCTTGGCGGCGGCGGCCTTGGCTTCGGCGAGGGCTTGATTGGCCTTGGCGGCGGCGGTCTTCTGTTCTTCGAGCGCCTTCTGGAGGTCGGCGAGGCCCTTGGAGGCTTCGGCCTTGGCGGCGGCGGTGGAGGTGTTGGCGGCGCGGGCGAGTTCGTCGGCGCGAGCATTGAGGGCCTTGATCGCGGCGTTCGAGTTGGCCTGTGATTCGTTGAGGGCCTTGATCTCGTCGGCGTAGGAATTTTCCAACTGGGCGACGCGTGCGTCGGCGGGCTTGGCGGCGACCTTGGCCTTAGCGACGTTCGACTTCGCGGCGGCGACCTTCGTGTTGACGCCGGAGAGGGCTTCGCGACGGGCTTCGACGGACTTCAGTTCCTTCTCGGCCTTGGCGCGAGCGGTGGCGGCTTCAGCGGTGGCCTGTTCAAGGGCGAGTTCAGCTTCGGCAAGCTTGGCGGCGGAGGTGGCATCGTTGCCCTTGGCGGCCTTGGTGTCGGCGATGGTCTTGGCGATAGCGGCGAGGCGAGCCTTGCTGGCGGCTTCGCGGACGGCGAGGGAGGCCTGGATTTTGGTGGCGGCTTCCTTAGTGGCGGCGATGTCGGCCTTCAGGCCTTCCTTGGCAGCGTCTTCACCGAGAGCTTTCTTAGAAAGCTTCTTGAATTCCGGGTTGTCAGAAGAGGGCACGCCGGCTTCGCCTTCGGCGGGAGCCTTGGTGAGGTTGACCTTCACTGAGGCGGGGAAGCCGAACTCGATGCCTTCGCTCGTGGTGATGAGGCGGGGCTTCAGTTCGGAGACCTCGGTGAGGTAGCCGCCCTTGCCGACCTGCAGTTCGTAATTCTTGGAGCGGTCGAGCTTGATGGTGGCAGGCGTGCGACCGACGGCTTCACCGTTGAGGCGAATCGCGGCGGAGGTCGGGTTCGACGACACGACGATGGAATCGACGTTGGCTGGATCAATCGAGGTGTTGCAGCCGGTGATTGCGGCGCACAGGACGAGAAGGGAGACGGAGATACGCATGGGTACGGGGCTTGGGTGGTAGAATTGCGTACAATTCTAAATCGGTTTCAACCCCTATTCACCTTATTCCCTAAGGGTTGACACAGGCGGACTGTGAACAACCCTGTGAATAGGGAAGTTGGCCAGCATAGCTCAGTTGGTAGAGCAGCCGCCTTGTAAGCGGCAGGTCGTCGGTTCAAGTCCGACTGCTGGCTCCATTCCCCCCTTTTTCTGGGCTTTAATCGCCCCGAGGTCTCCGCCTCAGGCTTCCGGCGACCAGCCGGGGCCGTGCCGGAGGGCATCGGCCATCCGGATGACTGAGCGGATCGCCGCTACGTCATGGACTCGGATCATCGACGCGCCTTGGGCGATACCCCAGGCCGCCGTGACATCGTTGCCTGGGCCTCGGCGCAGTGGGTCGGCTTCGCCGAGCACCAGCCCGAGCGTCGACTTTCGACTCGTACCGAGCAGCACCGGAAAACCCAGCGCGGCGATCTTCGAAAGGTCGCGCACGAGCATGAGGTTCTGTGCGGGCGTCTTGCCAAAACCGAAACCCGGGTCCGTCCACAACTGTTCGGCGGGCATACCGGCGGCCCGCGCGCACCGGAGCGACCCGCGCAGATCCTGCAGTAGCTCGGGCCAGAAATCTTCGTAATCGGCCTGCGCGCGGCGGTGCATCAGGATGAGCGGGCACCGCAGGCGCGCGCAGGTCGACCCCATGGGCGACTCGTCGGCGCGGGCTTCAAAGCGGCCTCCTTCGACGTCGTTGACCAGGTCGGCGCCGGCTTCCACGGCAGCGCGTGCGACCGCAGCCTTATAAGTATCCACGGACAAGGCCGCCTGCGGGAATCGTCGTCGTAGCGCCTTCACGATCGGCAGCAGGCGCGCGAGTTCGGCGGCGGCGTCGACCGGCGTGGCTCCGGGGCGAGTCGATTCCGCCCCGAGGTCGAGGACGTCGGCGCCTTCGGAGAGTAGCTTCTCCGCCCGGGCCAGCGCGGCGGCTTCGTCCTTGAGTTGGCCGCCGTCAGAAAAGGAGTCCGGGGCCAGGTTCATGATGCCCATGATCAAGGTGCGCTTCCGCCAGTCGGGCAGAGGGGTGCCATGTGGGCTGGTCCAAGACATGGATTGGGGGTTAAAGACCCTGACCGACGGTGCAACCCCCAAGGCGGGTGAGGGGGGTGACGGGAGGTGCCGATGACTTATTAGACAGGTTGATGGGGGTTAATTGTCATTAAACAATTGATTATCAATTGCTTACATAAACATTCAACTTCAGGCCTCAGTTTAGAGGCATTCTATGACCATTTTCCCCTGCCGGGGCTTGCAAATCACAACCTTTTTACGGACTTTTCGGTGTCCGAAACTCATCCTTTATGTTTTCTCGCTTCTTTAGTCGGGTAGGTCTGCTGGCCGCCCCTTTTCTGGCCATGATCATGGTCGGCTGTTCCAAGGCCGACATGACCGTCCGCCAGTCGACCATGGACCCCAAGGGACCGGTCGCCCAAGTCCAGTTCGACCTGTTCATGAAGACCGTCTGGCTGGTCGTCATCCTCTTCGCGCTCGTCGGCGGCCTGCTCGTCTACGCCGTCATCAAGTTCCGCGCCCGTCCGGGAGACGAAAACAAGCCCGCGATTGTCGAAGACGGCCACGGTAATCCGCTCATCGAAATCGGCCTCATCACCGCCTCCATCGGTGCGCTTGTCATCATCGCCATCCCGACGCTCAGCGCCATCTGGTACACCGATGAGGTCCCGGCCGAATCCGTCCCGACGTCGAAGCTTTCCGTCTGGTATCCGCGCGTCGAAGGCGCCCGCGAGAATTACGCCAAGGCCGTCGAGGAGCAGGTGCTCGAAGTCGACGTCATCGGCAAGCAGTGGTGGTTCCGTTTCGAATACCCTCAGCTCGGCCTCACCAACGACGCCAAGCATTCTGTCCCGAATGAACTCGTAATCCCCAAGGGCGTCGCGGTCCGCATCAATCTCCGCTCCGAGGACGTCATCCACTCTTTCTGGGTGCCTAAGATCGCCGGCAAGGTCGACCTTATGCCTGGCCGCAAGAACCACATGTGGATCCAGGCCGACCAGACTGGCCACTACTACGGCCAGTGCGCCGAGTTCTGCGGTGACTCCCATGCTTACATGCTCTTCCGCGTCGAAGTCGTCGAGCCGGCCGAATTCGCCAAGTGGGTGCAGCGCCAGAAGGCCGATGCCGCACCTGTCGTCGCCGGCTCCCCGGCCGATAAGGGCAAGACCCTCTTCGCCGCCAAGTCCTGCGTGATGTGCCACAACGTCGGCGGCCACTTCGGCGCCGGTGCCTTCGCTCCGGACCTCACGCACGTCGCCTCGCGTAAGTCGCTCGCCGGCGCCTGGCTCGATAATCGTGATCTCGCCGCCCAGCGCGCGCTCGAACGCAAGAACGAGAACACCGAGTCCTCGGTCGCGGTCGACCCTGCGAAGCTCAAGGCCAATCTCATCAAGTGGATCGGTTCGTCCGGCACTTCCCATGACGCGAACGGCAAGCCGACCAAGGACGTCAAACCCGGCAACCGCATGCATTACTACAAGATGTTCAACGTGGCCGGCCTCAACGAGACCAAGCAGACCTTCACCGCCGAAGAGCTCGACTGCCTCGCCGAATACCTCCTCACCCTGAAGTAAACCTTCTCCCATTTTCACACCCATGTCCCACGATTCCCATCACGCTCCGGTCGCCTGCAAGACCGAGCTGGCGCCCGAGCGCAGCGACCTCGGCCTGATCCGTCCCGACCGCTCGACCGGCTTGATCGACTGGCTGACGACCGTCGACCACAAGAAGATCGGCATCCTGTACGGAGCCTTCGCCATGTTCTACTTCCTCGTGGGCGGCGTCGAAGCCCTCGCGATCCGCACCCAGCTGGCCCGCCCGGACAACGACTTCGTCACGGCGCGTATGTACAACCAGCTGTTCACCATGCACGGCACGACGATGATCTTCCTCGGCGTCATGCCCTTGTCGGCCGCGTTCTTCAACTTCCTCGTGCCGCTGCAAATCGGCGCGCGCGACGTCGCCTTCCCGCGCCTCAACGCTTTCTCGCTCTGGACCTTCGTCTTCGGCGCCTTCGTGTTGAACGCCTCTTGGTTCTTCGAGTTCGCGCACCTCGCCGGCTGGTTCAATTCCTTCGAATGGCACAAGGCGCTCGTCTACACCGACTTCGCTCCCGCCAACGGTTGGTTCAGCTACGCACCGCTTTCCGGCACCTTCGGCCAGAATGGCCAGGCCCTGCGCTTCACCGGCGTCGGCACCGACTTCTGGATCATCGGCATCCAGGTCCTCGGCATCGCCTCGCTCGCGGCCTCCTTCAACTTCATCTGCACCATCATCAATATGCGCGCCAAGGGCATGACCATGATGCGCCTGCCGGTGTTCACCTGGATGACGCTCGTCACCGCG
>JBAXMD010000113.1:0-4796 GCA_037134475.1 Verrucomicrobiota bacterium | reverse complement strand
ACCTTGCCGACCACTTCGCACTGCTCCGGGCCATGGATATCGGTGAGCACGTTGAATCCGTAGTCCTTCTTCACCATCGCGAGGAGATCGAGGCCGGCCTGCATACCGGGCCCGCGGTCGCCACCGAGAGAGGTGCGGTTGGCCTTGTCGTACGACCCTTTGAAGATGATGTTCAGCTCCGGATGACGGGCGGCCAAGGCCTTGAGCTCCGTAGCGACGGTCCGGCAGTTGGACTCCGATTCGAGGGAGCAAGGTCCGGCGATGAGGAGCAGACGGCGCTTATCGTGCAGCATGCGGCAGGATAGGACGGGCCGCGCCCTCAGGGCGAGCCGTAAGGAGCGCTCAGCGACCCAGCCAGGACAGCACTTCCGACAGCGAACGCGTATTGAGTACCTGCTCCGGCGTCAGCCAGCCTTTGCGAGCGATACGCACGCCATGGGCGGCGAAGGCCAGCTGGTCGATATCGTGCGCGTCCGGATTGATGGAGCACAGCACGCCCTTCTCGGCTGCCCGACGCCACCAGCGCCAGTCGAGGTCGAGGCGCCACGGGTTGGCGTTGAGCTCGATGATCGTGTCGTTAGCCGCGGCGGCATCGATGACCTTGGCGATATCAACGTCGTAAGGCTCGCGCTTGTTGAGCAGTCGGCCGGTGAGATGGCCGATCATGTCGACGTGTTCGCTCTCGACGGCCTTGATGATGCGCGCGGTCTGCGCCTCGCGATCCAAAGTGAAAAGGTTGTGTACCGAGGCCACGACGAAGTCCAGACGCGCAAGGACGTCGTCGGAGAAGTCGAGCGTGCCGTCTTTGAGGATGTCGACTTCGCTACCGGAGAGCACGCGCACGCGATACTTCTTCGAGGCATTGAGTTTGGCGATATCCTCGAGCTGCTTCTCCAGGCGAGCCTCGTCGAGACCGCCGGCTTGAAAGCTGGACTTCGAGTGATCGGAGATGCCGAGGTATTCCCAACCGTGGGCTTCCGCCGCAGCTGCCATCTGATCAAGCGTATGGTCGCCGTCGGATTCCGTGGTGTGATTATGAAAAACGCCGCGCAGGTCGGAGAACTGGACGAGCTTCGGCAGCTTGCCGGCTTCGGCGGCGTCAATCTCGCCGTTACCTTCGCGGAGCTCGGGCGGGATCCACGGCAGGCCGAGCGCGCGGAAGACCTCTTCCTCGCTCGTGGCGCCAGGGGCGACGGACTTCTCGTCGACGGACTTGAAGCCCCACTCGCTCATGCTGAGCCCGCGGCCAAGCGCGCGGTGACGCATGGCGACATTATGCTCCTTGGAGCCCGTGAAGTGATGCAGCGCAAAATAGAACTGTTCAGCGGGGACGACGCGGAGGTCGGCCTGTAGCCCGTTCTCGAAGCGCACGCTGGACTTCGTCTCGCCGTGGGCAGTGACCTCCTTGACTCCTGGATAGGCGACGAACCAGTCCATGATCGGCTTGGGTTCCGACGAGGCCACGAGGAAGTCGAGGTCACCGACGGTCTCGCGGGCGCGACGGAGCGAACCGGCAGATTCAGCGAGCGAGACCTGCGGCAGCGCGCGGAGGCCGGCGAGAATCGGCTCAGCGATAGCGGCGGCTTCGTACCAGCGGTGGCGCTTGCCGTAGGCGATACGGTTTTTGATGCCTTCGAGGATTTTTTCCTGCGTCTTCTCGCCGAAGCCCTTGAGCTCGGCGACAGCGCCGGATTCGCAGACCTCCTTCAGCTTCGCGAGGTCCTCGACCGAGAGCTGAGTCCAGAGGGCCCGGACCTTCTTCGGGCCGAGGCCGGGAATCTGCATCACCTCGAGGAGTCCGGCCGGAATCGAAGCCTTGAGCTTCTGGTGGAAAGGCAGGACGCCCTCGCGACGGAGCGTCGTGATCTTGTCGACGAGCGCTTCGCCGAGTCCGGGGATGTCGGCCAGCTTGCCGCTATCGATGAGCTCTCCGAGGTCCTCGGTCATGTTCTCGAGGATGCGAGCGCCGGCGGAGTAGGCGCGGATCTTGAACGGATTCTCCCCGGTCAGCTCCATGAAGGTGGCAATCTCGTCGAGGACGGACGCGATGTCGTTCTTTTCCATCATGGGCGGCGGGCCTTTTCGGCGAGGTAGATGGCCTGCAGCGCGGCGAAGTCAGCTTCGCGGCTGCCGCTCTCGATCACGTGCTGGTAAGAGCCCGCGTGGCGGATCTCCTCTTCGGCGGCGGCCACACGGCGGGCGATCTCATCGGCCGGATCGGTACCTCGGCCCGTGAGACGACGGAGTAGTTCGGCGTGATCGCTCACACGGATGAAGACCGTGACCAGTGCGGCGGCGAGCCGCGGGTCGGCGGCGCCCTTAGCGCGAATCGTGGCGGCGCCCTGGACGTCGACGTTGAGCAGCGCGTCAAAGCCTGCGCTGAGGTGCGTGGCGACGTCAGCCGCCCGCGGTCCGTAAAGATTACCGTGCACGGTGGCGTGCTCGAGGAAGACGCCGGAGGCGACCTGTTCCTCGAAGTTGCTGCGCGTCAGGAAATGGTAGTCCACGCCGTCCGCTTCACCGGCGCGAGGAGCGCGCGTCGTACAGGTAATGACGCGGCGGATAGCCTGCGGATAGGCCTCGGTCAGCCGAGAGCAGAGCGTGGTCTTGCCGCTACCGGCAGGGCCTGAGACGACGATGAGCAGGGCGCGGCTCACGCGAGGCGGAAGGACTGGACGACGCACGCGACGGCCAGCAGGAGACTCAGCCCGCCGACAACCTTGCGGCGGCCGTCCGTAGCGAGGACCCAATCACACTGACGACAGAAGACCGGCGGCGAGCAGGCCCACCAAAAGCCGAAGAGAATGAGCACGCCGTAACTGACCGAGGCATCGAGCAAACTGAAAGGAAGCTGGCGATAGCCGGCATCCAAGGCGTGGCGCGCAAGGAAAAGCATGACCACGCCGAGGGCACGCACGGACAAGAAGTCCGGCATATAGACGAACGTCAGCAGGCTTGCGCCGATGAAGCCGATGACCACCGGCATGCGCGGCAAGCCGGCGAGATCAGCATCGGGGATATTCATCAGCCACCAGCCAAACCAAGCGATAGCGACGAGTCCGAGGAGAGCGGTGGCGCCCTTTGAGCGACGGAAAGAACGCAGGACCGGCGCGTCGGTGACGATGAGCCAGCCAGCCAGGAGGAGGAAGGCGGCGAGCGCGTAGTAGGCTTGGGCGAGAGTCACGCCTTCCATTAGGACGACCCAGTCGGCCGAGGCAACCCGTAGGTTCAGCGGGTGCGCAGACGAGCGACGGACCAGGCAGCGTGTTCCGCGACCATCGGATCGTCCGACCCGAGGAGCGCCTCGGCGGCAGGAAGGTCGGCACGCTCACCCACATTGCCTAAGACCGTGAGCGCGTTGCGGCGCCAGCGGGCGAGCCCGAGGCGTTCGACCGGCGTCCCCTTGAAGTGCGCGAGGAACTGCTCGTCCGTCCAAGCCAGCGTCTCACGGAGCGGCGGGTGCGGACGCGGGGCGAAATGGGCCTCGCGGGTGGCGACGGCCCACTTGTTCCAGGGGCAGACGTCGAGGCAGTCGTCACAACCGAACACGCGATCGCCGAGGGCTTCACGGTATTCGACGGGGATGGCGCCCTTGTGCTCGATGGTGAGGTACGCCAGGCACTTGCGGGCATCTAATTTATACGGGGCGATAATCGCCGCCGTCGGACAGGCGTCGATACAGCGCGTGCATGTGCCGCAGCGGTCGGGCTCCTTGGCGGCGGATACTTCCAGTTCGAGCGTGGTCAGGACGACGCCGAGGAAAAGCCAGGTGCCCGCGCCGCGGTGGATGAGAATCGTGCTCTTGCCCTGCCAACCGAGACCGGCCGCGGCGGCGACAGGTTTTTCGAGCACCGGACCAGTATCGACGTAAGGCTTCTGCTCGCCCCCAAGTTCGCGCATCACCTCGCAGAGCTGCTTCAATCGCTCAAGCAGCACGTCGTGGTAGTCGGCCCCGAGCGCGTATTTTGCGATGCGGTAGCCAGCCGGAGGATGCGGCTGATAATAATTGAGCCCGACCACCACGAGACTACGGGCCTCCGGCATGACCTTACGAGCATCCGTGCGGCGATCGGGATTACGGGCCAGCCAGGCCATGTCGCCGTGCATCCCGTCGGCGATCCACTTCTTAAAATAGTCGGCGCGGACATCGACCTCGACCGGGGCGACGCCGAACGCATCAAAGCCCAGCGCCTTCGCCGAAGCCTCGAGTCGCTGGCGGAGGGCGCGGGCGTCCATCGGGCTTAGCCCAGGATCGAAAGCACGCGGCTGACGATCTCGTCAACCGGCGCGAGCTTGCCGATGCCTTCGTAACCGCAGGCCAGCATGCCTTCGGCCGGCTCGACGATCGCGTGGCCGCGGGAACGGAGCGTCTTCAGGTTGGCCTGGGTGGCGGCGTGTTCGTACATCTTACCGTTCATCGCCGGGCAAAGGAGGACTGGTCCACGCGTCGCGAGATAGACACTGGTCAGGAGGTCGGGGGCGAGACCGTGGGCGAACTCGGCCATCACATGGGCGGTCAGCGGGGCGACCAAGAGGAGGTCGGAGGAATCGGCGATTTCGATGTGACCCGGGATGGAGTTGGCACCCTCAGCCCAAAGATCGAAAGCCACCGGGCGGCGCGAGAGCACCTGCAGTGTCATCGGGGTGATGAACTGGGTCGCACCCTTCGTCATGACCACTTGGACCTCGGCGCCGTACTTGACCAGCTGGGAGACTAGGTCCGCAGCCTTGTAGGCGGCGATGGAGCCGGTGATACCGAGGGTGATGCGTTTGCCGACGAGCTGGGACATGACAGA
>JBAXMD010000112.1:0-4837 GCA_037134475.1 Verrucomicrobiota bacterium | reverse complement strand
CCACCCTCGACCGCAACACCCAGACCACGCAGGTCTTCTTCCAGCCGACCACGGGTTACGTCTACGGCACCGGCCTCACCGAAGCCCAGACGTTCGCGGCCTATGACGCGACGAACACGAATCGTCAGGCCATCGGCGCCGCCCTCTACGCCGACGGTCTCGTCAGCGGAACGATCATCGCCAACGGCGCCGGCTCCACCACCTCGACCGGCAAGGCCTACCTGGCCGCCAACGACCTCGGCAACGCGGTCGCCGGCGTGCTGATGGCCTCGGACGTCGGCCTGGCCCTGGACTCGCTCTCCCCTGAGGTCTACGGCACGTCGATGATCATGGCTTCCCGTAATTCGCTGACGCTGGCCCGCGCCCTGACCGGCGCCATCGCCACGCCCGAAGGCTGGAACATGCAGGTCGGCTACGACCAGCAGGAGGCCACGATGACCGCCTCCCCGTCCGGACAGAACGCCAAATACGACGTCAACGCGACCTACGTGATCGCCACGAAGGCCCTCTCGACGACCTCGCAGTTCTCGATGCTGATCTCGCAGAACGACGGTAACACGTCCGCTTCGGGCTTCAGCTCGAAGGGCTCGGGTCAGTCCTTGGGCGTCGGCTTCTCCTCCGACCTCGGCGCGACCCGCCTCGACCTCGCCCTCACCGGCGGGAAGTTCAAGAACAGCGGCGCGCGCAACGGCCAGTCCTTCGTCGACCAGAACCTCGAAGGCAGCTCGATGCTCGCCCGCCTGAGCTTCTCCAAGCTCGGCGCCTTCACCCCGTACGTCGGCCTCAACCGTACGTCGGCGAAGCTCGACGCCTTCAGCGAAACCGGCACGGGCGCCAACCTCAACGTGTCCGCCGCGTCGCAGACGAGCACCAACGCCGAAGTGGGCCTTGGCTACTCGATGAAGCTGACCGACACGATGTCGATCTCGCTCAACGTAGCCTACGAACACAACCTGGCCAGCACCGGCAACTCGCTGACGGCGAACTTCGCCGACGCCGCTTCGCCCACGTCCTTCAACGTGGCGACCTACGGCGCCGACCAGAACGTCTTCCGCGGCGGCATCGGCTTCCAGGCCTCCCTGGGCACCGGCCGCTCCGCCGGCCTGAGCTACGACATGCACTCGGGCGTCGACATGAAGTCGGCCCACGAAGTGAAGGTGAACTACACCTTCCGCTTCTAAGCCAAGCCAAGATCCGGAACGAAGGCCGCCCACCCGGGCGGCCTTCTTGTTTTACCAGGGGGTGAAGCGCAGCCCGAAGAGGGCGAAGACGGCGGCGGCGAGCAGGCTGAGCGCCGGCAAGAAGAACGGGTCGTAGTAATCAGCGGCCCGCGGCTTCTTCTCGAGGACGACGACCTTCTTCATCTCGTCGATACGCTTGAAGACGGCGTTGAGGGCCTCGGGCGTGACGGCGTTGAAGGCTTCGCCGTTGGTCGATCGGCAAATATTGATGAGTCCCTGGTCCACGGCGTCATTGGTCAGGAAGACCGCGAAGACCATCACGCCCTTCTCTTTGAGGTCGGCGATGATAGCCACGTCCTTGGGCGACTTGATGTCGGGACTTTCGCCGTCGGTGAGCAGGATGATCATACGGTCGCCGACGGGGCGTTCGGCGAGGTGGGCGGAGGCGCCGGTCAAGGCGTTACCGATGAAGGTGCCACCCCAGAGTTCGTCAGGCAGCACATTGGGCGCGATGAACGGACGCGAGAGCATGATGGTCTCGGTGTCCAACGTCAGGGGTACCCAGTGGATGAAGTTGCGCGAGAAGATCGTCAGGCCGAAGGCGTCGCCCTTGCGGTGATGCAGGAACTTCTCGAGCGACTCCATGGCGGAGTCGAAGCGGCTGTGCTTGCCCTTGCTCTGGTCGCCATGCGCGCCCCGCATGCTGCCCGAAGTGTCGAGCACGACCTGGATGTTGGTCAGCTGGCGTTCGACCTCCGGCGGCTGAAAGGTGATCGGGTGCGCGAGGAAGAGGACCGCGACGGCCAGCAGGCACGCCGGCAGGCAGTTGGCGACAAGCACGAGGCAACGCAGGAACCAACCGCGACGGCCCTTGCCGCCGTCGTAGGGCATCGCGAGGGGCTGACCGGGGCGGACCCACTCCCAGAAGGCCAAGATGACTGGGAGAGCCAGCAGCGCGAGCCATTGGGGATACAGGAAGGTCATGGGCGGACGGCGGGCTGGGCCGGCAGACGCTGGCGTATGATCTGAGCGATTTCGGCGTCGGCGACACTGGAGCCAGGACGATGGAGCCAGCATTGGAGATGGTCCAAGGCCTCACTGGTGCGTTCACCGCGGGCGATGGCGGCCAGGACCTCCGCCATGGGGGCATCAGCTGGAACGAGGCCTTCGCGCCAGCAACGCAACAAGAGCATCTCGAGCCGGGCCTTCTGCTCGGCGGAGAGTCCACCCTGTTCGAGTTCCCCCAGCAGCTGACGCAGCTGCTCGGCCAAGGTCAGCGGAGGCTTCGCAGGAATCACGACGGGCTTCTTCGGACGACGCCAGAAGATGAGCGCGAAAAGCCAGGCGACCCAGAAGACGGCGAGGGCCACGAGGGTCGCCTGATAATGGCCGCGCACCTCGATGCCGATGTCTTCGGTCTCCTTGACGCGAGCCTCGAGTTCCTTCGAGAGCTTCGGGTCACCCTTCACCTTGAAGGAAGGCAGTCCGCTCAGGGCGGACCCGTTGTCGGACATGAGGTACTCGATGAGGTCGTGCTCTCCCTCGCGGTTCACGAGATAGCGGACGTCGTAGACTTTGGCCCCAGCGTGATCGGTGACCTGGGCGATACGCACGTTGACGGCCACGCCGTAACGGAAAGGCTTCACGATAAGCCCCGGGCCGCTGTAGGTGATGATGGCAGCCTGCTCGACGCCGAGCGGGACCTTGAGATTATCCTCCTGCTGCAGGAACCACCAGCCAGCGACGATGACCGCAAGCACGGCCAGGCCCCGAAGGAGCCAAGCACGGAGCGATGTCCTCGACGCAGCCATGGTCAACGGGCGGTCCGACTGGCGAAGCCGCGGTTCTTGAGGAAGTAGGTCAGCTTGCCGAGGATCGGTTCGTCGGTGCGCAGAGGCAGATAATCGATGCCGAAGCGACTGAGCTCGGCCTTCCAGCCAGAAGAGTCGACTTGGCGACGTCCGCCAAAGCCGACGAAGCCGCGGCCGGATTCGGCCTCGACGCCGCGGATGATACCCGCGCCACGCAACCCCTGCTCGGCGGGGTCTTCGAAATGGAGCACGATGCAATCGTTCCGCTGGGAGAGTACCTGCAGCGCCGCGATGGCGTCCGGGTCGTGCAGATCGCTCAGGACGATGACCGTGGTGCGCTTAGCCAATGACGGGGCGAGTTCGCGGGCGCGGACAGACAACGAAGTCTTCTCCGCGAAATCGTGCTGACGCAGCTGATGCGCCCACTCCATGACGATATTGCGAGAAAGGGTCGGCCGGATGTGCAATTCGCGGGCGCCGCAACCGAGTAGGCCGACCGGCGTGACCGAGGACTGGGCGGCCAGGCCGATACCGGTGGCCACGCGCACCGCCCAGGCATACTTGCTGAGCGGCTGCGAGGAGACGCACATGGAAGCCGAGGTATCGAGCAGGAGGTATAGCGGGATCTGCTTGGTCTCCTTGAACTCCTTCACGTACAACTTACCGAGGCGGGCCGAAATCTTCCAGTCGATGAACTTGACCGCGTCGCCCGCGACATAGGGACGGGATTGGACATACTCCAGGCCGGCGCCGTGGAACACGGAATCACGCTGGCCGAAGTCCAGGCTGTTCGCGAGGCGCCGGACGGCGACTTCGAACTGCCGGCTATCGACCGGATCGTGAGGCAATGTCCGCGGACGAAGCATCGGTTTAGCCTAATCCAGCGAGGATCGATTCCAGCACCTTGGCGCTGGTCTGGCCCGCGGCCGCGGCTTCGTAGCTCACGCGGACACGGTGCAGGACGACGTCTTCGGCGAGGTCGAAGAGATCTTCGGGGGTGACGTAATCACGGCCACGGATGACCGCGCGGGCGCGGGCGGCGTTGACGAGGGCCAAGCCGGCGCGGGGACTGCAACCGAAGTCGAGGTCCTTGGATTCGCGCGTGCGGCGGACGAGCTCGACGGAATGGCGGAGGAAGACCTCGCTCACGTGGACGCCTTGGACGGCTTCCATCGCGGCGACGAGGTCGCCCTTCGTGCCGACCGGAGAATCGTCGATCATGTCGAAGGCCGTCTTCGGGACGGCCCCACCCTCTTCCTTGCGCAGTCCCATGCCAAGCTGGCGCTGGAGGATGTCCTGCTCTTCGTCGCGGCCGGGGTAACCCAGGCGATGGAGGAGCATGAAACGGTCGAGCTGTGCTTCCGGCAGTTCGAAGGTGCCGGACTGCTCGACAGGGTTCTGCGTCGCGATGACGAGGAACGGCGTCGGCAGACGCATGGTCTGGCCACCGAGGGTGACCTTGCGCTCCTGCATCGCTTCGAGCATCGCGCCCTGCACCTTCGGCGCGGCGCGGTTGATTTCGTCAGCGAGGAGGAGGTTCGTGAAGACCGGGCCGCGGTGGATGCGGAAGTCGCCCGTCTTCTGGTCGACGACTTCGGAGCCGACGATGTCGGACGGCAGCATGTCGACCGTGAACTGGATGCGACGGAAGTCTAAGGCGATGGCCTTCGCGACCGTGTTCACGAGGAGCGTCTTCGCCAGGCCCGGCATCCCTTGCAGGAGCAGGTGGCCGCCGGTGAGGAGCGCGATCATGACACGCTCGACGACGACGTCCTGGCCGACGACGACCTTACCGACGCGCGTACGGACATCGGCGACGAACTGGTGGGCGGCCTGGACGGCCGC
>JBAXMD010000111.1:0-4923 GCA_037134475.1 Verrucomicrobiota bacterium | reverse complement strand
GAAGTCGGCAACGAACCCAACCTCTATACCAACCACGACCTCCGGAAGAAAGGGTACGACTGCCCGACCTATCTCCCCGAGGCCGCCGCGGCCATCAAGGTCATCCGCACCCGCAACCCAGGTATTATTCTCGCCGGGCCGGCCACCGCGCGTCGCACCGACCACTGGTTCGAGGACGCTGTCGCCGGACTCAAAGGCCAGATGGAGATCGGCACCTCCCACCTTTACGCCCTCTCCGGAGGATCGACCAATCCCAAGTCGGCGAATTTTCCGAGCATCGAAAACCTCCTGCTCCCGGCCACCATGGCCAAGGACGTCACCATGGTGGACGAGCATCTCGCCGCCGCGAAGGCCGCCGGCATGCGTTATCGTCTCGCTGAATGTAATTCCGTCTCAAACGGCGGACGCACGGGCGTGAGCGACACCTTCGTGTCCGCGCTCTGGGCGACCGACTTCCTCTTCTCCGTCGCCGAACACGGCGCCGACGGCATCAACTTCCATTGTAACCTCAAGCCCGGCAGCTACTCACCCATCTCGTGGTCGAAGACCGAGAGCCGCTACGTCGTACACCCGCTTTATTACGCCATGCTCGCCTTCAAGGCAGCCGGCCACGGAAAGATCCTGCCGACATCAGTGAAGTCAGCGGCAAATCTCACCGCTCACGCGACACTCGGAACCGACGGCAAGGTCCGCGTCCTCCTGACGAACAAAGATCTGACTAACGGCGTCGTCGCGCATCTCGCGACCGGTCGCACCAAGGGCATCGTCATGCGCCTGCTGGCACCTGCGGCCGAGGCCAAGAACGGCATCACCTTCGCCGGCAACGCCACTGACGCCGCCGGCAAGTGGACCACCCAGACGAGCGAGCCGATTGCAGGCTCCGGCTCCGACATGACCGTCACCCTCCCGGCCGGCAGCGCGGCCGTGGTGACGCTCGATTAAGCCGAGCGAAGTCGATCGGTCTCGCGGGCGCGGAACTGACTAGGCGTGAAACCCGTGTGCTTCTTGAAGTCCTTGCTGAAGAAGTAGCGGTCCGAATAGCCCACCTGTTCGGCGATCTCCTTGATGTCATCGGCCGTATCGGCCAGGCGACGCTTCGCTTGGCTGATGCGTTCGCGGCGCAACCAATCGATCGGACTCGTGCCGAAGGAGGTCTTAAAGACGCGCGAGAAATGGGTCGGGCTCAGGCCCGCGAGACGCGCCAGCGATGGCACCGTGTGTTTCTGGAAATAGAAGAGCTTCATCTGCTCGACACAGCGGGCAAGGGCCGGCGGGATCTTCGGTGCGAGTTCACCGGACTGCTGGCGGGCGCAGTAGGCCTGAGCGACCAGTTCCGCCACCTGGGCATGGATCAACGCCGGCGACGACGGAGCGTCCTGCGGGATGAGCCGGAAGAGCTCCTTGAAGACTGGCGAGGCTTTCCGCAGGTCCATGCCGGAGATGACCGGAGTGTCGCGGACGCCGAGCAGATCGGATAACTGCGCCAGACGAGGTCCTTCGGCACGGATCCAAAAGACCTCCCACGGATCGTCGACCACCGCACCATGTTCGTGCGGGTGATGGCAGTTGATCCAGACCAGGTCGCCGCGGCGGACCTGATGCGTGCGTCCGGCGATACGCGTCCACCCCTTGCCGCGCAGGCAGAGGATGAGTTCATGTCCCGGGAAGTGGTCGCGCTTAATATGATGCTCCGTACCGGCGAGGAGATGGCCCGCGCGGGGCACGGTATAGAACACGTCCTGGTGGGACGGATTGGGGGTCGCGTAGAGCGAGACCGGGAAGCGGTTGGCGACGGGGGGCTGAGCCATGGTAGGATAATACAACTTGCCGGTCGGGGCTTGCCATTTAAAACTGCCAGCTTCGGCGTAGAATGTCCCCCAGATGAATCAGCCGGCCCCGCTGCTCCTCGCCGTCATGGCTTCCCTGCTCCCCGCGCTCGCGGCGGAGCCGGTCAGCTTCAGCCGCGACGTCCTGCCGATCCTTTCGGACAACTGCTTCGGATGCCACGGCCAGGACGAATCGCACCGCAAGGGTAAGCTGCGACTCGACCTCCGGGACGCGGCGTTGGCCAAGGAAGCGTTCGTCCCCGGCAAGCCCGAGGTCAGCGAACTCATTAAACGCATCATTACTAACGACGAGGATGAGCTCATGCCTCCGCCCAAGTCGCACAAGGCTCGGCTCACTGCCGCGCAGACGGATATCCTCCGCCGCTGGATCGCCGAAGGCGCCGTCTGGGGCAAGCACTGGTCCTTCGAGCTGCCCGTCAAGGCCAGCGTCCAAGGTCACCCCATCGACGGCTTCGTCGCCAAGAAGCTCGCGGCCGAAGGACTCACCGCGGCCAAGGAAGCGCCCAAGCACACCCTGCTCCGTCGCTTGTCGTTCGACCTGACCGGATTGCCGCCCACCGAAGCGGAGGCCCAGGCGTTCCTCGCGGACACCTCGCCGCAGGCTTACGAGAAGGCCGTCGACCGTCTCCTCGCTTCGCCGCATTACGGCGAACGCATGGCCATGTGGTGGCTGGATGCCGCGCGCTATGCGGATACCGACGGATTCCAGTCGGACGCCACGCGCACCAACTGGCCGTGGCGCGACTGGGTCGTCGAGTCATTTAACCGTAATACCCCTTACGACCAGTTCACCCTCGAGCAGTTCGCCGGAGACCTTCTCCCGAACGCCACGCCTGAGCAGAAGCTCGCGACCTGCTTCCAGCGTAACCACATGACCAACGGCGAAGGCGGCCGTGACCCCGAGGAATCCCGCGTCGACTACGTGCTCGATCGCGTGAATACCATGGGCACCACCTGGCTCGGCATGACGCTGGGCTGCGCGCAGTGCCATAGCCACAAGTTCGACCCCGTCACGCAGGCCGACTACTACGCCCTCTCGGCCTTCTTCAACAGCATCGACGAAGACGGTAAGGCCGGCGGTGCCGCCAAGCCCTTCCTCTCCTATCAGTCCAAGCATGCCGCAAGGGCGATCGCGGAGGCCCAGCTGCTCGTCGACGCCACCAAACCGGCCGAAGCCGCCGCCCGTACCGCGGCCGAGAAGCCCTTCACGCAGTGGCTCGACGAGCGCCGCCGCGTGACGAAACCCGACTGGCAGACTTGGAAGGTCATCAAGGCCGATTCGCTTGAGACCGCCGAAGGGACTCTCCTGAAGCAGGAAGCCGACGGAGCGGTCCAAGCCTCAGGACCGCACCCTAACCAGGATGAATACCGCATCGTCAGCCATGATCGCCTCGAGCGTATCACCGGCCTGCGCCTCGAAGTCCTCCCCCACCCCTCGAATACCAAGGGCGGACTCTCCCGCGGCAAAGACGGCGAGTTCAAGCTCACCGACCTCAAACTCCAAGTGCGCACGCGGGGCAACAACCAGATCAAGGATATCCTCATGGCCAACGCCGCCGCCGACGTCATGGCCGACAAGAAGAAGCATGGCGGCTATGGCGACGTGAAGGATACCCTCGACGACGACCCGCGTAACGGCTGGACCACCGTAGGCTTCGACCAGACCAAGACGCACGTGGCCATCTACGCGCTCGCCGAACCGCTCGTGCTCGGACCGGACGACGAGCTCATGATCGAATTGCGCCAGCGTTCGACTTTGGGCGACGCCAACATCGGCCGCTTCCGCCTGTCCATCGCCGCCGAAGCCGGCGACGCCGTGAACAAGGTCGGGCAGAGCCCGCGTGAAGAACTCGCCGCCCTGCCCGCCGGCCAGCCCATCGACGCCAAACTGCGCGAGCGCCTCTTCGGCGAATTCCTGGTGGACCATGCCCCTTACCAAATTCCCCGCCAGGCCTTGGACCGCGCCCAGCGACAGCTCGCCGAGACCAAGGGTGCCGCCGGCAAACTCAACGTCATGGTCCTCGCCGAACGTAAGGAGCCGCGCGACACCTTCGTCCACATCCGCGGCGTCTGGGACAAGCACGGCGACAAGGTCGGCCCCGACGTCCCCCAAGCGCTGGCCGCTTGGCCCGCAGGCGAAGCGCGCACCCGCCTAGGCCTCGCCCACTGGCTGACCGCCAAGGACAACCCCCTCACCGCTCGCGTGACCGTGAACCACCTCTGGCAGATGCTCTTCGGCCAGGGACTCGTGCGCACCACCGAAGACTTCGGACTGCAGGGCGAGCGTCCGCTCCACCCTGAACTCCTCGACTGGCTCGCTGTTGATCTCGTTGAACATCACTGGGACCTCAAGCGCACCCTCAAACTCATCGTCGTCAGCGCGACGTATCGCCAGGACTCCTCCGTCAAGCCCGCCCTGCTGGCCAAGGATCCGGAAAACCGCCTGCTCGCCCGCGGTGCCCGGTTCCGCCTGCCCAGCTGGATGATCCGCGACTCTGCCCTGCGCGCCGCTGGCCTCTTCAACCCCGCGCTCGGCGGACCGCCCGTGCGCCCGTATCAGCCTGACGGCGTATGGGAAGAGCTCTTCATGGGCCGTTTCAAATATGAACCCAGCGAAGGCGCCGCCCAGTATCGCCGGACCCTCTACGCCTTCTGGCGTCGCTCCATCGCCCCGACGTTCCTCTTCGACTCCGCGCAAAGGCGCTCGTGCGAAGTGCGCACCGGACGCACCAACACCCCGCTGCAGGCGCTGACGTTGCAGAACGACCTCACCTATCTCGAAGCCTCGCAAGCCATCGCCGACGAGGTCTTACGTGAAAAAGGCGACGCCGGGCGACTCCAGAAACTCCTCCGCAAAGTGCTCTCCCGCGAGGGCGACGACCGCGAAGCGGCGGCGCTGGGCAAGACGCTCGCCGAAGCCCGCGCCCACTACCGCAAGCATCCGGCGGACGCCGAGAAGTTCCTGCGCATCGGCCAACGCAAGCCCGCCGCCGGCACCGACCTACCCGAGCTCGCCGCCTGGACCGTGGTCGCGAGCCTCGCCCTCAACCTCGACGAAGCGATCACGCATGAGTGA
>JBAXMD010000110.1:0-4926 GCA_037134475.1 Verrucomicrobiota bacterium | reverse complement strand
CCGCCCTCAGATCGCCACCAAGACGAAGGTCAGGGCGAGCTTGGTGCGGAGACGTAGCTTGGAGATGAAAACGGCGCCAATGAGACCGATGGAGATACCGCTGAGGTACTGGTTCCAAAAGAACCCGAAGCCTTCTCTGGCGTCCGCATAACTCGTCATGAGAGCCATCCGGAATGGCAAGGCGCAAAGGACGACGATGAAGTAGCCGGCGATCTCACGACGCAGATTCCGCTTAAAGTCCGAAGGGTGATTATTTGACATGTTCGAAAGGTTTCTCGGCGGGGACGATCACGGGGGCGATGACGGACTTCCACACGACATAGCCGGCCGGCAACATGTGGATATTCCCGGGAATGAAGAGTTCTTCCTTGGGCTTTCCATCGGCTCCGATCAGCGGCTCGGTGACGTCGATGAACTTCATCCACGGCTGCGTGGCGCACTCCTTCGCGAGCAGCTCATTGGTCTTCCGCAGGTCGGCGATCTTCTCGAAGCGCTTGCCGGGGCTGGGCACTACCCCGAGGACGTAAAGGCGCGCCTCGGGCAGTGCGGAATGCAGCTTACCGTGAAGCTTGCGGAAGTTCGCGAGTACTTCCTCGGGCTGGGTGCCGGCGTTTATGTCGTTGCTGCCTTCGTAAAGGATCACCGCGCGGGGCTTGAACGGGATGGCGAGATTATCGATGAACAGGTCGGCGGCCTGGGTCATGCGGCTCCCGCCGATGCCGAAGTTATGGACGGTGAGCGGCGCGAGATCTTCCTTCACGCCCTTCCATAACTGCATGTGCGAACTGCCGATGCAGATGACGGAGCCAGGCGCCGGCGGCTCCTTCTGCGCGGCGGCCAGAGTCTTCTGATACAAGGCCAGGACCTTCGAAGACGAGGACTTGTCCGACAGCACTTCGTCGGCCGCAAAGACGGCGGCTGACGAGAGGCAGAGGGCGGCGAAAAGACGGAATGACATGCGGCTTATTTAGCGGCGGCGGCCTTTTTCTTCTTCTTTTTCTCCTCCTTGTTGCCGCTGCGGCCGGAGCCGTCGCCGGCCTCATCCTTGAAGCCAGCACCTGGATTCAGGCCGGTCATGGCGGCGGCGAGGCGCACCCGGGCAGCCACGGCGGCTTCGTCCTTGGTGTCGGCCGCGACGGCGACTTCCTTGAACGGGGCGTCCTTCATGTCGTAAAGAGTGCCGGACTGGTCGAGCTTCCAGCCCGCTTCGCGAACGTAATAGTTATTGCTGAGCTGGCAATAGGCCCACGAGCGCGGCGACTGGATATCACCCTTAAACTGCGAGACGAGGCTGCGTCCGTCGATCACGCGGCCGGTCGGCAGCGACGCACCCGCGACTTCGGCGAAGGTCGGCAGGAGGTCGCTCGCATCGGCGACGTTGGCGTTCACCTTGCCGGACGGCGTGACGCCGGGCCAGGTGGCGAAGAACGGGACGAGGCCGCCGCCTTCCTTCATCGAACCCTTCTCGCCGTCGAGACGCTTGCCGCCGATCGTCGCGACGGGCGCATGCGCCTTGGCGGTGCCGTTGTCGCCCATGAACACGATGAGGGTGTTATCGCGCAGTTTGAGGCGGTCGAGCTCGGCCATCAGCTTGCCGACGAGCTTGTCCATGTAGTTGATATTATCCGTGTAATGTCGGGCCAGACGCGTGGCCGCGTCCTCACCAGCCGGAGTCGGCAGGCTGTCCGGCGTGGGCAGGATTTCTCCGTGCACATGGGCCATGGAGTAATAAAGGAAGAACGGGCCTCCCTTGTGCGCTTCGAGCCAAGCGACGGCGTCCTTATGCATCAGATCCGGGATATACTCGCTGTCCTTCACCGGGATAGTCTTACCGTCGATGACGTAGGAGTCGGGATCGCCGCGCACCTTGCCGTCCTCGGTCATGGTCTTCACGCGGGTGCTGTTCCAGTACATGCCGCTGGCCTTGAAGTGGAAGTCATGCTCGAAGCCCCACTCGGCCGGGCTACCCGAAGGCGAAAGTTGGCCCCACTTGCCGATGAGCGCGGTGGCATAACCGGCCTGCTTCAGGACCGTAGGAATCATCTGCTCGGCCTTTTCACCGGAACGGACCAGCGTTTTGCAGGCGTCCTGACTCACGGCGCCGGTGCGGAAGGCGTAGCGGCCGGTCAGGATCAGCGAGCGAGACGGACCGCAGAGGGGCGCGGTGAAGAAACGGGTGAAGCGCACGCCGTTGTTCGCCAACGCGTCGATGTTCGGCGTCTTGTACTTGTCGGCGCCATTACAACCGAGCTCGGCGAAGCCGAGGTCGTCGGCCAGGATGTAGATGATGTTTGGCTTAGCGGTCGCTCCGGAGAGCGAGGCGACGCACGCCAAGAAGACGGCCACGAGGGCGAGGAGGGGGCGAAGGGGCATGGGTTTATCCCTATGCAACCCCCAGGCATAGGTAAAGTTTCCACTGTGATTCGGAGATTCCCTCCCATGGGCATCCCTCTAAGGTGGGCTAATGCGCCCCCTGCCCCTCGCCCTTGGCACCCTGCTTGCCCTTACCCAAGCCTTTGCCGCCGACATCAAGGTCATCCCCAACGAAGCCGTGGATGTCGCCCAAGACGGGAAGGTCGTCGCCCGCTTCATGATGGCCCACGACGTCAGCACCCCGGCCAAGCGCCTGGAGACCTACAAGCCTTACCTGCACGTCTTCGACCCCAGCGGCGCCTTGCGTCTGACCAAAGGCCCGGGCTTCGAATTCACCCACCACCGCGGCATCATGCTCGGCTTCATGAAGATCACGGTCGACGGCAAGACCTACGACCGCTGGCACATGGTCAAGGGCGACCAGATCGTCACCGCGGTCAAGCCGACCACCGATGGCTTCGTCGCTGCGATCGACTGGCAGGGCGCCACCGCCCAGGACAAGCCGATCCTGACCGAAGAACGCGTCTTCGCGTTCTCGAAACCGTCCGCACCCTTCTACTTCGGCATCGAACTGAAGAGCACGCTCAAGCCTGACCACGGTGAAGCCAAGATCGACGGCGACCCCGAGCACGCAGGCGCACAGTTCCGCCCGTCCGAGAAGATCGAAGGCGCGAAGACGACGTACATCTATCCGGGCAAGGATGTCCTGATCCATAAGGTCAAGGACCTCACCTGGGTCGCCGAGGTCTTCACGATTGAAGGCAAGCCCTTCACTGCGCTGCTGCTCAACCACCCTTCCAATCCGATGGATACGGCCTTCTCAGCCTACCGCGACTACGGCCGTTTCGGTGCCTTCCCTAAGGGCGTCGCCACGCCGGAAGCTCCGTTCAAGCTGCATTATAAGTGGCTGCTCGCCGAAGGCGATGTCCGCGACGCCGCGGCCTTCCAGCAGGCCTACAATGCCTTCGCGGGCACCAACGAGCCGACCCCGGCCGTGACGGTCATGCTCGCCGAACAGCCGAAGCCGAAGGCTCCGGCCAAGAAATAAGCCGATGGCCAAGCAAGCCGAAGACATCGCCTGGCTCCCCGTACCGGAAGACAAGAACTATCCGGCCGCCCTTTCCTACCTCTCGCTACTCTATCCGGAGAAGGAGGCCGCGGCGCTCGTCGCCAAACTCCGCAAGGCGAAGGTGACGCAGTTCAAGGCGAAGGACATCTTCCGGGCCTCGCAGCTCTCCCTCCTCGGCGTCAGCAACTCGCACGTGAAGAAGGACCAGAAGAAGATCCGCAAGCGTATCCACCTTTCGCCCCTCCTCCTCGTCCGCAGCCCGCAGCACGGCAAGGTGGTCATCGCCGACGGCTACCATCGTCTCTGCGCGGTGTACCAGCACCACGAGGACATCTGGATCCACTGTAAGATCGCCTGAGCCGTCGAGCGGCCGCTTACTTCGGCTTCTTGACCTTCTTGGCCTTCTTGGCGGAAGGGTCGCGGCTACAGGCCATGTCGTCCTCGACTTCGAACTTGCCTGCCGTCCGCAAGGCGACGACCCAAGGCGGACCGACGTCCTCGGGCTTGAGCGGATGCAGCTCACCCAATTCGCGCTTCTCGGTCCAGCCGGAGGTGAGATCCTCGACCTTGAAGCCGGAGCCGGTCGACCCTTTGAGCTTACCGCCCACGACGATGACGTTACTGCGGAAGCGATTGGCGAGCGACTTGGCCGCCAACGACGCGAACTGGGATTCCGGGGTGGCGATATCGACGGAGACCCCGCCCTTAGGACGCACGAATCGATTGCCACTGATGTCGCAGTCGGAAGGCAGCAGCACCATCTGCTCCTGCGGCCAATGCTTCTTGTAATCTGAACCGAGCTCGAGGTCGGGCCCGTCGCAGGCGACGATAGTATTGCCGGAAAGCGTGAGCTTCTTGGACTGCGGATAGGCGGTCACGATGCCGAGGGCGTTCTTGGCGGTCTTGGCGTTGTTCTTCTCCTTCGGCGAATAATCCGGGGTCAGCGCGTAGCCGGTGAACTCGCCGGCGGAGACGCGGATGCCATAGTCGCAACCGGAAACGTAGTTGCCCTGGACGACATGGTTGGCGCCTGACATGCGCAGGCCGTGCGCCCCGGCGACGCCCTCGCCGAGGACGATGTTGTTCTTCACGGTATTGTTGGCGCCACGGCGGATGTTGATGCCGCCGCGCGTGGCCCGGACGGTGTTGCCGACGACCTGGTTGAAGTTGGACTTGAGCGAGACGATCTCGGTGCCTTCGCCGTCGGCATGGTCGAAGAGGTTACCCTGGATGACGAAGTAGGCCCCTTCCGTGGTCTTTTCGTCGAACTTGCCCGAACCCCAGACGCGGATGTCCTCGCGACCGTTCCCGACGTCGTACGGGATATTCTTGAAGTAGCATCCGACGACGGAGTTATGCTGGGCGTTCTCGAGTCCGTTCCCGATCAGGGGCTCGAGGTTGTTCTTCCCCTTGAAGTAGCAACGCTCGAGGGTGTTGTGGCTGCCGTTGAAGAAGACCCAGTAGTAGGCGGTCTCGAAGCCGGC
>JBAXMD010000109.1:0-4977 GCA_037134475.1 Verrucomicrobiota bacterium | reverse complement strand
TTAGCCATCAGCAGGCGCGAACCGAGGCGCTCGGCCTGACGTCGGGCATACTGGTAAAAACCTTCCTTAATGAGCAACGCCGCTCCGGCGACCCACGCGGCGGCGAGGCCGGGCTGAGCGACATCGGCACCACTGACGAGGGCGGACAACGACTGCCAAGCGAGTCCGAGGCAGAAGAGGAGCACCAGCGCCGAGATGAGCATCGTCGCCAAGGTCGAGAAACGGTGGTGACCGTAGGGATGATCGTCATCCTTGGGCAGGTGGGCAAATTTCAGCCCGATGATCGCGGCGATGTCGCCGGCGATATCGACCAAGGAGTGGATGCCATCGGCGACGAGCGCCTGCGACTGGGCGACGGTACCCACGCTGAGCTTAGCGCCAGCCATGATGACATTGACCGTCAAGCTGAGCGCCACGGTCAGACCACCCTCGCGCTGCAGCGTCGTGCTCATTTGGGTGAATTAGCCCTAATCAGGTCTGCTTCGGCCTGCCAGTCGATTCGGGGTAGGCGGGCTTCGGCGACGGCGGGATGGCCGTTCAATTCACGCACCAGAGCCTCGAGGTTACCCCAAGGGGCGCCGCCGGGCAGTTTGCGCCATGCGTCGAGACGGATGAGCGATTCCTCATGGCCTGGCCAGGCGGCGGCGATATCGCCGGACTGCAGCGTGACCTCGGCAGCCTGATGGCCGGGCTTCAGTTTAATCGCGATGCGATCGGCGAAGGTAAACTCATAGGACGACACCGGACCAGCCTCGGCCAGGGTAACACCCGGAGCGTAGGACTCCTTGATCAGGATATGTTCCTCGGGCAGCTCCCTGCCTTCGGGAGAGTAGCGACGGGTACCGCCGGTGACCAGTGTGCGTACCTTCGCCCCACCCTGCTTCTCGGCCACCTGCTCGAAGAGGACATATTTTCCATAGAAGCCCTTCTGCATGACCGCGAAGTCGTACATCATGGGAGCCATGCTCAGGGACGCGCGGACGGCCCGGAGCTGTTGCTTCTTCTCGCTACCGCAGGACTTACCGCCGAGCAGCACAATGATGCCCAGCAAGGCACCGACCAAGAAGATGACAAAGCGTTCGCGCTGACCCATGCCCTGACATCAGCGAAGGAAGCCCACGGGAGCAAGGAGAAGCCTCCGTCATGCCGTTTGGCGTTGGAAATTCGCCGCCAGCCGCCAAAACAGCCACATGCTTCAGGCCACCGTCGAGACCCGCGTTCGCTTCGCCGAGACCGATGCGATGGGCGTCACCTATCATGGCAACTACCTGCCTTGGTTCGAGATGGCCCGCGTCGCCCTGCTCGACCAGCTCGGCACCCCCTATCGTCAGCTTGAGCAAGAAGGCTTCCTCCTGCCCGTCCTCGAGACCGGCCTGACTTACCACCGACCGTCCCGCTTCGACGACCGCGTACGTATCACCGTGACCCTGGCCGAAAAGCCCATGGCGCGGCTGAAGCTCACCTACCAGGTCGAGCGCGAGGGCGAGCTACTCGTCGAAGGCTTCACGATCCACGCCTTCGTGAACCGCGAGTTCAAGGCCGTGCGCCCGCCAGAAAAAATCGCCGCCGCCCTAAGCAAAGCCTTCGGCGCCTGATTCCATGAAGATCGCCGCCGCCCCGCTGGGGCCTTTCGAAACCAACGCCTACCTCGTCGTCGCCGAGAACGGCAAGGATTGCTGCGTCATCGACGCACCCAAGGACGCCGGGCCGATGCTGCTCGAGGAGATCAAAAAGCAGGGCCTCAACCTGACGCACCTGCTGATCACCCACGGTCACTGGGACCACATGTGCGACGGCCGCTATTTCGCCGACGCAGGCGCCAAAGTCATCGCCCACAAGGACGACCAGCAGCTCATCGAGAATATCGAAGCCTACCGCACCCGCTACCAGTCGATGATCCCGTCGCTCGCCGACGATGACTTCCGCTCGGTGAAGGTGGACCGCTGGGTGGACGACGGCGACATCGTGGAAGCCTGCGGCTTCAAGTTTGAGATCCGCCACGTCCCCGGCCACTGCCCTGGCAGCATTCTCTTCTACTGTGTAGACCAGAAGATCGCCTTTACGGGTGACGCCATCTTCAAGGGCTCCGTCGGGCGCACCGACCTCCCCAACGGCGATTGGAACCAGCTCCTCACCTCGATTCGCACCCGTATCTACACCCTCCCGGACGACGTGGTCCTCCTACCGGGTCATGGCGGGCAGACTTCCGTCGGCGTCGAGAAGAAGACTAATCCGTACGCCAAGCCCTGAGCCGCGTGCCGACGCCCTGCCCTTTCCTGCCGTCCTGCGGTCGCGCACTCTCATGGCGCGACCTCAACGCCTTGCGCGACGACCAAGGGCCTGGGCTCTATCGGCTGTGCCTCGAGTACGGCCAGCAACTCTGGCTGGATGACCTCCCCGCGCGGGCGCTCCTAGCCGTCGATCGCGCGCTCTATTGCGACGTGCCTAGCGACGCCGAGGAGCTGCGCGAATACCCGATGCCCTACCGGACCATCGGCTGGATGGTGAAGCAGCCCAGCGAGAACTTCGCCGGCAACGCGCGTGTTCACTATCAGCATCTGGCCGATCGCGTACGCGGCGAGCGAGCTGAACTCAAGAAGTGGCGCGCCTGGGCAGCCTGGGCTGTCTCACGTGTCGCGCGCCCAGACCTTGAAGGCGACCCCAAGCACATCGTCACCGAGCCCATGCACGCGGAGATCGAAGGTGGCTTGCGGGCCCACGGACTCGCCAGCGAGATCGCCGAGTGGCGCAAGGCGCTCGCAGACTGAATCTTTCCGCTTTCCCCATGACCCTCCACTCTGACCATTCCCTACGTATTGTCGTAGACGCGACCGACCTTTACGCGGGACAAGTGGGGGAACGTCCGCTGGAACAACGTGTCGTCCCGGCCGAGAGCCGGATCACCCTCCGATCGCTGAAGGCAGGCGAATCGATGTCTCATAATGGCGGCAAGTTGCTCGAGGTGCTCGTCGTACGTGGACTGCTGGGCCTGAACGGCGAAGCCCTCGGCCCTACTTCTTACGCCCGCCTTGCGCCCGGGGTGTCCGCCACGTTCACGTCGACCGAAGCCAGCATGGTCTACCTCAACGAACGCACGCCAACGGAGCCCGAGACCGATTCCTACGCATTGCGCGGCAACGCCCTGGACTGGCGTCAAGGCATGGTGCCGGGACTCAAGGTCACCTCGTTGCACCAAGGCCTAACGAAGCATACCGCCTTGGTGCGCTGGGCGCCCGAGACCCGTTTCAATCCGCACACCCACGTCGGTGGCGAAGAGATCCTCGTCCTCGAGGGCGTCTTCCGCGACGAACATGGCAGCTACCCTGCCGGCACTTGGATCCGCAGCCCGCACATGAGCAATCATCGCCCATTCACCGGCCCGGAAGGCGCGACGATTCTCGTCAAAGTTGGCCACTTGGACGTGGCCTAAGCCGTCACTTTGAGACGTCGAGGATTTCGGTCTCGAGCGTGATTGTCCGTCCGTTCGAACCGCCGATTAACGTCTTCGCGCCGGGCTTGACGGTAACAGTCGCATTGACGCGAGAGACCGCGACCGGGGACTCGAGGATGACGCCTTTATGCAGCACCAGTTCCACGGACTGACCAAGGCGAGAGAGCGTCAGGGCCTCGCGCTTCTCGTCGTAGGAACGGAGCGTCCAGCCATCAATCCGGCGACCCAGCGGCACCCACTGGCGCTTACCGGCGGCGTCTTCGATCGAGAAAAGTTTATCCTTCGTCAGCACCCCATGGAAGAAAGGCAGGTTACTCTTCGGACGTGTCTGCTGGGGCGTATCCGTGGTCGCCGGAGCGGTGGCAGGTGCAGGAGCAGCTTCACGCGATTCTGTCGCCGATTCGAGCGTCAGCGTACCGTCCTTGTTGACCGTAGGCGTCACCGTGAAGACCACGCCTTCATCGGCCGAACCAACGCGGATGGTCGTCTGCTTGCCATCGACGGTGATGACCGTCGGCTCGGCGTAGACCTCGGGTTTACCGTCCTTATCAAGACGGGTGAACGAAGCCTTCACCTTCAGGTGCGTCGGCACCGTTTCTTCCGCCGCGAAAACCGTCAGGCCTAAGAGCACGAGCAGGAGCGGGCGTAACATGGCTTAGCGGACGACCGGGGTCGCGGAGACCGAAGCGCTCACAGAGACCTCGAGGCCGCCGACACCGGGCACCTTGACGATTTCGCCCGGGCGTACGGTCACGACCGTGTTAAGTTCGCTGGCGGAAGCCTCGATCGAGGATTTGTAGAGGCGGAGTTCCTGGTGCGTGGCGCCTTGTCCGACGACCAGCATCTCCTTCTCCTTGTCGTAGGATTCGAGGGTCCAGCCGTCGACCTGGGAACCTAGTTTATACCAGCGGCGACCGCCCTTACTGTCTTGGATGGAGAAGAGCCCGTCCTGCGAGAGCACCGAATAGAAAGTGAGCGTACCATCATATGCCTTCGAATCGCGTTTACGTTCGCGCCCCGCCTGCTTCGGGTCGACGGGTTCAACCTTAGCGCTGATGACGACGCGCAGGGAGATGCTCACCGTACCGTCCGGCTGCACCGTGGGAGCGATGACGAGCTCCATGCCGCCCTGCGGTTGGCCTTTCGGATCCTTGGGATCGGGTCGGCCGGCGACGGAGACGCGGGCCTCGGAGCCCGAGATGACCGAGACGGAGGGAGCCGTCAGGCTATCGGACTTACCGGTCTTCGGGTCCAGATGGGAGACGGACGTACGCACGGTGACCGTGGGCGGAGGCGCCGGGGCCGGAACGGCTACCTGGGCACCGAGGGAGACAGCCAAAAAGGAGCCTAAGGCGAGCAGGAGATGACGGGGAGCCATGGGGGTCGGCATAGTTCTATTTCCCTTATACCCCATCGCGAGGCAAAAGGTTGCACCGCGGAACGCCGAAACCTCAGAGACGCTTGAAGATCAGCGAGGCGTTATGTCCGCCAAAGCCGAGGTTGTTCGAGATCGCCACGTCCACCTT
>JBAXMD010000108.1:0-5007 GCA_037134475.1 Verrucomicrobiota bacterium | reverse complement strand
CGTACCTGCGTGAGCCGAACGCTGATCCGCTCGGCGAGGCCGCGGCGAGCGCGGGCGTCTGAGCCTGCTCAGGCCTTCGGCGCGAGGTCGCTGACCCAGCCGACCACGTAGCGCTGCAGTCCCGAAGACCAGCCGTAGTGGATCCGCAGGCGCTGGCCGGCGGGATCCGGCTTGGAATCGATCGTCGCGTTGAGGCTGATCTTGCGGCCCGCGTGTACGACGACCATCGCCGCCTTGCCGGTCAGGCCTTGGCGCGTCGGGTGACGTAGGTGCGGCGGGATCTCGTCACCATCGCAGGCGCTGCCGATGCCGCCTTCCATCCGCACCATGCGCATGAAGTCTAGCGCGCGCATCGCGGCGTGGATGTGCTCGAAGCAGTCGAAGTCGCACGTGAAGCCGGCGTCGATTGCCGACTCGACGATGAGGTGGTCGGCCATGCTCGGCATGCGGGAGGCCCAGGCGAGGAAGTGGCCGACGTTGGGCTGGTGGCCCGCGACGGAGTGGCCCATGACTTCCTGCTTGGGGCGGCGGACTTTCTCCTCGCGGACTTCCGGCCCGAGGCCGGTCACGATCGCCTGGACGACCGCTTTGTCCGCGGCGCGAAAGTCAAAGGTGACCTCGTTCGTCTGGCCATCGACGCCGATCGGCCGCGAGTCATCGCCGGCGATGCGCACGCCGATATCGCCATGAAGCTCCGGTCCGCTCAGACGGACGCAGTCGCCGTGAGCCGGCAGCACGAAGAACGTGGGCAGGCCTTCGCCCGCCCCGCCGAGGGACTCGAGGTGTTCGCAGAGTTTCATGGCGGGGAAGGGAGTGCGAAGGCGACGGCGGAGGAGTGGGCGAGGGCGGGTTGGCGGTGAAGAGCGACGTTTCATGGTTTGGTTTTAAGAAGAAGAGAGGGTGTCCCTGCCGTGCGGTCCGTGGTGAAACGGTGCGCGGCTGGAAGCGTGAACAGTGGAATGGAGGGATCGGACAGGGACGCCGGGGTGGGCGGAGAACTGGCCGAGGACGCTACTATGCCCGGCGGCCGAGGGTTGTCCAGAGGGTCCCCGGAGGTTTTTTAAAATAATATAACCCCGCGATTTACGGGTAAAAAGAAGGGCTCCCCGGTCGGGGAGCCCTTGGGGGCCGACGTCCGGTCAGGTCAGCGGGCCTTAGACGCCACCGGGATGCGCATCCCGTAGAAGCTCCGGTAGACGAAGAAGAGGGCGACCAGGAAGATCGCGCTACCGAGCGCAAGCCGGGGGCCATCTTCCATCTTCACCGCGATCTCAACGGCGAGCAGGCCGAAGAGCGTCGTGAACTTGATGACGGGGTTAAGCGAGACCGAGGAGGTGTCCTTAAACGGGTCGCCGACCGTGTCGCCGACGACCGTGGCGGCGTGTAGGGGGGTGTTCTTGGCCTTAAGGTCGACCTCGACGATCTTCTTAGCGTTGTCCCAGGCGCCGCCGGCGTTGGCCATGAAGATCGCTTGGAATAGACCGAAGAACGCCATGCCTACCAGATAGCCGATGAAGAAGAACGGGTCGAACAGCGCGAGGGACAGCGAGAAGCAGAAGATGACGATGAAGATGTTCGTCATACCCATCTGCGCGTACTGCGTGCAGATGCGGACCACTTCCTTGGAGGACTCGGTCGTCGCCGTGGTCACGTCGAGGTTCATGTTCTCCTTGATGTAGACCACCGCCCGGTAGGCGCCAGTAACGACCGCCTGCATGGAGGCGCCGGTGAACCAGTAGATGACCGCGCCACCCATGAGGAGGCCCATCAGGGCTTCCGGGTGCACGAGCGAGAGCTTCTCCAGGACGTTGAACTTCGCGTCCAGCGACTGGTAGTGTTCCTGTAGCATCATGATGATGCCGAAGACCATCGTGGTCGCGCCGACGACGGCGGTACCGATGAGTACAGGCTTGGCGGTTGCTTTGAATGTATTGCCTGCGCCGTCGCCCTTCTCGAGCTGGTGCTTGGCGCCCTCAAAGTCTGGGCGGAAGCCAAAGTCGCGCTCGAGCTCGGCGGCGATACCCGGCTGCTTCTCGATCTGCGAAAGTTCGTAGACCGACTGGGCGTTATCGGTTACCGGGCCGAACGAGTCGACCGCGATGGTCACCGGGCCCATACCCAAGAACCCGAAGGCGACGAGGCCGAAGGCAAAGATCGGTGCCGCGAAAGCGAAGCGCGCCGGCATTAGGCCGGCGACAGCCGGATGGGCGGAGAGCAGGTAGGCGCCGAACATCAAGCCGAGGATGCAGAGCCCGGTCCAGAAGGCCGAGTAGTTGCCGGCGACGAGACCCGAGAGGATGTTGAGCGAGGCGCCGCCTTGGTCGGATGAGGTGACGACCTCCTTGACGTGGCGGCTCTCGGTCGAGGTGAACACCTTGGTGAACTCAGGAATGAGGGCGCCGGCGAGCGTGCCGAGCGAGATGATCGTGGACAGCACCCACCAGAGGCCACCGCCTTGGTCGGCCAGCAGGAAGTAGCTGGCGAGGTAGGTGATCGCGATCGAGACAAGGGAGCTAATCCAGACCAGGTTCGTCAGCGGTTGCTCGAGGTTGAAGTCCTTAGCCTGGCCCCAGACGGCCCGGCTCACGGCGTCGTTGATCCAGTAGCTGAGCAGGGAGGTGATCACCATCAGGATACGCATGGCAAAGAGCCAGATGATGAGGGTCGCACACAAGGCGGGGTTGGCGGCTAGGGCCAGCGCGAGGAAGGCGATGAGTGCCACGCCGGTGACGCCATAGGTCTCGAAACCATCGGCGGTCGGGCCGACGGAGTCGCCGGCGTTGTCGCCCGTACAGTCGGCGATGACGCCAGGGTTGCGCGGGTCGTCTTCCGGCAGCTTAAAATCGATTTTCATCAGGTCGGCGCCGATGTCCGCAATCTTGGTGAAGATACCGCCGCAGATGCGGAGGGCGGAGGCTCCGAGGGATTCACCGATGGCGAAGCCGATGAAGCAGGGTCCCGCGAGGTCCTTGGGCAGGAACAGGAGGATTCCGATCATGAAGAAGAGTTCGATCGCGACCAGCAGCAGGCCGACGCTCATGCCGGACTTGAGCGGAATGAGCAGTGTGGCGAGCGGATTGCCGCCTAGGGCCGAGAAGGCAGCACGCGAATTAGCGACGGTGTTGATACGGATACCGAACCAGGCGACGCCATAGCTACCGAGGATGCCGAGCACCGAAGCCGCGAGGATCACCGCGACGGAACCGGCGTCCTTATGCTCGAGGCCGGCGAAGTAGTAGGTCATACAGCCAGCGATGAGCACCCAGAGTCCGGCGAGGAATTTGCCCTGTTGCCACAGGTAGGTCTTACAGGTCTCCCAGATGATATCGGAGACCGCCGCCATGGAGCGGTGGACCGGAAGCGCCCGCGTCTGGAGGTACTGCCACCACCCGTAAGCGGTCGCGAGGGCGCAGACGACCAGACCGAGCCACAGGATCTGGTGGCCGGTAAGCGCGCCTTGGAGGAACGTCGTCTTCGCGAGGTCGGGGATTCGGATATCCGCTTCGCCGGCTTGGGCGAGGGAGGGGAGGGACAGCAGTAGCGCCGCCGTGAGTTTCTTCACGCAGTTCATGGTAGGGGTAGGGGTATGACCGCGGGGTGCGGCTGAGGTTCCTTTATTGGCGATTACCCCGCAGTCTGCGAGGGGAATCTCCTTACGGACTCCGTCATTTATAATCGTATAGAAGCCCGTTAGTCCAAGAGGTGGGCCCGGAGGAAAAGGATGGTGGCCGCGAACTGATAGTCGGCGTTGGTCTTCCTCACGAAGCCGTGGCCTTCATCCTTGGCCATCACATACCAGACGGTGCCACCCTTGGCTTTCACGGCGTCACGCATCTGCTCGGCTTCGGTGAAGGGGACGCGCGGGTCGTTCTTGCCCTGAATGATGAGCAGCGGTGAGCGGATCTGATCGGCGTGGTTGGCCGGCGAAATGCGATCCAGGAACGCCTTCACGTCCGGCTTACGCTCGTCGCCGTATTCTAGTCGGCGCGCGTTACGCCGATAATCCGAGGTGTCCCTCAGGAAGGTCGCGAAGTTGGCGATGCCGACGTTATCCACGCCGCAACGGAAGCGCTCCGCGTAGTTCACGAGGCAGGCCAGGCTCATGAAGCCGCCGTAGCTACCGCCGTAGGCCGCCACGCGCCGCGCGTCGAGGCGGTCGGACTTGGCCACCCAGTCGAGGATGGCGCCCACGTCCTTGATTGCGTCGCCGCGCTTCACGCCGTCATCGAGGGCTAGGTATTTCCGGCCGTAGCCGGTGGAGCCGCGGATGTTCGGGTAGACGAGCGCGACGCCGAGTTCGTTAAGGTAGAAGTGGAAGCTGCCGCGGTAGCCTGGGCGCGACTGGCCTTCGGGTCCCCCATGGAAGACCATCAGCACCGGTCGCTTGCCCGGGAATTTCTTCGGGTCAGGGTGGTAGACGAGCGCGGGGATGCTCACGCCGTCGAAGCTGGTGACGCGCGTGATGAGCGGCTCTGGGTTCGGTATCTCCTTCTTCGCTTTTGTGGTGCGATTGGTCCAGCGGGTGACGGCGCCAGTATCGAGGTCGGCCGACCATGCGTCGCTCGCGGAATCTTCGCTATTGAGGGAGAAGCCGACCTCATGGCTGCCCGGCCGGAAGATCAGGGTGCTCATCACGCCGGCCTTGATCTTGGGCGCGGGCAGAGGTTTCCCGGACGACAGGTCCCAGCAGCGGAGTTCCGAGAAGCCTTCGACGTTGAAGGAGACGATGAGCCGCGTGCCATCTTCCGAGACGACCAGTTCCTCGCCGTCCCAAGCTGGTCCGCCCGTAAGCTTGCTGAGGGTGGTGGTGGCGACGTCGATACGCGTCGGGCAGAGGAAGTCGGACTCGAAGTTCGCCAACGCATAGACGGCCTTGCCGCCCTCGGCGAAGCCCGCCTGGGTGAAATAGCAACGGACGGACTTCGGCGTGATCTGGGTCTTCTTGGCGGTGGCGACGTCCATCGTCCACAGGCGCGCTTCTTCTTGGCCCATCGATTGGCGGAGGAG
>JBAXMD010000107.1:0-5080 GCA_037134475.1 Verrucomicrobiota bacterium | reverse complement strand
GGTAGGGGCGCGACGGCGTCGCGTCCGTTCGCAGAGCGATCATCGTGAGCCGGGCAAGTCATCCGAGCCAATGACGACTGTCCACCCACGGACGCCACGCCGTGGCGCCCCTACCCAATCCAGACGGATGCGATGTCATCGCATCCCTACCCCGCCACCAGCCACCCGGGGCCGCCACCCGCCACATGTATCGGCGACTTTGCCACTGATGTGTTCCCAACCGCCAACCGCTAACCGCCACCACCCGACCTTTGCACCTTTGCACAGGCCGCAGGCCGATTTGCACCTTTGCACCGAGGACAGCACGTGGTGCTGTCCCTACCTCCTATTTGCCTTCCCCCTCCTTCCCCCCACCCTAGACCCAACTGTCTGGCCTATACTCCATACTCAATACTCCATACTCTTCTCCCCATGCTCTCCCGCCGTCTCCTGACCCTCTACTTCGTCCTCGTGCTCGCCGCCATGACCTGGGTGTCGTGGTACGCCTGCACGGCCCCTTCGATCAGCCCGCTGCCCGAATATCACGGCAAGGGCCTCAACGTCCTCGGCGGCTACGTGACGGTCTGCTCCGAGCCGTGGGGTCTCGCCACGATGTTCGATGCTTACTTTGGCTTCCTCGCCTTCTGGCTCTACGTCGCCTGGCGCGAGCAGTCCATCGCCTCGCGCCTCAGCTGGTTCGTCGCTCTGATGCTTCTCGGTAATTTCGCCATCGCGGGCTATGCCCTGCTTTGTCTCTTCAAAGCCAAGGGCGAGACCGACCTTGGCAAGATCTTCTTCACGCGTAAGGTCGCCTGAATGGGACGCGTCTCTGATTGGCTGTGCCGCAAGGTGCGTGATCCGCTGGTCGCCGAACTGCGCCAAGGCGCGACCCCGGAGGCGGTCTCGGCCGCCGTCGTGGTCAGCTTCGCCATCGCGATCATCCCGTTCATCGGTTTGACGACCCTGCTCTGCCTCATCGCCGGCCGCCTCTTCCGCCTCAACCACGTGGTCATGCAGATCGTCAACCACGCGAGCTTCGCGTTGCAGATCCTACTCATCGTGCCGTTCGTCCGCCTCGGCGAGACGCTCTTGGGGGCGCGGCATTTCGCCCTCACCCCGAAGGCGATCATCGACGAATTCAACCGGTCCCTCCCCGATTTCGTAGAGAAGTTCTGGCTGACCGGCCTGCACGGCCTCATCGGCTGGGTGATCACCGTCCCGCTCGCCTGCTGGATCCTCCATTTCTTCCTCTGCGCCACTTTCCGCAAAGTCCTCCCCAAGCCCGCCGCTCCATGCACCCCCTCGCCCAACTCGGACTCGATTTCCTGATCCTCCTCGCCGAGGCCTGCGTCTTCTTCGCCGTCTGCTGGCTCATCGCCAAGAAGATCGATAACTGGTCCATCGTGGACGTCGCCTGGTCGTACGGCTTCGCCCTCGTGGGCCTGCAGATCCTCGCCGTCCACTTCTGGATCTTCCCCCTCGGCGGCCAAGGCCTGCTCATGGCCGTCGCGACCGTGCTGTGGAGCATCCGTCTCGGCACGCACCTCGCCGTACGGGTGCTCGGTCACCTCGACCAAGAAGATGGCCGCTACCTCAAGATGCGGGCCGAACACGGCGACCGCATGCCGGCCCAGATGGCGTATTTCTATTTCGTGCAGGCGCTCGTGCTCACGATCCTGTGCCTGCCTCTGCTCTCCTCGAACCCCACCGGCGCCTCCGGCCCAGCCAAGTTGATCCACTGGGTCGGCCTCGGCGTGGTCGGCCTCGCCCTGCTCATCGAGACGATCGCCGACGCGCAGCTGGCGGCCTTCAAGAAAGACCCGGCCAACAAGGGCCAGGTCTGCGAACGCGGCCTCTGGGCCTGGAGCCGCCACCCGAACTATTTCGGCGAATGGCTCGTCTGGGTCGGCTTCCTGCTGATGAGCTACAATAGCGCGTACCGCGGCGTCCCCGGCCTGCTCTGCGTCGGCGTGATGTATTATTTCCTGACCCGCGTGACCGGCATCCCGCTCACGGAGCAGCAGCTCCTGACGTCGAAGGGTCCCGCCTACGCCGACTACCAGGCACGCGTGCCGGCCTTCTGGCCCCGCCCGCCCCGCGGCTGATTTTTTCGCCTCAGCGGATTGCCAGCGAAGGGGTCTTCGTGCACAGTATGAGCATGCCGCTGATCGATACCCTCATCGAAAAGGACGTCCTGCCGGACCGCGTGATCCGCTGGGGCATCCGCCGCCTGCTCAAGCAGCGCCTCGTGGACGAGCGTCCGGAGTCCGCCGCCGCGCGCTTCGCCAAGGTCGACGCCTTTGCGGCTGAGCTGCGCACGCTACCGGTGGCCATCGAGACCAAGGCGGCGAACGAACAGCATTACGAGGTGCCCGCGGCCTTCTATAAGCTCTGCCTCGGCCCGCGCCTGAAATACTCCTCCTGCTATTACGCGCTCGGCGGCGAGACGATCGGCGAGGCCGAAGAGACCATGCTGGCCCGCACGTGCACCCGCGCGGAGCTCAAGGACGGACTCGAGATCCTCGAGCTCGGCTGCGGCTGGGGTTCGCTCACCCTCTGGATGGCCGAGAAATACCCGAACGCCCGCATCACCGGCGTCTCGAACTCGGCCTCGCAGCGCGCGCACATCGAAGGCGAATGCGCCCAGCGCGGCTTCAAGAACGTCCGCATCATCACCTGCGATATGAATATCTTCGCCGCCGAGGCTTCGCGCTTCGACCGCGTGGTGTCGGTCGAGATGTTCGAGCACATGAAGAACTGGGGCGAGCTCATGCGCCGCATCGCCGGCTGGCTCAAGCCCGACGGCAAACTGTTCTTCCACGTCTTTACCCACAAGGACATCGCCTACCATTTCGCGGCCAAAGACTCCACCGACTGGATGTCGCGCCACTTCTTCACGGGCGGCATCATGCCCTCCAACTGCCTCGCCAGCCGCTTCCAGGACGACCTGAAGCTCGAGGCGCAATGGGAGGTCGAAGGCCGCCACTACGGCCAGACCTCGGAGCATTGGCTCCAGAATACCGATCGCCACCGCGAGGAGATCCTCCGCATCTTCGCGCAGACCTACGGCGAAAAGCGGGCGAAGGCCTGGCTGGCCAACTGGCGCGTGTTCTTCATGGCCTGCGCCGAGCTCTGGAACTTCCAGGGCGGCGCGGAGTGGATGGTCTGCCATTACCGCTTCGCCAAGCGCGCGGGCTAAGTCCGCGTTTGCCACCGGGCGGTCGCTTCGTTTGCTCTGGCTCATGCAGAGCTACGAAGAGAACGGCGTGCCCATGGAACGATGGAAGGTCGGCGCCTCGACCTATGAGACGTGCCTGACGCGCGGCGCGCGCCTCCTCCGCTGGAAACTCGATGTCCCTTCCGGGCACCGCGAAATCCTCTTCTGGCCCGAAGGCGCGCCGATGGAACTCGATAAGATCGGGCCTGTCCGTGGCGGCAATCCGATCCTCTTCCCGTTCATGGGCCGCAACTACGCCGACGGCGAAAAGTTCGCCTGGAAGGCCGCCGACGGCGTCAAACGCCCGATGCCCCAGCACGGCTTCGCCCGCGATTCGGCCTTCGAGATCGTCGAAAGCGGCCCCAAGCACGCGGTGGTATGCATGATCCAGGACGCGCGCGGCCGCGGGTGCTATCCCTTCGCCTACGACTTCCGTATCCGCTTCGATTTCCTCGAGCTCTTCCTGCGCATCACGTTCGAGTTCGAGAACCGTGACGCCCAGCCGCTGCCGTGGTGCGCCGGCCATCACTTCTACTTCACGCTACCGTGGCACCAGGGACTCAGCCGCCGCGACTACGTCGTGAAGATCCCCTCGAAGAAACAGTGGCGTCACGCCGCCGACGGTAAACTGATTCCGTTCGCCGAGCTCAAGGGCGCCGAGGCGATCAGCTTCGACAATCCGCATCTCTCCGACTGCATCTTCACGAACCTCAAGTCCGCGACGCTCAGCTTCGGACCGAAGTCGGGCGAAGAAGATATCACCATCAAGGTCGGCGAAGAAGCGATCCCCGGCAGCTGGGCGAGCGTCGTCACCTGGACGCCCGATCCCGAGGCGCCGTATTATTGCGTCGAACCGTGGATGGGCCCGCCCAATAGCCCTGAACACAAGAACGGGCTCCGTTTTGCGGAGCCCGGTCAGGTCGACACTTTCGTTACCGAAGTGTCATTGATGTAAGCCAACCGGCTTACTTGCTGCTCTTGCTGTTGAGGGGCAGCTTGCCCTTAGCCTTGGTCGGAGCGGCCTTCTTGGCGGCAGCCGGAGCAGGCTCAGGGGCCAGGACCGGAGTCACGGCGATAGGGGTCGCGGCGATCGGAGCGAGGTCCGTGGCGGCGCCGTCGGTGACGGGGGACGGACCCTTGGCAGGGCCCATGCAACCGACGACAGCGAAGGAAAGGAGGGAGAGAACGAACAGATTGCGTACCATGGCAGTGAGGTTAGGTTGCGGGGACTCTACCCGGCATGTCCCACCGCACAAGCGCAGATTCTGGCCCCCTCACCCTGTTCGTCTGCACGGGGAACTTCTACCGCAGCCGCCATGCCGAAGCCCTGTTCAACTGGCATGCCAGCCGGATGGGACATCCCGCCCGGGCCTTTTCCCGCGGCCTCCTGACCTCCCTGGTGGCGGATGAGCCGACCCTGATTTCCCGGGATACCGAAAAGCGGCTCCGCGAACTCGGCATCCCCCTCGACCTGACTGGCCCGGCGCCCACCCAACTCCGCCGGGAAGACCTGGAACGGGCCCATCGGACCATCGCCCTCAAGAAGGATGAGCACCACGCGATGATGCTCCAGTCGCACCCGGAGTGGGCCGACCGCATCGAATACTGGACCGTACACGACATCGACTTCGCCCATCCGGACGAGGCCCTGCCTCAGATCGAGGCGAAGGTCCTCGAACTGATCCAGGGACTGCGGTCCTAAGCGAACGACGCTTAGGCGGCGGAACCAGCGTCGGCGCGACGCAGGGATTCGAGATGCGAGGCCGCCTGATTGAGCAGGCCGCGCAGTTCGACCATCGTTTCCTGGGCCACTTCGGCCTTGGTCGTGGCGGCTTCCTTGAGGGCTTCGGAGCGGAGCGCGAGTTCCTTGGCGAGCTCGTGGGC
>JBAXMD010000106.1:0-5096 GCA_037134475.1 Verrucomicrobiota bacterium | reverse complement strand
GCTTCGGCGGCGGCGAACGTCGCTCCGGCGGCTTCGGCGGCGGCGACCGTGGCGGCTACTAATCCTCGGATTAACACCCTCCTCAAGGGCGCCTTTCGGCGCCCTTTTTTGTGCCCAGATGGGTCAAAACCCCTCCTGATTCCTAGGGATAACTGGCTATCCGCTTGTCCCCTGCCGACCTGCGGGCTTAATGCTCGACCGACATGCGCCTCCTGCTCGCCCCCCTCTTCCTTGCCCTCTCCTTCGGTTCGGCCCAGGCCGCCCTGAACACCGATAGCCTTCCCGCCGGGGCCGTCGGCATCGTCGGCGTCGACATCGCGGCCTTCCGCGCCTCCAAGGTCGGCCAAGCGGTCGAGAAGCTCGCCGGCCTGAAGACGAAGGACCTCGAGGCCTCCCGCAAGCTCAACGAACAGCTGGGCATCGACTCCCAAAAAGACCTGCAGGACCTCGTCGTCGCCATCTATCCCGGCCCTGACGGCAAGGTCGCCGAGAAGAACGCTTCCGGTGTCGTGCTCATCCGCGGTAAATTCGTGCCCGCGACCATCGACGCCTTTGGGGCGAAGCATGGCATCGCTTCGAAGACCGTCGGCAAGCACAAGGCTTGGGAAGCGAGCACGTTCATCGAAAAGGTCTCGGGCGAAAAACCCAAGGACAACGCGAAGGACGCCTACGTCGTCGCCCACTCGGCAAGCCTCGTGATCGTCGCCAGCGAGGAATTCCTCGAACGCGCCCTCGCCGCCGCTGACCGTAATGAAAAATCCACCCCGCTTCCCGCCGCGGTGGCCTCCAAGTTTGCCGCCGCCCAGCAGGGCTGGTTCTACCTCTACGCCGATGCGTCGAAGATGCAGAACGCGAAGGAAGATGTGGGCGCGGAAGACATTTCCCTGGTGCTCGGCGAAAACGCCACCGACCTGCAGCTCGCGATCACCGCGGCCTTCGTGACCGCCGAGAAGGCTTCGACGATGCGCAAGCAGATCAAAGGACTACAGGCGTTCGCGATGATCGGGTTGTCAAATGACGACGGTAAAAGCGCCGAGGAGAAAGCGAACCTCGCGCTGCTCTCCGAGCTCGTGCAGAAGATCCGCATCGGGGGCGAAGGCAAGCTGGCGACGCTCGATCTCGACTACCCGGCCGACAAGGCCGTGCAGGCAATCGCGAAGGTGATCGAGAAAGCCCAGAAGACTCCCGGCGCTCCGGCCGCCAAATAAGGCCCGATGCGACGTCCGTGGCTGCTGCTCGCCTCCCTTGCGATGGCGAGCGGGCTGGCTTGGCTTTGGCTCGATCCTGCCGACCTCCGTCTTCGCATCGATCCGCGGAGCCGCGAAGTCGCGCTGATCGTTCCTGCTGAAACCATCGGCCGTCGGACCGCCGTCGTAGTCCTCCAATCCCTGCCCGAACTCGCCCTGCCAGAACAACGGGCCGCCCTACGCGCCCAGCTGGCGAACCCCTCCGTGAATTCAGCCCGGCGCGTGACCGTGGGCTTCATCCCCGGACAACCGGCCGAGCTCGGTCTGGACACCCCGGAAATTCCCGAAGGCGGAAAAACCATCCCAGGCCTGGCCCGCGTGCAGTTGCGCGGCGTCCCGCATGGCTACCTGCTCGTGCACGCCGACCCCGCGTCCGGCCTGCTGGAGGCCGCGGCCCGCCGGCGCTGGCTCGGCCGTGCGCTCATCGAAGCCGGCGCGCAGGCCGAGACCGCCACGATCGCGGTCGGCGAAAGCGAAGACGGCGCCTTTCTCGTCGCGACGATCGCGTTCGCCTATCGCACCGGCGAGGAAGCCGAAGCCGCGCTCAAACGCCTGACGGACAAGCAGGGCGACTACGAAGCGCTCGGATTCGCCGCGCGACCCGGGACGGAACGCATCACGCGCCGCACGAAGCTACTTGTCGTTCGCCTCGATATCGAAACGGAGCTCGTGCTGCAGGCCCTAAGCCGACGCTGAGGCTCAGGCCTTCTCCAGCGAACCGTCGGCCTTGAGGCGACGGTAGTAGCAACCTGAACGGGCCTTGCCGTTCTCCTTCGTGTGACAGGCGCCTTGGCCGGCCGGGCGGACCTTATAGAGGATCGAGTTCTGCTCGCAGTTGACGCGCACTTCGAGGAGCTCGAGGAAATCGCCGGAAGTCAGGCCCTTGATCCAAAGTTCATTGCGAGACGTACTCCAGAAAGTGGCCTTCTTTTCGCGAAGGGCGGTCTGCAAGGCCAGCTCGTTGACGTAACCGAGGATGAGCACTTCGCCCGTCTGGGCGTCCTGGGCGACGGCCGGAATGACATCGGCCTGTCCGGAAGCGATTTTTCGCAGTTTTCCGAAGTCGAGTCGCAGGGCTAGGCCTTCTTCGAGTTCTTTGTCGGACATGTGACCGTTTTGGCTGGGTTTGAGGACTCATTCAAGGCTGGAAACCCCGCCACTTTATCCCTTACGCATAAGGACTATGTCGCTCAATAATTCCGCCGACCTTTCCCGCGCCGCTACCGAAGCCCGCGGCCTCGCCATGGATGCCGTGGCCGCCTGCCATTCGGGCCACCTCGGCCTGCCGCTCGGCGCTGCGGAAATCGGCTCCGTCCTCTACGGCAACTTCCTCCGCCACGACCCCGCCGCCCCCTCTTGGATCAACCGCGACCGCTTCGTGCTCTCGGCCGGCCACGGCTCGATGTTCCTGTACAGCTGGATCCACCTCGCTGGGTTCGACCTCCCGCTCCAAGAAGTGAAGAACTTCCGCAAGCTGCACTCCAAGACGCCGGGCCACCCCGAGTTCGGCGAGACGGTCGGCGTCGAAGCCACCACCGGCCCGCTCGGTCAGGGCACCGGCAACATCGTCGGCATGGCCGTCGCCGCCAAGATGGCCGCCGCCCATTTCAACACTGCCGAACATAAGATCTTCGACCACATCGTGGTCGGCCTCGCCGGCGACGGTTGCCTCCAGGAAGGCATCTCGCAGGAAGCCGCTTCCTTCGCCGGACGCTTCGGCCTCGATAACCTCATCATGCTCTATGACTCCAACGACGTCACCCTCGACGCCATGGCTTCCAAGACGCAGAACGAGGACACCGCCAAGCGCTACGAAGCCGCCAACTGGGAAGTCTTCACGATCAAGCAGGGCAACGAGCTCGCCCCGATCGCCGAAGCCCTCGAGCAGGCTCGCGCCAGCAAGAACGGCAAGCCGAAGCTGATCATCTGCAAGACCGTCATCGGCAAGGGTATCGCCGAAGTCCAAGGCACCTCCAAGGGCCACGGCGAAGCGGGTGTGAAATTCGTCGACGCGTCCCGCAAGGCCCTCGGCCTGCCCGAAGAGAAGTTCTTTGTCTCGCCCGAGACCCGCGCCTACTTCAACGCCCGCAAGGCCCAACAGGCCGCCGCGCACGCCGAATGGCAGAAGACCTTCGCCGCCTGGTCCAAGGCCAATCCCGAGAAGGCCGTCCTCCTCGCCAAGGCACAGCAAGGCGACCATGGTGACGTCCAGTCCCTCCTCGCTGCCATCCCGGAGTTCGGTAAGAACGCCCTCGCCACCCGTCTCTCCGGCGAGGCCTGCATCAACGCCGTCGCCAAGGCTTCACCTCTCGTGCTTTCCGGTTCGGCCGACCTTCACGGCTCGACCAAGAACTACATCAAGGACGCCGGCGACTTCGACATCGCGACCCCGGCCGGCCGCAACCTCTACTTCGGCATCCGCGAGCACGTGATGGGCGCCATCCTCAACGGCATGGCCTACCACGGCATCTTCAAGGGCTCCGGAGCGACGTTCCTGACGTTCTCCGACTACCTTCGCCCGTCGATCCGCGTCGCGGCCCTCGCGAAGCTGCAGGCCTTCTACATCTTCACGCACGACTCCGTCGGCGTCGGCGAAGACGGCCCGACCCACCAGCCGGTCGAGACCGTCAGCGCCCTGCGCTGCATCCCGAACCTCGACGTAGTCCGCCCAGGCGACGCTGAAGAGACGGCCGCCGCCTTTGCCCACGCCGTCGCCCGTAAGAATGGCCCGGTCGCCCTGATCCTCTCGCGCCAGAACGTCCCCTCCCTCGACGCCGTCCCGGTCGCCACGCGCCGCCAGGGCACGCTCAAGGGCGGCTACGTCCTCCGTCAGGAAACCGCAGCCCTCACCCACATCCTCATCGGTACCGGCAGCGAACTCTCGCTCGCCCTCGCAGCCGGCGAAGAACTCGGCGCGGGCGTCCGCGTCGTCTCGATGCCTTCGATGGAAGTCTTTGCGCGTCAGCCGAAGGCCTACCAGGAAGAAGTCCTGCCCTCCGCTTGCACCAAGCGCGTCAGCATCGAAGCCGGCGTGACGATCTCGTGGGGCCGCTACGTCGGTACCGCCGGTAAGGCGATCGGCACCGACACCTTCGGTCTCTCCGCTCCAGGCGACGTGGTCATGAAGGAACTCGGCATCACAAAGGAAGCTGTGATCGCCGCCGCCAAGGCGCTCTGAGCGTCCTGACAGCGAACAAAGAAGACCGGTACCGCAAGGCCGCCGGTCTTCTCATTTTCAGAGACTCACTTGGCCTCGCGGAAATCCGTCAGCGCGATTCGGAAAAGATCGCCCTGCTCGGAGCCGAGGAGGAGATGGCCAGCGTCGATCCAGGAGCACCCTTCGACCTGCCAGGAAAGCAAAGGCGGCGCGATGGGCACATGCAACGTGGGCGCATGGAAGAAATCTTCTCCGACCGCCGGGACGTCGAACACCCAGACGTTACGATAAGTCAGGATGGCGAGATGCTTCAGGTCAGGCGACAGGCAGGCGTCGGTGACCATGCCGCCGACGTCGAAGCGCGCGAGTTTGGTCAGCGTGGCGTGATCGCCGACGGTCGGGATATCTGCGCGCCAGAGATCCGTCAGGGTATCGCGGCGGTGCTTGGTGAGGAGGTAGAGCTTTCCGCGCAGCAGGAACATCGCCTCGCAATCATGCGAAAGCTCGGGATCAGGGAAGGCCGTCTGATCCGGCCAGGCAAAGGTCACCTTGCGGACCTCGGCCACCTCGGTGGCACCGGGCGCGGGCTCCTTGAAGAGATAGAACGCCAACTGTTTGCGCCGGGAGACGTTGTTGCCCACGTCGCCGACGATCATGTTGCCCGCAGCATCGCCGGTCATGGCTTCCCAGTC
>JBAXMD010000105.1:0-5210 GCA_037134475.1 Verrucomicrobiota bacterium | reverse complement strand
ACCTTCGGACGGCACCCGGCCTGTGCCGGCGTCCAGATCGAACCCATCGCGCCGACTCAAGCGCCCCAGCGTAAGTACGGCCCCCGCGCCTGAGCGCCATGGCCAAGGTCTCGATCTATATTCGGACCTACAAGCGAGACATCGCGTGGCTGGATCTCTGCCTTCAGTCGATCCACCAAAATCTCCAAGGCTGGGATGAAATCGTCGTCGGCGTGCCCGAGGGCCAGATTGATCACCTCCGCTACCTAGCCACCGAACGTCGGATCGTCTGCCCGTATTTCCGCACGGACTACGTCGGCCAGCAGGTCGCCAAACTCCAGGCCCATCGCTACGTCCGGGGCGAGTTCGTCCTGTTCGTCGATTCCGACGTCATCTTCCTGCCGGGCGCCAAGGTCGGCGACTTCTTCGTGGACGGACTCCCCTTGGTCGAAAAGCGCCGTTACGCCGCCCTCAGGAATGACGGCATGGCGGCGACCAAGTGGCAGCAGGCCGTGGAAAATCTCTACGGCGAGAACCCGGAATGGGAGTTCATGCAAGGCCACGGCACCCGCCTTTATCGCGTGAGCACCCTGCGCGATTTCTCGAACATGTTCCCGACCATCGAGACCTACGCGCGCCACGTCCCGAAGCGTCTGTTCAGCGAATTCAACCTGCTCGGCTACTACGCCTGGAAGTATGAGCATGACCGCTACGCCTTCCGGAACATCGACGCCATCCCCGCGCGCGTCCCGGCGTCCAAGCAGTTCTGGACCGTCGATGGCCTCACGCCCGCCACCCTCGCCGAACTGGCGACCTTGGGCTTCCGCCCGCGCTGGCCTTCCACGCTCTCCCCGCTGGACCGGGCCAGACGATGGCTTTCCCAGTCGACCCGCCATACGAAGCAGTGGCTAAATAGCTTCCGCAAACCGACGCCTTGACCATGCGCCCCCTCCGGATCGCCTTCAGCGACTTCATCTTCAGCCGTAATGACCGGGACCGGATGGCCTCGTTCGACCCGCAGGACAACGTGTTCACCCGTCTCCTCGCCAAGGAATATGACGTGCGGGTCGTGCCGCTGGCCGAGGCCGAGGTCCTCGTCTATTCCACGTTCGGCGAGGCCCATCGTGCCTTCCGCGGCCGCAAGGTCTTCTATACCTCCGAAAACGTCCTGCCGGACTTCGATGCGTGCGACCACGCGATCACCTTCAGCCTCCTGCCGGACGACCCCCGCCACTATCGCCTGCCGCAATACGTCTTCTACGTCGATGACGCCCGTCGTCTCTTGAAGGGCGCCGGCTTCAACGCCGCGGCCTCCCTTCGAGCCAAGACCAAGTTCTGCAACTTCGTGGTCTCGAATCCCCGCTGCCCGCAGCGCAACCAGTTCTTCCGGATGCTCAATCGTCGGAAGCGGGTCGACTCCGGCGGCCGCCACTTCAACAACCTCGGCCGACCCATCGCCGACAAGCTCGCCTTCGTCCGCGACTACAAGTTCACCTTGGCCTTCGAGAACTCGGTCTCCGATGGCTACACCACCGAGAAGCTCGTCGAGCCCATGCTCGCCGGCAGCCTGCCGATCTACTGGGGCAACCCCCAGGTCGCGCTCGACTTCAACCCGCGCAGCTTCATCGACGTCTCGGCCTTCCCGGACTTCGACGCCGCCATCGACCACATCCTCAAGGTCGATGCGGACGACGAGCTCTACCTGTCCTACCTCCGCGAACCCTGGTTCAACGGCGACACCCCGCCGAGCTGGTTCGACGCAGGCGAGCACCTCGCCGCCTGGCGCCGCTTCCTAGCCACCCCATGGGTCGAACGCCCGCGCGTCTACCGTGACCGCGGCTTGCGCGATCACGCGCTGGGCACCGGATTCGGGCGACACCTCTCGAGCATCGGTACCAAGGTCGACGGGCTCCTCTGGAAAGCCGGCTGGCGGTTTTGACAGGCTGAAATCCGCTTATTTGGTTTGAGTCGACGTCAAGGCGACCAAAGGTCACCCGCGTCGTTCCCGCATGCCGCCCCTCTATGTGATCAATCTCGACCGCGACAAGGAGCGGATGGCGACGCTGGATGCGCACCTGCGTTCACGCGGCGTCGACTATATCCGCGTCTCCGCGGTGCTGGGCAAGGAAGTGCCGGACTGGGAGAAACTGGTCGACCCGCAGCTCTACGCGATTCGTAACCGCCGCCCGACGCCTCGGGCCGGCGAGATCGGCTGCACCCTGAGTCACCTCAAGGTCTTGGAACTCTTCCTCCAGACCGACGCGCCTTGGTGCGTGGTCCTCGAAGACGACGTCGAGCTCCGCCCAGACTACGCCGAGGTTCTGCAGGCGCTCGGCGAGAAAGACGACTGGGACCTCGTGAAGCTCTTCTGCTTTCACCATGGCCTGCCCGTCCGGAAGCGCCGCCTGGACGCCGCGCATCATCTTGTCGTTCACCTCACTCGGACGACCTCCTCCGCCGCTTATGCCGTGAACCGCCGCGGGGCGGAGGCTCTATTGAAGTCGATGATGCCCATCACAGAACAGGTCGATCACGCCTTGGATCGCCCGTGGGAGACCGACCTGCGCATCCGGGGTATCCGGCCCATGCCGGTGACCCTGTCCGCGGACGCGCTCACCTCGACCATCGGCTACGCCGACAAGGAAGGCCGCGACAATTCGCCACTGCGCCTACTGCGTCTGTTCTGCTTCCGGGCGGGCAAGGAGAGCTACCGCTTCTTCCACGGACTCGCGGAAGGTTTTCTTCGCTAGCCGAGGGACTAGCAGGGCTGCGCCACCTCGCGGAAGTGCTTCGCCACGTAGGCGATGTCTTCCGGCGTGATGTTGGCGTGGTTCGGCAGGTAGAGTCCGAAGTCATGGACCTTGTCGGCGACCGGCAGGTGCGTGACGCCGAACTTCTTGATCCAGAACGGCTGGCGGCCCATCGAACCGCAGACGAGCGGACGGCACTCGACGCCTTGGGCGAGCATGTGCTTCGAGACCTCGAGACGGTTCTTGGCGTAGGTACCGAAGGAGAAGCTCGAGACGAAGCCGCCTTCGCTGGACTGGGACCAAAATTCCGGGAGGGCCTGGCGGTAGAGCTCGAAATTACGGGCGCGGACCTTGGCGATCTCCGGGAGACGCTTCAACTGCAGTCGGCCGAGGTAGGCGTTGAGATCGGTCGAGCGCAGGTTGTAGCCGGCGTAGTAGAAGCTGTAGAACTCGCGGAAGTCATCGATCTGGAATTCCTTCTTCCAGGCCTGACGGTCGGCTTCCGGGACGTCGCGCGACCAGCCATGCGAGCGGATGGAGAGCATCACGCTGTAGAGCTTGTCGTCGCTGGTGGTGATCGCGCCGCCTTCGATCGTCGAGATGTGGTGGCCGTAGTAGAAGGAGAAGGAGCCAGCCAAGGACAGCGCGCCCGTCTTGGTGCCCTTGTATTCCGAACCGAGGGCTTCACAGGCGTCCTCGATGACTAGGCAGCCGTGCTGGGCGCAGAGGCGGCGGATGGTGTCCATCTGGTTCGGGTGGCCGAGGATGTGGACAAGGATGAGGAGCGCGGGCTGCTCCTTCTTCAGGAGCTGCTCGAGGTGGTTGAGGTCGACGCCGAGGTCCTTGGCGTCGGAGTCGCAAAGGAAGCACTCGAAGCCCATCTGCACGAAGGGCGAGAGCGTCGTGATCCACGAGACCGCCGGGACGATGACCTTCTTGTTCCGCAGGTAGCCGGCCTCGAGGAGGCTGTAGGCCATCAGCAGGTTCGCGGAGGAACCGCTGTTCACCATGATGCTATACTTCGTGCCTGTATAGGCGGCGAACTCGGCTTCGAACTGGCGGGTGAGCGGGCCCTTGGTGACCTGGTGGCCTTCCTTCAACCAATCGGCGAGGGAGGACATCTCCTCCGCGGAGATCGTGTTATCGGCCAGCTTGACGGTACGTCGGGTCATTTCGATTTGCGGTTACAGGGATGAAAGAGGTGGCTGAGGCCGGAGGCGAGGTTGGCCTTCAGCTTCATGCAAACCAAGGTGACATCGGCGATAAGGTCGAGTCGGAAGGTCTGGGCCAGCCAGAGGAGCGCGTAGAAGCGGCGCGATTCCTGATAGGCCCGACGAAGGGCGCGCTTCTTTTCCTTGTCGGCGCCCGCGGCGACGGTGATTGAGCCGGCGTGGTGCGAAAAGATCGCCAACGGTTCCGCGACGAAACCAACCTTGGGGTAGTTGAGCGTGGCCATCGCGGTCATGAGCCAATCTGGGCCGACGCCGCGATATTCGTGCCGGGCGAAAGGCACCTTACCCACGTACAGCGCGTTGAGGATGTCCTTGCGGCGCAAGATCGTCGCGCCAGGCGAGATGAGGCCACGCACCTGCTTGTGCATGAAGGCGCTGGCGGATCGGACGCCCGTCTCCCCGAATTCAGCGAACAGTTCATGATCGATGCGGCCGCTCTCCTCGTCGCGGAGCGCAACCCTGGAGAATACCAGGCCGACCTCGGGACCCATCAGGGCCATGCACTTCTCGATGTAGGTCGGCTCGAGGAAGTCGTCGTCGAAATTGAGATGGACGAACTCTGCCTTGGCGTTGATGACACCATCGAGCCAACAGAAGTGCACGCCGTGGTCGATGTCACGACGGAGGTAACGGATGCGGTCGCCGAAAGAGGCGGCCACGGCTGGAGTGTCGTCGGAGCTGCCGTGGTCTACGACGATGACTTCGCAGGCCTGGGTCTGGGCGAGGGCCGACTCGATGCAGCGACGTAGCATCGCCGACCGATTGAAGGTCGGGATGACGATGGTGACAAGCGGGGCGGTCATCGGCCGAGAATCTGGCGGAGCTTCGCGGTATCCGCAACCAAGGAGGTCGGCGTGCCGGTCGATGCCGGGACAATCTTCAAGGACTTCGGCGCATGTGACTGGACGAAGTCAGCGATGCGGGTTCCGCGCCCGGAGCCGATGTTGATGATGCCCGCGGCCTGACGTTCGGTCAGGTCGGCGATTGCGGCGACCAAGTCGTCGGCCAAGGATAGGTCGCGGACGTCGTCCACGCCGTGCAGCGGGAAATCCTTGGCGAGGTCCTCGGTCGCGAAGCGACGCTGGAGGGTCGGGAAGAGGAACGTGCCGGTCTGCTCCGGGTGATAGAAGCTGAAGATACGGCCCACGCACCACGTCAGGCCGGCCGGGCCAGCGGAGGTCTCGACGACCTGTTCGCCCATGCGCTTGGACAGACCGTAAGGATTGATCGGGCTCACCGGGGCGTCTTC
>JBAXMD010000104.1:0-5280 GCA_037134475.1 Verrucomicrobiota bacterium | reverse complement strand
CGACCGGCTTCGACCGCGAGGCGGAAGGCGCGGGCCATGGCAATGGGATCGCCCGAGGAAGCGATCGCGGTGTTCACCAGGACGGCGTCCGCGCCCATCTCGAGGGCTTCGGCGGCGTGCGAAGGCGCGCCCAGGCCGGCGTCGACGATGACCGGCACGCGGGCCTGTTCGATGATGATGCGGAGAAAGTCGCGGGAGAGCAGTCCGCGATTGGAACCAATCGGCGCGCCCAGCGGCATGACCGCGGCGGCGCCGACTTCTTCGAGACGCTTCGCGAGGACGGGGTCGGCGTGGATATAGGGCAGGACCGTGAAACCCTTCTTCACCAGTTCGCGACAGGCCTCGAGGGTCTCGATCGGATCGGGCATGAGGTATTTCGGGTCCGGGTGGATCTCGAGCTTCAGCCAGGAAGTACCGAGAGCTTCGCGGGCGAGTTCGGCGGCGAAGATGGCTTCCTTAGCCGTGCGCACACCGGACGTATTCGGCAGGATGAGGTGCTTCTTCGGGTCAAGGGCGGACAGGATGCCGTCGTCCTGCGCGCCGAAGCGCACGCGCTTGATCGCCATCGTCACCACCTCGGCGCCACAGGCGTCGAGCACCGCGCGGAGCTGCGCGGCGGAAGCATACTTGCCCGTGCCCGTGAGGAGGCGCGAGGCGAAGGTGCGGTCGGCGATACGGAGCGAGGACATCGTTGCTTGCACAATCCGAACCGCGGCGGGCTTGTCCAGCCCTCGCATCCGAAACCTAGGCGGACACCGCTTCGACCAACGATTTCGCGGCCGAAACAGGGTCGGTCGCCAAGGCGATGGCGCCGCTGACCGCGATGCCATGGGCGCCAAGCGCTCGCACCGTCGGCCAGTCGGCCGCGGTCACGCCGCCGATCGCGTAGCACGGCAGCGGCGATGCGGCGGCGATGAGCGCGGCGAGGGATTCGGCCGTATGGATCGCCGCGAGCTTCTGCTTGCTGGCGGTGTGACGGAAAGGACCCACGCCGGCATAGTCGACACGCACGCCGGCGAAACGGCCAAGATGCGCGGGCTCGTTGAGCGTCACGCCCACGATGGCGAAGTCGCCGAGCAAGGCGCGGGCCGCCGCGGGCGAGGCGTCGTCGCCGCCGAGATGCACGCCGTCGGCTTCAGCGCGGAGCGCGACCTTCGGCGCATCATTGACGACGAACGTCGCGCCGTAGTCGCGGCAGAGTTCGGCGATCGCAGACGCTTCGGCGACCCAGACGTCTTCGGAGAGATGCTTCGCGCGGAGCTGGATCCAGCGGACGCCGCCTTCGAGGGCCGCGAGGGCCTGCGCCCGATGCGTGAGCGGCGAAGCGTCGAGCGTCAGGAACTGCAGACGCGGGAACACGGCCTAGTATTTGCGCTTCAGCTTGCGTGCTTCCTTGCCATACCAGGCGCGCTCGAGGGCGAGGAATGCGTGGACGGGGTCGGGCTGCTTCCAGACCGACCCGATAAAGGCGATACCATCGAAGCCCATCTCGCGGGCCTGCGCGGCGTTCTTCGGGGTAATACCACCAAGGGCATGCACCGGGGCGCCGCCTTCGGCCTTCCAGCGCTGGAGGATGACCTCGTATTCGCGGAGCGTGCGGCGGGGGCGATGGTCCTTCTTCGAGACGGACTCGAAGATCGGCGTCAGGAAGACATAGCCGCAGGCCTTGTCGGTCGAGCGGAGCTCCTCATAGTCATGGCACTTGGCGCTGACCGGGGCGTGCTTGGGCCAGCGGCGCGGGATGCGTTCGCCGGGGTGCATCTGGAAGCCGCCGAGCTTGTTGGCTTCGACCAGTTCCGGCTCTTCACCCAGGACGATGCGGGGCCAGAAGGCTTCCGGGATCGCGCGAAGGAACTGTTCGTAGTGACGGCGTTCCCAATCTTTGCGGACTTGGACGTGGAGGCGGCCGAGGCCGGCGTCGAAGAGGCGGCGGACCTGCTTGGTGTCCCAGCTGCCGTCGTTGGGCGTGAACAAGACGAGGTTCGCCGGAGCCATGGCTTCCGGCTCGCTGACGAAGAGTCCTTTGATGAATTTGAACATAAGAGGGGGGTCAGCCGCCTTGGGCGGCGCGGATGACGAGAATGCGGGCGCCTTCGGCGAGGGCGTGGGCCGACCAGCGGGAGCGAGGGACGACCTGTTCGTCGACCGCGGCGGCGACAGCCGGCTCCTGGGCGACGCCCAGTTCGGCGAGCAAGTCCGCCAGCGAACGGGCGGCGGTCTCCTTCGGCTCATCGTTGACTGTTACGCGCATGTGAAAAACCACCCTGCCCCGCGGGGGGCGGGCTGGCAAGCGGAGGTTTGGGGTTGCGAGGGCGGGCAGGCGGTCTTGGCATAAACCCATGAAGAACCTGCGCCTGTGCCTGCTCTCCGCCGTGGCCATCATGGCCGCCCTGACCCTTTCCTCCTGCAATAACAAAGAACAAATGAAAGACTCCCCTGCTGCCGGCATCCCTCGTGCCATCATCCACACCAACTACGGCGACATGACCGTCGAGTTTTGGCCCGACGTCGCTCCGCGCACCGTGGACAACTTCCTGAAGCTCTCTCGCGAGAAGTTCTATGACGGCTCGGCCTTCCACCGCGTCATCAAGGGTTTCATGATCCAGGGCGGCTGCCCCAATTCCAAGATCGGTGCCCGCGGCGTCCCTGGTACCGGCGGCCCCGGCTACATGGTCAAGGCTGAGTTCAACAACCGCGCCCACGTGAAGGGCGTGCTCTCCATGGCCCGCTCCAGCGACCCGGACAGCGCCGGCAGCCAGTTCTTCGTCTGCCACGGCGACGCCTCTTTCCTTAATAATAAATATACGGCCTTCGGTAAGCTCGTCGCCGGCGAGGAGACCCTCAATAAGATCGCGAACATCCGCTGCGTCGGCCAGGAGGGGTCCACCCCCACTGAACGCGTGGAAATCACTAGCATTGAACTGGTTGAGGCTAAGTAATCGTTCCCTCTTTACAGTCCTTCCCAGCCGCCTAGCCTAACGTCTCCCCATGAAAACCCTCAGCACCCTCGCCCTCCTCACCGCCGCCACCGCCGCCCAGGCCTATACCCTGGACGTCAACGTCGGCCACTCCCGCCTCGATAACTACGACAATTCCAGCGTCGTCGGTCTCGGCATCGGTACCCACCTCAACAACGAGTACCACCTCGGCCTGGACTTCGCTCGCAAGAACATCACGAGCGCCACGGCCTTCGTCGACGCCAAGGCCACCAGCGCCACCCTCGACCTGACCTACAACCTCTCCCAGGGCAACGGCATCCGTCCGTTCATCGGCGCCGGCATCGGCGGCGTGCACTTCAGCGGCGCCAGCATCGACACCAAGAATGCCTTCGCCTCGAAGCTCTTCGTCGGCATCGCCTTCCCGGTCACCCCGAACGTCGAACTCTCCGTGTCCGCCCAGAACTCCAAGTTCTACAGCGTCCAGGAACTCGCCGGCGGCCCGAAGACCACCGTCACGAGCTGGGACGCCATCGCCGCCCTGCGCTTCAACTTCTAATCGAAGTCAGAGCCCAAACAAAAGCCGCCCATTCGGGCGGCTTTTTTATTGGCTGATGACGGAGACAATCAGCGCTTGAGCAAACCTTGGTCGGCCATCCAGGCGCCAAGCAGATCCGTCCACTTCTTCGCGGCCTCGCAGCGCTCCGAAGCGCCCCAGCCATGGCCGCCCTTGGCCCACACGTGGACCTCGGTGGATCCGCCCATCGACTTGAGCGTCTTGGCGAGGGCCATCGAGCCTTCGGCCGGATAACCGTCGTCCGCGCTGTGCGCGAAGAACGCCGGCACCGGCTTGGTGCCCTTGGGCGGAATCACGCCGTCGGGTCCGTCGCGCAGGGTGCTATCCGGCTTATCCTTCACGAACAGATAGGCTGGGTAGACCATTACCGCAAAATCCGGGCGGGCGGCATCGGCTTCGGCCGGCGAGTAGGCGACGCGGGCGGCGAGGTTACCCCCGGCGGAGAAGCCGAGGATACCGACCTTCTTCGGATCAGCGTTCCACTCGACCGCATGCTCGCGGACGATCTGGATCGTGCGACGCGCATCCATGATCGGGACGATCCAAGGCTTCTCGTTATCACGGCGCGGCACGCGATAGCGCAGCACCACGGCGGCGCTGCCGAAGGCGTTGAGGCGACGGGCGACTTCGGCGCCTTCGTGCTCTTCGGCGAGGATACCATAGCCGCCCCCCGGGCAGACGATGACGATCGGCGCGCCGGGCTTGGCGGCGGGGTAGACCACGAACTCGGGAATCATCACGTCGGTACGGTGACCGTTCTTATTGATAATACCTTTGGGATCCTGGCCAGGTTTGGCCTTCAGGGTTTCGGCGGGAGGCGCGCCTTCCCACACCAGAGCAGGAGGGAGCGATGCGGCGCCGAGGGATGCGCAGAGCAGACTGAGGAGGAGCGGTGTCTTCATAGGAAAGTTCAGAGAGGGGCGAGCAGGCGCTGGTCGACGAGCCAAGCGCGGAGGGTTTCGGTCCAGACCTTCGCGGCTTCGCAACGATCGGTGGCGCCCCAGCCATGGCCACCCTTGGCCCATACGTGCACTTCGGTGGAGCCGCCGAGGGACTTAAGCTTCGCGGCGAGGGCCATCGAGCCTTCGGCCGGGATACGGTCGTCGGCGCTGTGGGCGAAGAAAGCCGGCACAGGCTTCGGACCCTTCAGCGGCACCACGCCCTCGGGTCCGTCGCGCAGGGTGCTATCTGGCTGGTCCTTCTCGAAGAGGTAGGCCGGGTAGATCATGATGGCGAAATCCGGACGAGGGACGGCGACGTCGCACGGAGAATAAGCCGCGCGGGCGGCGAGGTTGCCGCCGGCGGAGAAGCCGAGGATACCGACCTTCTTCGGGTCGGCGTTCCATTCCTTGGCACGGGCGCGGACGATCTCGAGCGAGGCGCGGGCGTCGAGCAGCGGGACGATCCAAGGGCGGAGCGGGTCGCGACGCGGGACGCGGTAACGCAGGATGACGGCGGAGCAGCCGAAAGCGTTGAGACGCTTCGCGACCTCATCCCCTTCGTGTCCATCAGCGAGTCCGCTATAACCGCCGCCCGGGCAGATCAGGATAATCGGTGAATTCGGGCGCGCAGACGGCCAGGGCGTGAGCTCGGGTGTGAAGACGTTGCCACGATGACCCGGCGTGCGGGTGCCGTGAGGGTCTTGGCCATCCTTCATCGTCAGCGTCTCGCCCGGCGGCTTGCCCGGGAAGACATCGAAGGTCGGCAGGGGCTCGGCCGTGAGCGTGAGGACGGCGAGGAACGCAGGGAGCAGGGATCTCATTCGTG
>JBAXMD010000103.1:0-5327 GCA_037134475.1 Verrucomicrobiota bacterium | reverse complement strand
TCTTGCCGTAAAAGTTAGGATAGGCCGGGTCAACAAAGCCAATGAAGCGGCCACCTTCTGAACTCTCAAAGCAAGCGCCATTGTTGCCGACGTAAGACTGTTTCTTGGAGACGATAACCGTATTGAGGTTAATAACTTGAGTGACGTAGTCGGCTGGATTTTTAATCTCCACTAATGGCCCGAGGTCGGACTGAGTGTAACTTGTACCGGCAATGGGTCCGGTCGTAAAGCCACCTGCTGCCGTAAAGAAGTTTGGATGAGCGGAAATATTTTCAGTCGTCAGGCCGTTAGCCGAGGAGGTGTTTGGCTTAGTTCGATTGCCACTATTAAAAGCCGTATCAATGCCGACGTAGTCAACGGTAAGCGTTCCAATGTCTAATGAGTCCCAACTGACTTTCCACTTGTCGAGTTTAAGGTATGAGTAAGCTGCATCCGGGTGGGGGTTGCCTTTAGTAACGAAAGTATCGATTTCGAAGGTAGTGTCTATTTTAAAGACGGTCGTCGAGGTGTTCAGGCCGAAGCCGTCAGCCGTTACCGTCCAGCCTGGTTGGAGTAGGGCGGTAGTTAAATCGTTTCCGTTAATTACAATAGCCATGAGTTAGTTATGATCAGGTGTTAAATTATTTGCCGGAGAGCATTGCGGCGCGGGAAGGACTGGAGGAAGTCGACTTGGTGTAGTCGACCGGGACGCCGCCACCAGCAGGGCGTGCCAAGATTTCAAGTAGGGCGGTCTGCTTGCGGGCCTCTTCGAGCTGCATGGTCATTGCTTCCATGACCGGGTTAGCGCCTACGCCGATGACGTTGGAGAAACCTTCAGGGCCTTTAAAGCTTGTGCCTTTGGCTTTGTCCGCATCGTCATTTGTTTTTTGAGCGATTGCGTCACCTGTAGCTTTAGCCTGAGCCTGCACTTGTGGGTCATTAACGTCGCGCGCTTGAGATCTGCTCTCAAGGACTTTTTGAATATCTTCATCTCCCGCTGCATTATTAATTCCAAGGAGCATCCCGGTACCCTTAATAGTTCGCCCAAGAGTGTCCATAAAACCGTTACCACCGGATATATATTGAGAAACGGCTTTATCAGCTTCACCACCAAATCCCAAAAATCCTTTATCTGCGTCCATCTGGTCCTGAGCATATGCTTCCGCTCCAAGTTTGGCGTTCTTGCGATCTAATGCGTCTTGTCTTTTTCTTTCGATTTCACGCCCAGAAGAAACAGTGCCTGGACGTAAATACTTAGATTCGCCCTTTACGACAAAATCCATAGCGTCCTTTATTTTCTGTTTGTTCTCTGCAATGGCCGAAGAGATGGCCGATATGGCAGAGTTAAGGATGACTAGCGGGGCCAAGAAAGATAAGGCAATATCTTTAAACGCCGTGCTAAACTTCTTGCTTACGTCGTCGACCTGTTTGGCAAAACTAACGGTGGCCGACTTGGCCTTGTCCATCGCCTGCGGGACATCCGAGGTCGTCTTAACATTTACTGTCAGGTCTTGGGACATTGGTCAGGGGGTTACCATTGCAGGATTGGAAGCAGGCGGCGCCGCTTCCTTGGCTTCCTCTTCGGCCATGAATGCTTCCTCTTCGGGCGACATGATCGCCACGTCCGCACCCTTGGAGATAGCCAGGGCGGAGTTAAGCCAGATGGCTTGACACTCCGGCATCTCCCATGCGCGCTTCTCTTCGATGCCGTTGGTGATAAGGTTTGCAACGATACTCAACGGCCACGGCACGCCCTTGCTCCCACCGCTGGTCTTCTTAGTTTGCTCCCAGAACTTTGGCCAATCCTGTACGAGGATGTAGCCCGAGAAGGCTTCAAGCAGGGCCTCGAACTTGGCAGGGTTGCGGGATAGGTGCATCATCCTCAGCTGATCGCGCCAGCCTATGTCGCCCAGGGGTTCCTCAGCGCACACTTGGCAGGCAAAGATAAGGTCGGCAGGAGTGATGCCGCGAGAGCCGGTCACCAGCGGGGAGTCGAAGGCCATCAGGCGCACCCGGTACTTTAAGCACCATGGATAAAGAGTTCGACCCAGCATCCTTGGAAGGGGAGCCGGGTCAATGTAGGCCGATAGGAACCGTTTGTCCATACCACCTAGTGTAGCCCACTTGGGGCTAAGTCAATTAGGCAGGAGAGATGCCTTCGTAATCGATAGCCGTGATGGAGACCGAAGTGAAGCCCTTATTCTGGCCCTTGTCGTCAATCTTGGTAATTGTGCCCGAGAACGAAACCGAAGCCGTGCCCGATGGGTAAGCCGAAGCAGTGTTAAGCGTAAAGCTAAGGCTGGCGCCAAGAATAGGGACGACTGAGGTCTTGGCAATGCCTTCCACGGTCAGCTCGGATTTGCGGTCGTCTAGGCGGTGCGTCTTGGTCAGGCCAGTCTCATCGACCACCGTGGCTTCCGCGTTGAACGAGGACGAGAGGCTGTAGGACTGCACGAAAAGGTTGCCGAAGGTACCGTTGGCAATTCCGTAGATACAGGTAGTTCCGTTAGAGATGGCGGCCATTTGAATATGCTCGGTTTGGTAACCTTACGCGGGGAAGACGGTCAAGATGTCGAAGCTGAACGCGGTCGCCCAGGAGCGCTCATCGATTCCCTCGTCTTCGGACTGCATGGTAACGTCGTAGCAGGATGCGTCGCCGGTGGCCGTAAAGGCCGCCTTGATGGAGGTCAGGTCCCGCATATTGCCGGATAGGGCGGCACAGCGGGAGCGGTGATCGGCGAGGGTCGTGTCGTCGGCGTTCGAGAACAGGGTGATGCGGACCGAGCAGGAGAAGTTGCCTTCGCCTTCGGGGAGGTCGGACGGTGCCCGGGCGGCTTCGCATAACACCACGGCCTTGGGTAAGGTCTGGATGGCGTTGTTGTCCCCGGTCAGGAACGTGACGGTGGTCAGCCCAGTCTGGGTTGAGAGGTAAGTCGCGACGGTGGACTCGACGATGTGCCTGATACTTTTCGTTCCCATTGTACCATTGCCCGCTTTGGTAGGGAAAGGGGCTTGACTGATGGGGCAAGGGGTGGCTTACTCGGGTTGTTCCACTAATGCTCTGCCAACAGGACCCAGTCTTAGCCGCCTTCTTCGCCATGTTCGAGGATGCGGTTCCGCGTCAGCCCAAGGCACGCACCTCCAAGGCACGCCACGGCGCTATGCTGGCACGCCTGTATGCCGGCGAGACGCCTGCTTCCTACGCCTGCGAGCCCAAGGTAGACGGCCTACGCGTCCTGATCACTGCGGACCTATCCACCCGCACCGTCCGCTTTGAGACCCGCAATGGCAACCCGATGCCTTCCCTCGACCATCTCGCCGACGAGGTGCTTCACCTACTGGCTGGCAATGACGGCGTGTGGTCTCTCGACGGCGAGGCCGTGTCCGGCAAGTCGTTCTTTACCTCGGTCGGTGCCCTACGCTCTGACCGCTCTGCCGACGATGCCCGCGTATGGCTGTTTGATCTGCCCTCCGTGGCTGGCGATTACAGCACCCGCCGTGCCTCGCTGGAGGCTTTGTTTGTCCAGTCCTACCCTTCCTCCCTCTTACTCATCCCGAGCGTCTCTTGCACCCCAGAGGAAGCCTTCATCCGCTTTACCTCCGAGGGCTTCGAGGGTGCCATGGTCAAGGACACCGCCGCCCCCTACGCCCACGGAATCCGCTCCAGGGCTTGGCTCAAGGTCAAGGACGCCGACACAACGGACGCTGAGATTGTGGACGTGGTCGAAGGCACGGGCAAGTGCGCGGGGATGGCGGGTCACATCGTCGTGCGCTGCGGGCGTCGCCTAGTCAGCGTCGGCACGGGCATGGACAACGCCACCCGCTCCGCCCTGCTTGCCGACCGCTCTCAGCTCATCGGTCAGACCGCCGAGGTAGACTTTCAGATGAAGACCCCACAAGGCTCCCTGCGTCACCCGGTGTTTGTCCGAGTGCGCGGGGATAAGTGATCAGAGTCCCATCTTCTGCTTAGTGCGGGCGATGTATTTATTCAGGTCGGCCTCCATCTGCATGACGCGGTTGCCCAAGGCTAAGGACATAGTGTCAGCCTTTGCCGCAATTTCGTTAATGTTACCGATAAAGTTCTGTATGGTTACCTGCGCGTTCTTGTCAGTGTAAGAACTTATGGCCTGACCCTGTCCGCCGTGACGGGCAATCCATCCAGCGTTCCGCAGCTTGGCACCGAAGTTACCGCTGGCGACATTGGCACGTATCGGCTTGGGGATCATGTTCAGCGCACGAAGCCAGCCAGCCTTCGTTCGACCGACGGCGGCCTGACGTTCCTTGATATAGTCATCAAGCTCTTGCTTAGACTCAACCAGGAGACGGGGCTCGCCAATCTTCTGGCCTCGCTGGATGCGGCCACCAAACTTGGCTTTGACGCGGTTGTGGTGCGAGCGCAGGTCTTTAGCATACTCGAAGCCGTACTCATTTGTTTTAAGCGGGACGCGTGCAAGGTAGTTCTTGGCCTTCAGGAATGCCCGGTCATAGTTCTGGTCGTTCAGGATTTTCGTCATGATCGGCGAGATGCGTAGGGTCTCGATGCGTGACCGCTTAATGATGCTGTCAAACATACCGCGGTTGTTGCTCTGAGTCGCATGAGCCAGAGAGCGGAAGACGATTGCCTTCTGGCTGCTGATGTTACGGTCGCCTACTGCGATAAACAGTTTTCGTATATCACCAGCTACGGCGTCTTCTCCGGCAAACTTAGCATACTTAGTCAGTCCTTGTCCCCCACCCTTTGGCATCCCTGGCGTGAAGGTAGCCATGTCGGCGCAGACTAGCATGGCCTGTTTTGCCACCATGCTCTGAGCATCCATGCCAATTTCAGTAGCTACCCGTGTCAGCTGCGCGTTAAACTCCGAGAGCGACTTCGGACTGATGCTGACCGTCACCACGGCGTTTACTGGTTATCGTCGATGACGACGAGCGTGATCCATGCCGACGCAGGCTTGTAGGTCTGGGTCGTGATGCGGACGGTCTTCCCGCCGGCGACGATTTTCTTGCCCTGGCCTAGACTGGCGATGGGCACACCTGCCGACAGTAGGGCTGCCGATGACCCATTAGACCCATCTGGGAGAGTCCAGGAGGCCGTTACGGCTGGCATCCTGACCGAGTACTGTGTCCGCTCACAATACCCCCCTGCTTCGAGGACGGTCATGACGGCGGGGTCGGAGATTAGGCACTGGAAGGTGATGGCCCCAGAGTTGGCGGTTCCGGCCACGCCGAAGTCCGCGATCATCTCTTTAGCGTCAGCGAGAAAGTCAGCGTAGAGGCTCATCCTATCATTGCCGCCTTTGGGAACTAGGCACAAAAAAGGGGCCCATTTCTGAGCCCCTTAAGTTCGTAGC
>JBAXMD010000102.1:0-5347 GCA_037134475.1 Verrucomicrobiota bacterium | reverse complement strand
CCCGTATGGGCGTCGGTGAGGCTGGCACCGTGAAGGGCGGCCGTGGCCGCGGCGAGGAGGGTGAGTTTCGAGAGGGTGCGCATGAAAGGAAAGGAAGGGGAGGGCGGTGAGCGGTTGGCGGTGAGCGGTTGGCGATTATGAAAATAATATCAGGGTTGGAGACATTCTTTGCCGTTCTAGGAGACGGGCAAGCCGGAAGCCCTCGTCATCAGCGCTCATAAGGGTCGTAGCGGGTCAGCTCCACTCCGACCGTGCCCGGAGGCGGCTGCAGCAGGTTATGCTGCCGGTCGAGGACAAGTCGTCGGTCATCCGCCACCGGATTGTAATAATAACGGAAGTTGATCGCCCCGTAACCGCTCCAGATCGCCCCTTGGATCTTGGCGTAGTGCGCGGAGATCACTCGTCCATCTGGCCCGAGCATGGTGCGGACGCGGAGATAGTAGCCGATGAAGTCATCCTGATAACTCGGATAGGGAAGGGTCGCGTAGGGAATTTCGAGGATGGCGGCGTAGCCCTCGACGGGCGCGAGGGCGGGCATCTTCAGCTGGCAATATGGCCAGAAGGCGGGAGAGCGCATGATGCCGTCGCCAGGTTGAGCGCAGTTGACCTTGGTGACGCCGCGAAAGGAACCATACATCCCGTTGAACTCTGCTTCGGTGAGCCGGGCATGGTCTTTGTCCTTCCGGAATCTCTCGATGGTCTCCTCGGGGTGTACCCAGCCAATCTGCTCCCCGTCGTTCCAGAAGCGAATATCCGCGATCTTGCCCCGGCCCCAAGGTGCGACGATATCCCCGATGGCGAAATCAAAGCCAACCCAGGTCTTCCTCGGCAAGGTGCCTTTTAGTGTGCGGAGTTGTACCTCCTTGTAGTAGAGAGGGATTTCCTTGGTTTCATAAGGCAGGGTGATGGTGTGCGAAAGGTCCGAAGGCACTTTCCCCATGCCGTGGATTTCAGTCACGTCGGCGTCGAAGTGGCCTTGTTTCGCTGCGCGTAGACGATCGAGGCACATCTCGTCGCCGGCCTTGAATCGGAAGACGCCGTGATCATCGGTCATTCCTGCAAACGACCTCATGCTGGCAAAGCGTGGGTCGTTCATTCGACTGAACAAGGCGGAGACCGCGACGCCTTGCATCGGCTGGCTTGATTCGTCGACTACGGTCAGCGTGTAATCCCGGGCCAGCAGCGTGAGCGCGAGAAAGGCTGGGAGGCAGAGGCGGATTTTCATCGGAGCGCGGCAGTTTTGATCATGTGGGTGTAGAGCGGGGTGACGTAAGGCAGGGCCACGTTCTTGAAGTCGCTGTGCAGCCATCGACCGGCCAGCCGTGTGGCGCCGTGGCCCTCGGTCGGCCACTGTTTAGGGTCTGTGCGTCCGAGGGTTTCCAGATTGAAATTTAAGACTTGGGCACCGGAGCCCGTCGGGGGTACCGATGAAGCGCCGGCGGCGAAAGTCATCGCGGGGATCGCCCGGGCGAGCAGGTCGTAGCGCATGTTGGAGCAATCCAAGATCGGAGAGGGCGCGAGCAGGCGTGGGCCGCGCAGACATCCTTCATAGAGCGGTCGGAAGAACGGATCTTGGGTGAGTTGCGTGGAGGTGATGCGTCCGGCAGTGATCGGATCCATTCGTTCGTAATATCCGCCCGTGCTCTTTGTTGATCCGTTGGGCACGAAGCGACCACGCCATGTGGGATTGAAGCCCCACCCGCCTTGGGTTCTTTCCATGGCAATCGCTGCGATGGAACGACTCCACCCGACGCCCTTAAGTAATTCCTGGGTTTTCCAGACTCCATAGTCGACGGCGCGGCCTGACCAGAGAGTCGCGAGAACCGAGGCAGAGACCATGCTTATTGGCGAGTTGGTGACGTCCTCGCCTGGTGAATAGAAACTCGTCGCGATACCGAGCATGCGTACGCGCGAGAAGCAATGCTCCCAGGTGACAGTCCGGCGAAAGTCGCTGGGCGCGAAGAGCTTCGCCCAATCGGCGGCGTAGAGCTTTCGTCCATAGGGTCGCCAGAACTCCTCAGTCATCTCTGCGGCTTGCGGCTGCGCATTGTCGCTCCCCGCGAGTGCTTCAATCGGAAGTGCCGCATTGAGCAGGAAGTAGTGTGCCGGGGTGAAGCCCGCTTGCACCGCTTGGCTGGCGACGATGTTGCCTAGGCTATGGCCGATGAGAAGCGTACGAGAGGCATCGAGGAACCCCAATGCCCTTGGGACTTCGTCGCCAGTCTGAAACGCGTGGTAGACCGCTTTGTGATAATCGAGTCCGGTGTCGCCGTTCCAAGTGAGGCCCACGAATCTTGCTTTACTGCCGAGGACATGAAGGCGTTTGAAAGTTTCGGCATGCCATCCGCGCGCTCCGTCGGCCGGCACATTGTAGCCATGGATCAGCACTACCCATCGGCCATTGGTCTCGCTGTCAGGGAGACCTTTAGGCTCGTCGATCTGTTGGGGTCGGGCGACCTTTTTGACCACGGCGGGTCGCCCGGAGTAATCGCAAGGCACGCGGGTCAGGTTGACGTGCCGGTACATTGTCTCGACGGGCACGATACACAGGGGTTGCTCGATGGTCGCGACGGACTTGTCACCCCGACGTATCTCCAGCCGCAGCGGCTGTTGGCTGGCCTTGGCACCTTCCATCAGGATGACGCCATGTCCAAAGGCGGTGATGCGTTCGATGAATGAAGCCGGAATCTCGATTCGTCCGTCGGGGTCGGGCTTCAGGATCGCAGCGGACGTGACAGGCTCATTGAGCTTTGGGCCGAAAGCTTTCAGGTCGATGACGCGATGAATGGCCCCCGCGGTTGAAGGAGATAGACTAGTCAGCGCGACTTGGACGGCTTGTTCGGGGTGCGTCACATAGTAGCGGAATCCGTCGGATGGGCGGAGTAACTTTGTTACATGCGCAAGGTTAAGGTTGATGGGCAGGAAATCCACAAGATCGCGCATGCCATCGATACCTGGGTGCGCATAGTCCGCTTGGTCTGCCGGCCGTCCGGGTAGATCGGAGCGCTCCTGCCATTCGCCGTGGTCTTCGTCGTCATTGATCCAATGACGGATTGGCTTGTCGCCAGCTGGCCTCTCGTTGTCGCCGATGACTCCGTCGCGGTCGACGTCTGCATCGAGGCCCGCTGGTTCGGCCACAAAATCTGCGAGTGAGTATTCCAGCTGACCGTCGTCTTCAGGGATGAGGCGCAGCGTGAGTAGCTTGCCTTCATCGGCAGACTTAAGGGAGAAGGGTAGGCCCACGTAGCGCCAATCAGTATCAACCGGGACGGGGGTCTTCCATTCGGCGAGCGTCTTCCCGTCTTCGCTCCGGATGGAGACGGTGTAACGCTGGTCGATTTCCAGCGGATTCCAGCGCACATGGTGGCGCCAGATGAGCAGGTGAGAGCCGGCCTTGAGGTCCGACCGGATGACTTCGACCCTAAGATTAGGCAGATTTCCTTCTCCGTAAAAGTAACGCAGGGTGAAGGTTGACGTCTCTTGACGTACTGCTGGGGTGCTAGCGGGTGCGCCTTGGCGTCTCGACGCCAGTAGCTCGAGTACCTTCAGACGCAGCGTAGGATTGGAGGGCAGCGGGCTGGTACCGCCGTTGACAAATGTTTTCGGGAAGTCATGCGGGTCGCAGGGGTCCGTCCCTTGGATGATCTCGGCTAGGTCGTCCCAGCCGTCGCCATCGGTATCAGGGTCATCAGGGTTAGTCCCGAGCAGCCGCTCCATTTCGTCATCAAGCCCGTCCTCGTCGGAATCTGCTTCAGTTGAGATGAAGACGTTAGAGGACGCGCGGAAGGCCCCCGGACAGAGGCAGGTTGAGAGGATGAGAAAAAGGCCGAGTCGGATAAGCATGGCCCGATTCAGATTAACGAGGCCGGCAAAAAAACAATGAGGCTCACATGGGGATTTTATGATGAGCAAAGGGCTGGGGCCGAATGCAGGGTGCGCCCGGGCTGGCTATATGTCCGTGACCTGTCGTTTAAAGTCCGGGGAAAGCGATAGGGTCGGTTGACCCGGTAACCATCGGGGTTATCTGGTGTCTTATGCGCATGCCCCGCCGCACCCTGACCCTGTCCGCCCTTTGCCTGGCGGCCGCCGCGTTCGGCCAGATCGGCGACAAGGCTGGCGAACCGATGGTGCCGCTGGTGCCCGACAACCTGATTCCGCCTTCGCCGGCGCACACGCCGAAGGAAGAGCTGAAGACTTTCCAAATCGCGAAGGGCTACCAGATTTCGCTTGTGGCCAGCGACCCGCAGATTGGCGACCCGGTGGCCGCGCAGTTCGGCCCGGACGGTCGTCTCTGGGTCGTGGAGATGCAGGGCTACATGCCTGACCTCGACGGCACCAACGAAGACCAACCGCACGGCCGCGTGGTCGTCCTGGAGGACAAAGACGGCGACGGCGTCTTCGAGACGTCCACGGTCTTCCTCGATAACATCGTGATGCCTCGAGCAATCGCCCTCCACCGCGATGGTGTGCTCGTCGGCGCCCCGCCGCATCTCTGGTTCTGCCGCGACACGAACGGCGACGGTAAGGCCGACGAGAAGATCGAGGTCGCGACGGACTTCGGCGTACGCGTCGATCCTTCCCGCCCGCAGCTCGCCAATCCCGAACGCGCCCCGAACGCGCTGCTCTGGGGGCATGATAACTGGCTCTACGTCGGCGCCTACACGGCCCGCTTCAAGTTCAAGGACGGCCGCTGGCTCCGCGGGCTGAGCAACTTCCGCGGGCAGTGGGGCCTTTCGCAGGACGACTTCGGCCACCTCTTCCATAATAGCAACAGCGACCAGATGCGCGCCGACGTCATCCCGTCGTCCTATCTTAACCGCAACCCGAACCTCGGTCGCACCACGGGCCTCAACTGGAAGGTCGCGAAGGAACAGCTGGTCTGGCCGATCCGCGTCAACCCCGGCATCAACCGCGGCTATCGCCCCGAAATGCTTCGCGAGTTCAAGCTCAAGGAGTTCACCGCCGCCTGCGCACCGTGGATCTACCGCGCCGACCTCTTCCCGGCTGATGCCTATGGCAACGCGTTCGTGTGCGAGCCCGCTGGCAACCTCATCAAACGCAACGTGGTGAAGTCCGAAGGCGGCGCCCTGGTGGGCACGCCTTACTACGACCAGACGGAGTTCCTGGCCTCGACCGACGAGCGCTTCCGTCCGGTCAACCTGCTCACGGGCCCCGACGGTGCGCTCTACGTCATCGACCTCTACCGCGGCATCATCCAGCACCGCATCTCGCTGACCACCTACCTGCGTGAGCAGATCGTGAAGCGCGGCCTCGATAAGCCGCTCGCGCTTGGACGCGTCTGGCGTATCGCGCCCGAAGGCGCCGCTGTCGCGCCGGCCAAGAAGCT
>JBAXMD010000101.1:0-5439 GCA_037134475.1 Verrucomicrobiota bacterium | reverse complement strand
CCGCCTGGACGAAGGTCATGAACCTCGACCGCTTCGACCTCGCCAAGAAGTAAGCCGATCCGCATCCCGGCCCTCAGGCCCGCCAGATCCGTCTGGCGGGCCTTTTTGTTGGCCAGCCACCGGACTGTGTATTTTTCCAGCGTAGTAGTCTCCTTAACGGGAGCGGGCTGGGACTTTCCATCCTAACGGATGTCATAGCATCGTGAAACCCCTCCTCACCGCCCTGCTGCTGGCGCCACTGGCCCTGCTCGCTGCTCAAGACACGCCTCCGGTCATGCGGCAGGATTTCGGGGCGGAAGAAATAACGAAACTGACCCCAAAGGGGGATGTGCAACGCGATGCACCAGGGCCGCGGCCACCGGAGTTTCCAGATTTTGAGCTTGGCAACACGGCGGTGAAACTTGGCGGCAATGGGGCACGGCTTGTGGTCCATGATACCGGCGCCGACAGTGGGCTGGATTTTACCAACGGTGACACGATCACGCTGGAGGGGTGGGTGCGCCTGGATGAGATGAAGAGCGGAGCGGCGCTGTATGTCATCGGCAAAGGACGCACAGGAGCGGCTGGGGTTGCTCCGGACAATCAGAACTGGGCTCTCCGGCTGCGTGAGCGCGCTGGGCTGGCGTGTGTGGATTTCCTGTTCGCGACGATGCCTCCCAGCGGCGTGAAAAAATCGGCCGCCCACTGGCATCGCTGGACGGCTGAATCGGGTTTCGACCCGCAGAGCGGCTGGCATCATGTGGCGGTGAGTTACCGCTTCGGTGAGCCGGAGAGTCTGCATGCGTGGCTCGATGGCATGCCTCAAAAAGGGTCGTGGGACATGGGAGGAGCGACGAAGGAGCCGCCTGTCGTCGATGACGATGCGGTTTGGATCGGCTCGTCGCAAGGTGGCCTTGCTTCGGCCAGTCTTCGGGGTTCGGTGGATGCGGTGGCAGTCCATCGCGCGTCGTTGGGGGATGCGGTGATGAAAGCCCGTTTTCATCGCACGGGTGGTCCGGTGGTGGTCAAGGCGGCACCCGAAGTCATGCCAGAAGTCGGCGCGTTGCCGCCTGGCAAGGTGCGGGTTTCGTTCCATGAAGGAATGCCTGCCCATGACCGCTGGCTGCGCGAGGGTGAGGCCTGGCCTGCGGAGACGATGCACCGGGAGGAAGAGTCGTTCCTGCTGCCAAGGTTGCCGGTGCGTTATGATGCCTGGGGCATTCGCACGGGATGGAAGCCACCGGTGCTGGTGCGAATGGCGGCGGATGTGGCGCTGCCACCCGGCAAGCACCGGCTGCTGCTGCGGGCCCGTGGATTGAGCCGTTTGTGGGTCAATGGAACGCTCATCGCAAAGACGCAGCCGCACACCGGGTCACCCGATGGTGAAGAGCCGATGACGCCCCCGGCCGCGCTGCCCTTGCCTGGGCTGCGCCGCGCCGAGCATCGGCAGCAGGAAGTGGCCGGTGATGTGACGCTGCCGGTTGACGGCTCATGCCGCGTGGTGCTGGAGACGCTGGTCGGCGGCAAGTCACTGCGACCCGAGCCTGGGGAACTCTGCCTGTCCGTGCGGACGGAGAATGGCCAGTCCTATGTGCTGCTGCAGCCTGCCCACAGCAGTCAATCTCCACTGCCACTGACGGACCCGGTCGTAGAAGGGGCCCTTCAAAGGATCGAAACCTCGCTGGCCAAGATGGATGACCAGACGCGACGCATGGCAGCCGCCAGCCAGAATACCTTTTGGAAAAAGCGTCATGACGCCGCACTGGCCTGGGCGCGTGAGCATCCGGCCCCTGCCGTGCCACCGGGTGCGGCGCACCCGGTGGATGCTTTCGTCGCTCGGAAAATCGAGCGGGCTCTGGCCGCCTCCGCACAGACGCCCGTCGCTCAGGCTCGCGATTTTCACGACACCGTCCTGCCCATTTTGCGGGACGAGTGCTTCCGCTGCCATGGCGAGAAGGCCAAGGGGGGCCTGCGGCTGGACTCACGCGAGGCCGCGCTGAAGGGCGGAGACTCCGGCGAGGCAACAATCATTCCTGGCAACGCCTCCGCCAGCACCCTGCTGACCCGCCTGCGAAGCCACGACGACGAAGAACGCATGCCGCCCAAGGGTGAGGGGCTCAAGCCAGCCCAGATTGCCACGCTGGAGCGCTGGGTGCAGGAGGGGGCCGTGTGGCCGGCACCTCCCTTGCAGCCAGAGGAAGCAGCCGCCACGGCTGTGGTAGGGGATGCCGCCTTCCTCCGCCGTGTATTCCTCGACACCGTGGGCACTCCGCCGACCGAGGCTGAGGCCCGCGCCTTCTTGGCCGACTCCGCGCCGGACAAGCGCAGGCTCATCATCGAGCGCCTGCTCGCCGATGAACGCCACGCAGACCACTGGATGAGCTACTGGCAGGATGTGCTGGCGGAGAATCCCACCATCGTGAACAAAAGCCTGAACACCACGGGGCCCTTCCGCTGGTTCCTCCTGGACTCGTTGCGGGATGGTAAGCCTATCGACCGCATGGTGAGTGAACTCATCCAATTGCGAGGAGCCGCCATGGAAGGCGGCAGCGCGGGTTTCGGCATCGCCGGAGACAATGATGCGCCCATGGCGGCGAAAGGGCATATCCTCGGCACCGCCTTCCTCGGTCTGGATCTGCAATGCGCGCGCTGCCATGACTCGCCGTATCACAGCACCAAGCAGAGCGACCTCTACGCGCTGGCCGCGATGCTGGAGCGCAAGCCAGTCATCGTGCCAAAGTCCAGCCGCGTGCCAGCGGCCTTCTTTGAAAAGAAAGGCCGGGAATCGCTCATCAAGGTCACGCTCAAACCGGATGAACGGGTCAAGCCTACATGGCCCTTTGGCGCGGCCACCGGAAGTGCCGACGGCCCGGAAATAGACAAGCTCATGCAAGCGCCTGATGACCTGCGCGAGCGCCTCGCCACGCTCATCACCGCACCGCAAAACGAGCGCTTCGCCCAAGTGCTGGCGAACCGCGTCTGGCGGCGTCTCATCGGTGCCGGCATCGTGGAGCCAGTGCATGACTGGGAAGGCATGACACCGAGCCACCCCGAGCTGCTCGCATGGCTGGCGCATGAGTTGGTCACGCACGGCTATGATTTACGCCACCTCGAGCGCCTCATCTTGACCTCGCAACTCTACCAACGTGAGGCCACGGGCCGGAACCTCACCGCCGCAGCGGACACCCGCTATTTCAGCGCACCGGAGCGGCGCCGCCTCACCGCCGAGCAGGTCGTCGATTCCCTTTATGCGGTGAGCGGCACCCCGATGAACATGGAAGAACTCACCTTCAATCCCGATGGCCGCCGCGCCGCCGACCAGCTCATCAGTCTAGGCAAACCGAGGCGCGCCTGGATGCTGGCAAACCTCGCCAACGAGCGCGACCGCCCCAGCCTCAGCCTGCCCCAGGCCATGGCCGTCACCGATGTGATGCAAGCCTTCGGCTGGAGCGGCGCACGACAGATCCCGCTCACCGACCGCGAGACCTCGCCGAACGTGCTCCAGCCCGGCGTCCTCGCCAATAGCACGCTGACCGCCACAATGACCCGAGCCGCGCATGGGAGCAGCCTCGCAGACCTCGCCGTGAACGCCTCCTCCGTCGAGGCACTGGTCGAGTCCGTCTTCCTCCGTGTGCTGGGGCGCCCGCCCACCGCAGCCGAGAGCGCGCCTTCCACTACGGCCCTTAGTGTTGGCTTTGCAAAACGCCTACTCCCAGCAGACCAGGTGAAAGCCCCGACGCCGCTCCCGCCGCTCCCTCGAGTGACTTGGTCCAATCATCTCCGGCCCGAGGCCAACACCATCGCCCAGGTGCAAGAGCGCCGCACCCGCGCCGGCCCGCCTGCAGATGCACGCCTGCGTCCTGAATGGCGCGAACTCTTCGAAGACCTCGTCTGGAGCCTCGTCAACACCCGCGAGTTTGTCTGGATGCCCTGAGGATGAAAACCACCACCATTTTCCCTACAATGAATCGCCGCCAATTCCTCCACACCACCGCCGCAGCCCTCCTCGCACAACACGCAGGCGCCTCCCCGGCCTCCGCTCTCAGCCAAGGCAAAATCCAAGGCAAAGCGGAGCACGTCATCTTCCTCTGGCTCGGCGGTGGAATGGGCCAGATGGACACCTTTGACCCCAAACGCCGAGGCGATCCCGCGAAAAAACTGGCCGGCTCCTACTACGACAGCATCGGCACCGCCGTGCCGGACGTGCGCGTTTGCGAGCATCTGAAAAACCTTGCCCCGCTCATGAACTACGCCACCGCCGTGCGCACCGTTCACCACGACGTCATCAACGAACACGCCGCCGCCACGAATCGCATGCACACCGGGCGGCCCGTCAGCGGGACCGTGGTCTATCCCTCACTTGGCTCCGTCATCGCCCATGAACGCGGCGCGGCTAGCGACGGCGTCCCCCCTTACGTCCTCATCGGCTACCCGAACGTCACCCGTGGCCCCGGCTTCCTCGGCTCGCGTGCTGGCTACCTTTATCTCACCGACACCAGCCAAGGCCCCACCGGCCTGACCCGGCCAGACGGCATCCAGCCTGCCCGTCAGACCCGACGCGAGACTTTCCTCGCCGCACTGGCCGACGCCCAGACCAAAACCACCGACTCACGCCTCCGCGACTACGATGACGCCATCGCCCAGAGCCTTAAGCTCAGCGGCCCCAGCTTCCTCCGCACCTTTCAGTTGGATGAGGAAAAACCCAGCCTGCGGGCGGCCTACGGTGGCGAGTTCGGCCAGCGCTGCCTGCTCGCCCGCCGACTCGTCGAGCGTGGCGTGCGCTTCGTCGAAGTCTCGCACAATCTCAACTTCCTCAACGGCTCCGGCTGGGACGTTCACAACGCCGGCATCCTCAAACAGCACATGCTGATTCAGGAACTCGACACCGCGCTCTCCGCGCTCATCACCGACCTCCTGGCGCGCCATCTGCTCGACAAGACGCTCATCGTCGTCGCCACCGAGTTTGGTCGGCCTGCCGAGTTCGACAGCGGCGGCGGGCGAGGCCACCAAGGAACCGCCTTCACCTGTGTGCTCGCCGGAGGCGGACTCAAGCATTGCGGGGCCTACGGCCAGACCGACGAGCTTGCGAAAACCATCACCGCAGACCCCGTCAGTGTTGCCGACCTCTTCGCCACGATCCATGCCGCCATGGGCATCGACTACACCAAGAACCTCTACGACGGCGACCGCCCCGTCCCCATCACCGACCAGGGCCATCCACTTGTCCGTCTCTTCGCATGAACCCCGCTACCCCCAGCGAGATCAATGGCCGCGTTCGCGCCGCCACCCTCAACCGCCAAACCCCGCCCACCCTCGAAGAGGTCAAAGCCTTCGGCAAAAAGCCCCATAGGTCACTAATCCCATAAAAACCACCCTCACCCTCGTCACCGCCCTGCTGCTGGCTCCGCTCGCGCTCCAAGCGGCGAATACGGATCCGCTCGCATGGCCGGAAGTCTACGC
>JBAXMD010000100.1:0-5495 GCA_037134475.1 Verrucomicrobiota bacterium | reverse complement strand
GCACCGAAGGCCGCATAAGCCTCGGTCAGCGTATCGCAGAAATCATGCAGCGCCTTCGAGCGGACATCATAGGGCACCGGCGAAGGCCAGACCCACTGCACGCTGAGCGGAGTCTCGCCCCACCCTTCGGCAATCGATCCGTCGGCCTTCTCGACCGTGACGCACACGCGGGCGCAGACCACGCTCGTGACGGTCTCATGGCCAAACTTGAGAGGGAGTCGCAGCGTGACCGGCAAGGCATGCCAGCGCACCGCACGGATCTGGACGTCGCGGGGATTCATTCGTAAATCAGTCCTGCAGGGCTTGGCCGGATGTTTCCTTGCCGAGGAACGCGACAAACAGTCCGATGCCGTAGACGAGCGTAATCGCCGCCGCCGCCTGTTGATAACCTCCCAGGGTCGTCACCAACTTACCGCCGAGCAGCACGAACGGTACTGCCACCAAGCGTCCGGTATTATAGCAGATGCCTTGCCCCGTCGCGCGCACGCGGGTCGGGAAGAGCTCTGGCAGGTAAAGCGGGAAGAAGCCGAAGAAGGCCGTGGCCGCCATGCCGAGGGTGAAGACCTTGAGCGCCATCACCCACGGGAAGATGTCGAAGAGCTTCGGGCCGCTCCAGTCGGCGGGGGTGCGGTAGATCCAGATGGTCGCAGCCAAGGCGAAGAGGCAGAGCAGCTGGTAGCCGCGTCGACGCGGAAGCTTCGCCAGCAGCAGAGGAGCGACAAACGTACTCGTGCAGGCGCCGACGGAGACGATGACCATCGCGAGGGCCTTGGCGCGGGGATTGGCCGGGCCGGCGAGATCACCGATCCAGAGCGGGATCCACTGGACTGCGCCCCAGGTGCCGACAAAGACGACGGACACCATCAGGATACCGGCGATGGTCGTGCCAGCCAGCTCACCGCTGAACACTTCGCCGATCTTGGAACGAGACGGTTCGGCCGAAGCGGCCTCCTTCGCGGCGGAACGCTCCCATTTCTCGGACTCCGGGACGAAGAGACGGATCAGCAGGGTCAGGATCGCCGGCGAGGCGCCGATGAGGAAGTGAATCCGCCACGAATTTCCGTCAGCGGGGTAAGCCAGCGCCATGCAACCGACGAGGACCATGCCAAGATTGGCAGCCATGCCGATGAACCCCGCCATCTTGGAGCGGTGGCGTTCCGGCCACGCTTCCATCACGAGGGCGACGCCAAGGGCCCATTCGCCGCCCATGCCGAGCGCGGCCATGAAACGGGCGGCGGCGAGGTGCGTGGGGTCGGTCGCGAAATAGCAGACACCGCTGAAGATCGAGTAGAAGAGGATGCTGAAAGACATCGCCTTCACGCGGCCGATGCGGTCGCCCAGCCAACCGAAGGCGGCACCACCGAGAGCGGCGCCGACCAAGAAAGCAGAAGTGATGATACCCATCCACTCGCCGACCCAACCGTTGATCGACTTAGCACCCAAGGCGGCGATATCGGCGGGCACCATGCTCTTGAGCGCGGGACCAGCAAGGGTCGGGAAGAGCGCCTGCTCGTAACCATCCATCATCCAGCCGAGGAAGCCGGCGAGGAGGGTCATCTGCATGCCCTTGGTAATCGCGTCTTTGGTGCCGTCGGAAGTGGTCATAAGGGATGGCCCCATCAGAAGGACTTAACCCCAGCCTTCAAGGGGCGATTTGCGCTTGGCCGCAGGCGGTGCAACAAATGTTTTCAAGCGTCCAATTACCTGCTAGGGCTTTCGCCCCATGAAGCCGCTGATCGATCGCCCCGAGGACCTGACGCCGTCGACGCCTTGGTCCGCGACGAAATGGGCCTGGACAGCCGAGGAGGCGCTTGTCGACCACCGCACCAAGGCCCGCCTGTGCTCGGCGGTGCTACTGCCCTTCCTGAACGGCCAGCCCGACTGGAAGAGCTTCGTATCCGAGATCCGCTGGCAAAAGGCCGCCGCGGATAATTATGGCGTCGAACTCGTGCCAGTGCTCAACGCCGATACAGGCTATATCTTCGACCTAGACGATCAGATGTACGCCGAGGTGCTCCGCCAATTCCGCCTAGCCTTCCCCGACATGCGCTTCATCGCCGGCATCACCGCCCGCGGCGCGCAGGACGACACCACCTTCAAGGCCGAGCGCTACCGGGCGCTCCTGGACCTCGTCCAGGCGCACGATAACTGCGAGGTGATGATCATGACGTCGAAGGGACTGAACACGCTCGAGCCTGAGCGTCGCCGCGACGGCTACTACCAGATCGCTGAATGGCTCATCCGCCCCGGCATCGTCCATGCCCTCGAGCCCGCCTTCGTCTCCTGGGCCACGCCTTACGAGCCTTGGCTCCTGCACCAACTCGCGATTCACCCGAAGTTCGTGGGCGGCAAGGTCAGCACGCTCGACGAACCCCACTTCCTCTACTGGGCCGCGATGTGCAAGGACCTGAAGCTCGATTTCGCCCCGCACAGCGGCGATGACTACGGTATCGCCACCGCGATCAAGACGGGCCTGCCGCTCCTCATCGGGGCCGCCAGCAGCGCGGCTCCGCAGATCTGCGCGGCCAAGGACATGTGGCTCGACGACGGCGCCCCGGGTAAGAAATTCCGCACGGGCACGGGTCACTTCGACACCCGCGTCTACAAGCTCTTCGAGGCCTTCCAGTCGCTCGAAGACCAGGTCTTCCGTCTCGATGCCAAGGGCAGCGCGGCCGCCTACAAGCACAGCACCGCGCATCTCCTCCATCAGCTCGGCGTCATCGCCTCCCCCGAGCCGCACCCGACCTGCAAAGATGTACGCGGCGCCGACGAGGCCGCCCGGATGACCGAAGCGATGGTACGCACCCGCCGCATCTCCGATCGCCTCGGCATCCCTCGCTGAACTTGCCCATGACCACCCCTTTCAAACTCACCCGTGTCGCGTCGCTCAAGACCGTCGCCGATTTTCGCGCCCATTGCGCCAGCGTCGGCGCCGACCTCCCGCTCGAGGAAATAATCGAAGCCGGCGCGAGCAACCCGCTCTCGCAGCCCATCACGCGCACGAAGGTCAACGGCAAGACGATCGGCAACCGCATCGCCATCCACCCGATGGAAGGCTGGGACGGCACCACCACTGGCGGCATCTCCGAGGAGATGAAGCGTCGCTGGCAGCGCTTCGGCGCAAGCGGCGCCAAGCTGATCTGCGGTGCCGAAGCGATGGCCGTGCGGGCCGATGGCCGCGCGAACATGAACCAGCTGATCATCAATGAGGAGAACCAGGCTGGCATCACGGAACTCGTCGGCATCCTCAAGGCTGAGCACCTCGTCCGCTGGGGTTCGATTGACGACCTGGTCATCGGCTTCCAGCTCACCCACTCCGGCCGTTTCTGCCGTCCGCATGACAAGAAGCGCTGGGAATCCCGCGTGGCCTACCGCCACCCGATCCTCGACAAGAAGTTCAACGTCACCTCGGACGACCAGGTACTCACCGATGCCGACGTCGAGGCGCTGATCCGCTGTTACGTCAAGGCCGCCCACGTGGCCCGCGACTGCGGCGCGGACTTCGTGGACATCAAGCACTGCCACGGCTACCTGCTGCACGAATTCCTCGGTGCCTTCACGCGTCCGGGAAAATTCGGCGGCTCCTTCGAGAACCGAACACGTATCCTGCGTGATATCATCGCCGGCATCCGCGCTGATGGCAACGCCATCGACATCGGTGTCCGCCTGAGCCTTTTCGACATGGTGCCGTTCCGGCCGGACCCTGCGCTCAGCCAGCCCGGCAAGCTTGGCCCCGGCATCCCCGAGGACTTCTCCGCCTGCCTGCCCTATCGCTACGCCTTCGGGGTCAATCACGCCAAGCCCACCGAAATCGACCTCACTGAGACCTTCGCCTTCGTGAAGCTCCTCGGCGAACTCGGCGTGAAGATCCTCAACACCACCGCTGGATCGCCCTACTACAACCCCCACCTCCAACGCCCGGCGGCCTACCCGCCCAGCGACGGCTACCAACCCGCCCATGACCCGCTCATCGACGTTGCCCGCCAAGTCCGCGTCGTCCGTGAGGTCCGTACACAGGCCCCGTCCGGCATGATCGTCGTGAGTTCCGGCCTCAGCTACGTCCAGGAATACCTGCCGCAACTCGCGCAGCACATCCTACGCACCGGCGGCAGCGACGCCATTGGCGTCGGCCGGGCCATTCTCAGCTATCCCGCTATGCTCGCCGACGCGGCCAAGAACGGCGCGATGGAGACCAAGTTCATCTGCCGCACTTTTAGCGACTGCACGACCGCCCCGCGCAACGGACTCATCTCCGGCTGCTACCCGCTCGACAAGTTTTATACCGCGAAGCCGGAGTTCCAACAGCTCAAGGACATCAAGAAGAGCGTCGGCGCCTGAGCCCGCTCAGGGCTTCTCGAAGATCAGCAGATGCTGCCACGGCAGGTCCGGCTTGTTCATCACGAACCGGAAGCCGGCGGCTTCGAATTCCTTGCGGGCCTGCGCCTCGGTCATCTTGTGGTGCGGCTTGATCGGCACGTTGTCATCCTCCGCGCGATACTCCAGGAGGTAGATGCGGCCTTTTGACTTCAGGGCCGAACGCAGCGAGGCCAGCATCTCCACCGGGTGGTCGAATTCATGATAGGCGTCGACCATCAGGGCGGCGTCGATCGAGGCCGGCGGTAGCTTCACGTCATCAATCGCGCCCAGGTGAGGTTGCACGTTCTTGATACCAAGCTTGGCAGACTCGGTCTTCAGGAAGTCGAGCATCTCCGGCTGGATATCCACCGCGACGACCTTGCCCTGCGGGAGTTTGCGGGCGATACGGAAGGAATAATACCCCGAGCCGGCGCCAATGTCGGCCAACACCGCGTCGGGAGCCAGTTCGAGTAAGGCGATGGCCTTGGAAGGCGCCTCCTCTTTTTCGCGGTCGGTGCGCTCCAGCCAGCCGATACCGGGATGTCCCATCACTTGGGCGATCTCGCGACCCATCCAGACCTTACCGATGCCGTCGCGCGAAGGCGTGCAGGCTTCATATTGGACAGGGGCAGCTGCGGGAGCCGCGGAGACCGGCCGCGACCAGAAGAACAGGCCGATGGCTCCACCCAGCAGCAGGACGGAGGAAAGCAAGGGGTGACGCTTCAGCATGGGCGCAGACTGCGACGTGACCGGACGTTCGCAAGCGCGACCGCGCGGCACGTCACTTCTTCGCCGGCTCGTTACAACGATCGCAGACCTTACCGGCCTTGGCGGCCTTGACGCAGCAAGGGTGGAGGCACTTCTCGCCCTTCTTCGCGGCCTTGTCGCAGCAGCTGCCATCCTGATATTTCGGCGCCTCCTTCGCCGGGGTGGCGGGGGGAGCATCGGCGGCGAAAAGGAGGACGGCAGAAGCAAGCAAGAGGGCTAGATGTCGCATGACATCCATTCCTGCAAAACTACGGGGGACGACAAGCGGAAACAAAAAGGGCCGGACAAACGTCCGGCCCTTCAGGCGATCGGGAGGAACCGATTACTTCTTGAACGGACGCTTATCGTCGTTGGACTTCTTCTCGACTTCC
>JBAXMD010000099.1:0-5595 GCA_037134475.1 Verrucomicrobiota bacterium | reverse complement strand
AGGGCGAGAACCACCCGATCGAAAAGACCGGCCAGCGTCTCCGCGCCCTCATGCCCTGGGTCCAGAAGCGCAACATCCGCGGCGCCCAGGCCGAGTACACGACCAAGTAAAGGTCGCCGGGAAACCGGAAAGCAGAGGGCCGACGCAAGTCGGCCCTTTTTCGTGCCCGTACCCCGCCGGGGCCATCCAAGGGGTTGCCAAGCGTGGGCAAAAGGTTTGGCTACGCCTACCCCCATGAGCGAGTCCTCCTCCACCCCTGACGCCATCCATTCGGATGCCTTCCTGGCGCGCCTGATGCGCGACCAGCTGAAGCTCTCCATCGCCTGCGCGCTGTGCTTCGCCGTCGCGCTCGTCGCCCTGCCCTTGCTGAACTACTTCCAGCCGGCCTTCATGGCCCAGCGCGTCTTCGGCTTCACGCTCACGTGGCTGATCCTCGGCGTGCTCTTCTTTCCCTTCGTGTGGATCATCTCCTTCGTGTTCATCAAGCGCTCCATCGCGCTCGAGGATGCCGAAGCCCAAGCCGCGAAGGACGGCCTGAGCAAGTAACATGAACGCCCTCTTCGCCGCCGCCGGCATCGATCCTTGGATTGCCATCTGCTCGCTCGTCACCGTCGTCATCACCGTCGGCATGGGCTTCTGGACCGCCGGTAAGTCCAAGAGCGCCGGCGACTTCTTCGTCGCGGGCCGCTCGGTCTCCGTCGGATGGAACGCCTCCGCCATCTCGGGCGAATACCTCTCCGCCGCCTCCTTCATGGGCGTCGCGGGCATGGTGATGCTCAACGGCTACGACGCGCTCTGGTATCCCGTGTGCTACGCCTGTGGCTACCTTTTCCTCCTGCTCTTCATCGCCGGCCCGCTGCGTCGCTTCGGCGCCTACACCATTCCGGACTTCGCCGAAGGCCGCTATGACTCGCCGGTGTTCCGCAAGATCGCCGTCTGCTTCGTGCTCTTCATCGGCTTCTTCTACACTATGCCCCAGATGAAGGGCGCCGGCACCACGCTCGCCTACATCTTCCCCGGCCTGCACTACTCCGTCGGCGTCATCGTCGTCGGCGCGGTCATCACCCTCAACGTGTCGCTCGGCGGCATGAAGGGCATCACGCTCGTCCAGGCCTTCCAGTATTGGCTCAAGGTCTTTGCCATCACCGTGCCGATCTTCGTGCTGGCCTCCCTTGTCGGCCATTACCAGCAGCACCTTCAGGCGAACAAGACCGCCCAGGAAACCATCGCCACCGCCCTGGCGGGTATCGAGCGCAAGGCCCTCACGCCCAAGGCCCCGAAGGACGAACAGTGGATCGCGCCGTTCGGCAGCCTGACCACCAAGGCCGTCGACACCGCCATCAAGGCCGCCAAGACCCCCGAGGAGAAGGCCGCGCTCGAAGCGAGCAAGAAGCCCTACTCCCTCCTCTACACCTACTCGCTAATCATCGCGCTCGTCTGCGGCACCGCCGGCCTGCCGCACATCCTCGTCCGCTTCTACACCAACCCGGACGGCGTCGCCGCGAAGCGCACCACGATGTGGGTGATGATCCTGATCGGCGTCTTCTACGTCTTCCCGCCCGTCTACGGCGTCATCGGCCGTTCGCTCATGCCGGAACTCTACGAAGCCATCGGCTCCAAGGGCACCGACAAGGTCGTGCTCGAGCTGCCCACGCTGCTCGCCGGCCGTGACCATCCGGTGCTCGGCTCAGTCCTCTCGGGCATCACGTGCGCCGGCGCCTTCGCCGCGTTCATGTCCACCTTCTCCGGCCTGCTCGTCTCGATGTCCAGCGCCCTGGCACACGACATCTATGGCCGCATGCTCAAGCCGGACTCTTCGCCTGAGCAGCGCCTCAAGGCCTTCAAGTGGGCCGCCGTCATCATCGGCGTGGTCTCCGTCGGCCTCGGCACGCAGGTCGAGAAGCTGAACATCAACTACCTTGTCGGCCAGGCCTTCGCCATCGCGGCGGCCAGCTACTTCCCCCTGCTTTTCATGAGCGTGTGGTGGCGCGGCATGACGATGAAAGGCGCGGCCACGGGCATGCTCGTCGGCGGCCTCCTCGCCCTCGGCTCGATCTTCCTCACGACGCTCTCCGATGTCTACGCCGTGCAGTCGCTGGCCGACCTCTGGGTCACGCACCCGCTCGCCCGCATCCTTTGCGAACAGCCCGCCATCTGGGCCGTGCCGCTCTCGATCATCCTGATGATCGTGGTCTCGAAGGCCACGGCCTCAACGATTCCCGCCGACGTGCGCATGAAGATGCTCGTCCTCCACGCCCCGGAAGCCCTGGGGCTGAAGCAGGAGTACATCAAGGAGCACGAAGGCCTCGGCGGTCACTGATCCGGCTTCCCGGGGCGGATTATTCCCGCCCATGGAAACTTGAAACTTGGAAGTCCCGCAGGGGCGGTCTTTGCTGACGGCGTGCCGAACGAACTCACCGAAGACGACTCCCGCGCCTATGGCGTCGTCCAGGCGTTCTCCCTCCTGCTCTCCGCCGGCGCCCTCTACGCGGCCACGCTGCTGAGCTACCGCGGCGGCGAAGTCTTCCTCGGCCTCGTCCAGGACCCGTATGACCGCGTGGTCTGGCTCGGCGTCGGCATGGGCATCCCCATCGCGCTCTGCGGAGCCGTGATCGCCGTCCAAGCCACGCTGAACCGTCGCTGGGATCTCCTCCGCATCGTCGCCACCGTGCTACTCGTCGGCAACCTCGCCATTCCTGCCGCGTGGGGCGTTCTCTGGCTCATGCGCCACGCCTGATCTCCTTTTCTTAATGTCCGGCCCCATCGTCATCGTCACTCGCGGTAGCCCGCTGGCCCTCCAGCAGACGCATGATGCCGCCGCCCGCCTGCAGGCGGCGCTCGGACGTCCGACGGAGATTCGCATCCTGACCACGACCGGCGACCGCCAGGCGAGCTGGTCGCTCGAGAAACAAGGCGGCAAAGGCCTCTTCACCGCAGAACTCGAGCAAGCCCTCCTGCGCGGCGAAGCCGACCTCGCCATCCACAGCTCGAAAGACCTTCCGACGGAGATGCCCGCCGGCCTCGCCATCGCGGTCTGCCTACAGCGTCAAGATCCCCGCGATGTGCTCGTGCGTCGCAGTGAAATCGCCAGCCCGAAGCTCATCGCCACTGGCAGCCCGCGCCGCCGCGCACAGGGCGCCCTCGCCTTCCCGCAGGCCCAGTGGACCGAACTGCGTGGCAACGTGGACACTCGCCTAAAGAAACTCGCCAACGGCGACGCCGACGCGTCCTACCTCGCCGCTTCCGGCCTCGACCGCCTCGGCATCAAGGAATGGCCCGGCCTATCGTTCGAGCCGGTCTCACTCACCGACATGGTGCCCGCCGCCGGCCAGGGCGCCGTCGCGATCCAGTCCCGTTCCGCCGAAGTCGCCCAGTACGTCGCCGCCGGATGCGCCGCCACGACCTACTCCGTGACCGTCGAGCGCCTGTTCCTCGCCAAGCTCGGCGAAGGCTGCCACACCGCGTTCGCCTGTCACCACGCCGACGATCGCGTACATCTCTTCCGCGCCGACTTCAGTCGCCGCGACTTCGCCTTCCCCGTCACCGACCTCGCCACGGCCTCCGCCTTGGCCGACGATATCCTCCGCCAGATCCTGCCCCGCTAAATATGAGCAAACTCCCTCTTCGCGATCGCCTCGTCGTCCTCACCCGCCCAGAAGGACGCGGCGCCGACTGGAAGACCGCGCTCGTCGACGCCGGCGCCGCGGTCTCCGAGCTCCCGCTGCTCGAAATCAAGTTCGAGCCCGACGACACCGTCCTCAGCGAAGTCCTCGACGCCATGGGCGAATACGACTGGCTCGTCTTCACCAGCGCCAACGGCGTGCGTGGCTTCTTCGACCGCTTCTTCGAACGCTTCACCGATATCCGGTCCGTCGGCGGCGTGCGCTTTGCGTGCCTCGGCCCCGCGACCGAGAAGGCCCTGCGCCAGTACCACCTCGATTCCGACCTCACCGCGACGCAGAACGACGCGCTCTCGCTTGGCCGCGAACTGATGACCAAGCACGACATCGAGAACCAGAAGGTCCTCGTCGTGACCGGCAACCTCAACACGCCGGAACTGCCGCGCCTCCTCATGGACGGCGCCATGGCGATCGTCGACGTGATCAAGGTCTACGCCACTGAGGAAAAGTCCGTCGCCGAATCGCCTGAGGCCGCCGAATTCCGTCGCCGCGGCGCCGACATCATCGTCTTTGCCAGCCCTTCCGCCGTAGAATCCTTCCTGCACCAGGCCGCTTCGCTGCGCCCCGACGCCGGTGCGCGGCAGCCCAAGGCCGTGGCCATCGGAGCGACGACCGCGGATGCGCTACGCAAGGCCGGTATCCCGCTGGCCGGCACCGCTTCCGCTCCGACCGCAGTCGCCATCCGCAATGCGGTGATCGAAGCCCTCACATGATCGGCTCGGCGCGCATCAAGGTCTGCGGGATCACCCGCGCCGCCGACGCCGCTATGGCCCTCGCGCAGGGAGCCGATTATCTCGGCATCAATTGCTGGAGCGGCTCGTCTCGTTTCGTCCCTGCTGAAGCCCGCGCGGCGCTCCTGCGCGAAATCCCCGCAGACAAGCGCGTGGCCGTGACGGTGAATCCTTCCCTCGCCGAAGCCGCCGCGCTCATCGCCGAAGGCTTCGCCATCGTCCAGGCCCACTTCGACCCGGCCAAGGCCGAGTGCGACCCCAAGGGACTCTCCGCCAAGCTGGGTCCTAAGCACCTCTGGTTAGCCCCCAAACTCGCGGACGGCGCCGAATGGCCAGCCGAGCTCATTCCCCTCGCCGAAGGCTTTGTGCACGATGCGCACGCCAAAGATGCATTCGGAGGTACCGGTAAGCAGTCGGACTGGACCCGCTTCCAGAAACTCCTGCAGAAATACCCGCAAAGCCTGTGGATTCTCGCCGGAGGCCTTGGGCCAGATAATATCGCGGCCGCGGCCAAGTCCGGGGCAGGCTTTTTTGACCTGAATAGCGGCATAGAACTCGCACCTGGGCTGAAATCTGTCGAAAAACTGGCTGGCGTGTCGGAAGTGCTGCTCAAAAATAATCAATCGTAAGACCCTCCCCCCTTTCCAAGCACTTGGCACGGGGGATGCATAAGTGGTCTTGCTCAACCGAACGCCAAACCCAACCTAAACACAACACCATGAAGCTCATCGTCGCCATCATCAAGCCCTTCAAACTTGAAGAAGTTAAGGACGCTCTCGCCGAAATCGGCATCGAGGGTATGACCGTAACTGAAGTCAAGGGCTTCGGCCGCCAGAAGGGTCACACGGAGATCTATCGCGGTTCCGAATACACCGTCGATTTCCTCCCCAAGGTGAAAATCGAGGCCGCCGTCGCTGACGAGCAGGTCGAGAAGGCCATCGCCACGATCTCCAAGGCCGCCCAGACCGGCAAGATTGGCGACGGTAAGATCTTCGTCCTCGGCCTCACCGACGTCATCCGCATTCGCACCGGCGAGCGCGGTCCTGCCGCCATCTAAGTCCTCTGTTCGGAGCAAGCAGAAGGGCGTCCCTCGGGACGCCCTTTTTCTTTGGCTTATTTCGCGGCGGGCTTCGCGGCGGCCTTGGCGGCCTCGCGCTTGGCGAGCATGCCAGGCGAATTCCACT
>JBAXMD010000098.1:0-5626 GCA_037134475.1 Verrucomicrobiota bacterium | reverse complement strand
GAGGCAATTTTCCAACCGCTAACCGCCAACCGCCAACCGCTTGCACCTAGGGTCTAGGCCATTGTAAACCTCCCCCTACTTCGGGCTTAACAATGGCCCCCAGGGGCCCTAGATAAGGGGTGTGCCGACTGCCCCTGCAGCTGCTTCGTCCGCCCAGGACGCCCTCGATGCCGCCGACCGGCGCTTCGGGTGGCACCCGTTTACCCAGATGCGGGAATACCAGGATAACCCTCGCCTGCATCTTGTCCGAGGGGAAGGCTGCTGGCTGATCGACGGGGAAGGGAAGCGCTACCTCGACGGTAATGCTTCGGTCTGGACGAACGTCCACGGTCATAACGACCCCGACCTGAATCGCGCGCTGCGTGAGCAGTCCGAGAAGATCGCCCACGTGACGCTCCTCGGCCTGAACCACCCGATCGCGACGGAGTTGGCTGAAGACCTCGCCGGCCTGACGAACGGCGCTTTACCGCGCTGCTTCTACACCGACAACGGCAGCAACGCCATCGAGGTCGCCCTGAAGCTTTCGTTCCAGTATTGGCAGCTCGTCGGCCAGGAAGCCAAGCGCGGGGTCATCTCGATGGAAGGCGCCTACCATGGCGACACCTTCGGCACGATGGCCGTCGGCGAGCGCTCGGAGTTCCATCGTCGCTTCAACCCCTGGCTCTTCGCCGCGCAGACATTCCCCGCCCCGGTCCATTCCGAGTGCGCTGGTAAGGTGTCCCGCTCCGATGCGTCTGCCTCGCTAGCCGCACTGAAAGTTATTCTCGAACGCGATGCCGCCACGACGTCCTGCCTGATCCTCGAACCCCGCGTGCAGGGCGCCGCGGGCATGGTCCAGCAGCCCGCCGGCTTCGTGAAGGCTGTCGCCGCTCTCTGCCGCCAATACCACGTGCACCTGATCCTCGACGAAGTCTTCACGGGCTTCGGACGCGTGGGCGCGCTCACCGCCGCCGAGACTGAAGGCGTGGTCCCGGATTTCCTCTGCCTGGCGAAAGGCCTCGCCGCTGGCTACCTGCCGCTGGCCGCCACGCTGACGTCCGAAAAGATTTACGAGGTGTTCCTCGGCGCGTTCTCCGAGGGAAAGACCTTCTTCCATGGCCATACTTTCTCCGGTAACCCGCTCGGCTGCGCGGTCGCCCGTGAGTCGCTGCGTAAGTTGAAGCCGATGCTGGCCTCGGGTCAGGTCGCCGACCGCTCCGATCTGCTGGGTCGCGAGATGGAAGCCGCCCTCGCCGGCCACACGCACGTAAAGACGTTCCGTCAGCTCGGCCTCACGGGCTCCGTCGAATTCAAGCCGTCCGCCGCTGATCGCTGGCCGACCGATACCCGCGCGGGATATCGCGTCGCCCTGGCCGCGCGCCGCCATGGTCTCGTCATCCGTCCGCTGGGCGACTCGATCCTGTTCGTCCCGCCGATCTCCATCCAAGCCGACGAAGTGAAGCACCTCGTCCGCGCCGTCCGCCTCGCCATGGACGACACCCTTTCCTCTCTTCCAACCGCCAACCGCTAACCGCCAACCGCTAACACCTTCTAAACACATGCCCAACCTCACCGAAGCCCGAGCGCTCTACGACCTGCCGCTCAACACGCTGATCTTCAAGGCTCAGCAAGTCCACCAGGCTAACCAGGATCCGGCCGGCGTGCAGCTCTGCACGTTGAAGTCGATCAAGACCGGCGCCTGCCCCGAAGACTGCGCCTATTGTCCGCAGTCGATCCACAATCAGACTGGCCTCGAGACCGAAGCCCTCATGGAGACGCAGGCGATCCTCGCCGATGCCCGTAAGGCTAAGGCCGGCGGCGCCACGCGCTTCTGCATGGGCGCCGCCTGGCGCCGCGTGAACGACGGCAAGCAGTTCGACAGCGTGCTGAACACGGTCTCGGGCGTAAAGGAACTCGGCCTCGAAGTCTGCTGCACCCTCGGCATGGTCAGCGAAGCGCAGGCGTCCCGCCTTAAGCAGGCCGGTTGCGACGTGTATAACCACAACCTCGACACCTCCCGCGAGCACTACTCGAAGATCATCACGACTCGCACCTACGACGACCGTCTCCAGACGCTCTCGAACGTCCGCAAGGCCGGCCTCGAGGTCTGCTCCGGCGGTATCCTCGGGATGGGCGAGACGGTCGATGACCGTCTCAAGATGCTCATCGAGCTCGCGCAGCTCGACCCTCAGCCCGACTCTGTGCCGATCAACGCCCTCGTAGCCGTCGAAGGCACGCCGCTCGCGGGCCGCAAGTTCGTCGATACGATCGAGTTCGTCCGCACGATCGCGGTCGCCCGTATCCTGATGCCGAAGGCGATGGTCCGCCTCTCCGCTGGTCGCGCCAATATGAACGACGAGACGCAGGCCCTCTGCTACCTCGCCGGCGCCAACTCGATCTTCCTCGGCGAGAAACTCCTCACGACGGGTAACCCGGATATCGAAGAGGACATGAATCTGATGAAGCGTCTCGGTCTGCACCCGATGCACCCGGACGAAGCCCGTCGCATTCATCGCGGCGACCTCGCCCCAGCAGACGCCAAGCCAGCTGAATGGCCGAACGTCGCGGAGTTCGCCGCCGCCAACGCAACCGAAGAATCCTGCGGCAACGGCGGTTGCGGCTGCAAATAATATGGCCCTCATCTTCGTCACTGGCAGCGACACCGGCGTGGGCAAGACCCACGTCGCCGGTCTGCTCGCGCGTCGCCTTTCCCGCGACGGCTTCACGCAGGTCATCAAGCCGGTGGAGTCGGGCGCGGGTGCAGGCCGTCCCGCCGATGCCAAGAAGGCCGCAGGCAAGTGGGCTGAAGCGCATACGCTGCTAACGCTCCCGGCCCCCATCGCCCCGCTCGCCGCGGCGAAGAAGGCCCGCAAGCCACTCGACCTCGCGTTGCTCCTGAAACTCTATCGCGCCGTCCCGCACGCGCCGTGTCGCGTCGTCGAAGGTGCCGGTGGCGTGGCCGTGCCGATCGACCCTAAGGGCAAGGACTGGGCCGACTTCGCCGCAGCCATCAAGCCGACGGTCGCCATCGTGGTCGTCGAAGATCGCCTCGGGGCGATCAACCAGGCGCGCCTCGCGATCTCTTATCTGCGCCGCCGTTACGACGGCCCGATCGGGGTCTGGCTCAACGCGATCAAGAAGCCTTCGAAGGAAGTCGCCGCCGCGAACCGCGCCGGCCTAGCCGAGTCTTGGATTCCGCTGCTTGGCGAATCGGGCAAAGGCGAAAAGTCTGCCCGCTTCCATTTCCTTCCGCGGTGAACGCCGCCCTGCTGCAGCGGCTGCGTCAGTCCCTCGCCCAGCGCGAGGGATCGTCGCTGCGCCGTAAGCTGACCGCCCGTGCTTCGGCCGACACTCGCATCAACCTAGCCGATAACGATTACCTCGGCCTATCCCGTGACCCAGCGGTCGTCGCCGCCGGCGTGGCCGCGCTCCATGAGTGGGGCGCTTCTTCCTCCGCTTCGCCGCTCGTTACAGGCTACACCGAGATCCACCAGAAGCTCGAGCACACCCTCGCCGCCTGGCAGGGCTATGAGCATGGCCTCGTGATGAACACCGGCTTCTCCGCGAACTCTGCCGTCCTCGGTGGCCTACCGAAGAAGGGCGACCTCATCCTCGCCGACCGACTCGTCCACGCCAGTATGCTCGACGGTATCATGGCCTCGGGCGCCCGCCTGCGTCGCTTCGCCCATAATGACCTCGATGCGCTCGAGCTGATGCTCCACGAGGAGCCTGCCTTGGATGGCGTGATTTTCGTCGTGACGGAGAGCGTCTATTCGATGGACGGTGACAGCCCCGACCTGAAGCGCCTGGCTTCGCTGCGGAAGCGTTTTGGCTTCTGCTGGGTGCTCGACGAAGCCCACGCCACGGGCTGGTATGGCGCCACCGGTTCCGGCTTACAGGAATCGCAGGGCGCCTTCGCCGCCGCGGACATCGTGGTCGGCACGCTCGGCAAAGGCCTCGGCTCGCAAGGCGCCTACGTGCTCTCACATGCGCCCGAAGTCCGCGATGCCCTGATCAACTTCGCCGGCGAGTTCGTTTACTCGACCTACCTCGCCCCTTCCTGCGCCGCCGCCGCCCTCGCCGCGGTCGAACGCGTGAAGGGGTTGTCGGCCGAACGCGCCGAACTCCACGCGCTTTCGCATGCTTGGCGGGATGGACTCCTCGAAGCCGGTTTCGCCGTACCGTCGGGTGACTCCCCGATCATTCCGCTCATCCTGGGCGATTCCGACGTCACCCTGAAATACGCCACCGCGCTGCGCGCCGCTGGCTTCATGGTGTCCGCCATCCGTCCGCCCACGGTGCCCGTGCGTACCGGACGGATCCGCATCTCGCTTCGTCGAGGCCTTTCTCCTGCCGTGCTGTCCTCCTTTGTCTCCGCCTTAAAAGGCGTCTCCGCATGAAGATCGGCTGGATCGGCGGCTGGGGCGTCTCGCTCGAGGAGATGAAGGCCATCGCCGTGGCCCATGCGCCCGATGCCGAGCACCTCATCTACCCGCCCGTCGTGGGCGCGGCGGAGAATCTTTCCGGCTGTGATGCCGTCATCGCGTGGTCGCTCGGCGCGCACCTCATCCTCGAGGCTGGCGCCCGTGGCGTGCAGTTCCCGTCCAAGGTGCTGCTCTTCGCCCCCTTCACGTCGTTCTGCTCGGAGCACGGCAAGTGCGGGAAGCATTCCGAGACCCAGGTGAAGTATCTCCGCCGCTGGATGGACACCGATGCCCCGGCGGCCTTGGCTGATTTCCGTCAGCGCGCCAGACTGGCTCCGATGGCCGGCGACGCCTTGCCGTACGAGAAGGAGTATCTGCAGGCCGGCCTGGACCTCCTGTCCCAGCCCGCGGGCATCTCGCTCATCACCTTCGGACGGCAGGGGCTCGGCACCGGTTGGGAAGCTTATGTCGGCGACCAGGATGCGCTCCTGGATGCCGCGGGCGTTTGCCAAGCCATCGTAGGTTGTCATATTGTAGAAGGACTCGGGCACGACCTGCGCGAGTTCCTCGCCCCCTGACCCCATGCGTTTCGAAGAACGAGCCGACAGCTACGACGCGCATGCCGCGCCGCAGAAGCGCTTCGCTGAAGCGCTGGCCGCGTTCGCGCCGTTCCGTCGCGGCGTCCGGGTCACTGAACTCGGAGCTGGCACCGGCTTCCTGACGTCCGCCTTACTGGCGCAGGGCGTGAGTGTCGACGCCACCGATGCCTCGCCCGCGATGGTCGAGCTTGGCCGTCAGGCTGTGCCCGCCGCCAACTGGTCGGTGCACAATGCGTTCGGACCCATCGAGAAGGCGGGAGCGCTCGCCTCGACCGGCCTCCTGCATTGGGCGGCCGATCCCGCGGCGGTGCTGCGTCATTGGCGCGCGGCGTTACCGGCCGGCGGCCGACTCCTCCTCGGCGTCCCCTGCGACCCTTGCCTCAATGAACTACGCGACCTCATCGGCGAAGGCCCCGTGCGTTGGCGCGACGAACCCCAGTGGCTCGCCTTGCTTAAAGCCGCGAACTTCGACGTCCATGCGCATGGCGTGCTTGAGTCCGAGGAGATTTACCCGAGCGCCATCGATTTCTTCCGCCATCTCCATCGCAGCGGCGTGACCGGTGATCCGCGGCTCTCGCCGAGCGAGCTCAAGTCGCTCCTCCGCGACTACGATCGCCTCAACGC
>JBAXMD010000097.1:0-5684 GCA_037134475.1 Verrucomicrobiota bacterium | reverse complement strand
GCTGAATTCATCCGCCACGGCAAGCAGCAGGTCGGCACGAACAAGGTCATCGACAAGACCTTCCCGGGCTTCGAAAAAGTCGGCGACTCGTTCTCCTTCCAGGAAGAATGGTACACCCTCAAGGATTTCCGTCCCGAGATCCACGTCCTCTCCGTCTTCAATGACCCCGCCCTCGAAGGCGACGACTACAAGCGCCCCGCTTATCCCAACACCTGGGCACGTAACGAAGGCAAGGGCCGCGTGTTCTACACTGCCATGGGTCACCGCGAAGACGTTTGGACCAACCCGACCTTCCAGCAGATCCTGATCGGTGGCCTCAAGTGGGCCAACGGTGACGCCAAGGCTCCGGACATGTCTGCGAACCTCCTCAAGGTCGCCCCGGGCGCCATGACGAACCAGCCTTACACGGCGACGCCGGCCCCCAAGGCCAAGGCGCCGGCCAAGAAGGCCGAAGCCAAGAAGTAAGTCCTCACGCAGGGCGGGCCGCAAAGCCCGCCTTGCTAATTTCTAGGCGGTTTCAACTGTCTCCCCATGCGCGACACCCCCGCCGAAGCCACCAAGCTCAGCGAGCTTTCTTCGCACCAGAAGAAGTCTGGCTTCGCGGCTTGGCTCGGTTGGTTCTTTGACGGACTCGACCTGCACCTCTACACGCTCGTCGCCACGGTCTTCGTAGCGGAGCTGCTCATCACCAAGGAGTCTGATCCGGACGTGGCCCGCTATGGCGCGATCGTCCAGGCTGCCTTCCTGCTCGGCTGGGCCTTGGGCGGGGCGTTCTTCGGCATCATCGGCGACCGCCTCGGCCGCAGTCGCACGCTCGTCCTCACGATCCTGACGTACGCGCTCTTCACCGGCCTGTCTTTCTTCGCTCATACCTGGTGGCAGCTGATGATCTTCCGCTTCCTCGCCGCGCTCGGCATCGGCGGCGAATGGGCTGTCGGTGCCTCGCTACTCTCCGAGACGTGGCCGAAGAAGTGGCGCCCGTGGATCGCCGCCGTCCTGCAGTGCGCGGTCAACTTCGGTATCCTCGCCGCCATCGCCGCCGTCTTCATCCTGCAGCAGTTCCCGGGGTATCAGCCGCGCTGGGTCTTCCTGATCGGCGTGCTGCCGGCCTTCGTGACGCTGTGGATCCGTAAGGAAGTCCCCGAGACCGCCGAATGGTCGGCCGAGAAGGGCAAGCAGGCGGCACCTTCGATGATGGGACTATTTGGACGCGATATCCGCCGGACGACGTTCATCGCCTCGTTGCTCTGCGCCATCTCGCTCACCGGGCATTGGTGCTTCATGTTCTGGCAGCAGGCGTTCATTCGGAATCACGCGGCCGTGATCGACGGTTCGCCTGAACTGAAGGCCAAGGTTGTCTCGACCGCGCTCTTCTGGGTCATCTCGGCCTCGGTGGTCGGCAACTTCGCTTCCGGCTGGGCCGCCCAGCGTTTCGGTTATCGTCGCGCTTTGGCGGCGTTCTTCGCCGTCTATTTCGTGCTGATGGCGGTGACCTTCGCCTATCCTTGGAGCCTGTCGGAGACCTATATCCTCTATGCCGGTATCGGCTTCTGCCAGGGCGTCTTCGGCCTCTTCACAATGGCGCTCCCGCCGCTGTTCCCCACCTTGCTCCGCACCACGGGCGCCGGCTTCAGTTATAATATCGGTCGCGTCTTCGCCGCGGCGGGCACGGTCTTCTTCGGCCTCTTCGCCAAGGTCGGCGATTTCAGCTCGGTGCTGCTCTACGCGTCGTTCCTGTTTCTGCCCGCCGCGATCCTAGCGATGTGGCTGCCGACCGAAGAGGCTACTTCCTGAGTCCGCCCAGTCCGGCGATCGCCTTGAATTCGACGGCGTTCACGGGCGTCACAGAGAGACGGTTACCTGGACGCAGGATGAGCATGTCCTTGAGCGCCGCGCAGTCGCGGAGGTCCGGTAGGCTGACGAGTCGCTTGAAGCCTTGATGAAAGGAGACTTCGATGCAGCTCCACCGCGGGTTTTCCTTGGTCGACTTCGCGTCGTAGTAATCGGACTTCGGCTCGAACTGCGTAGGGTCGTCGAAGGCTACGCGGGAGACCTTGGCCACGCCGACGATGCCGGGCTCGTCGCAGTTGGAATGGTAGAACAGCACGAGGTCGCCGACCTTGGCCGAGCGCATGAAGTTGCGGGCCTGATAATTACGCACGCCGGTCCACGGTTCCTTGCCCTTTCGTTCGAGTTCCTGGAAGGAGAACTCGTCGGGTTCGGACTTCATCAGCCAGTGGTGCATGCGGCCAACGTGCAGGGCAGGGCGGCTTTTTCAAGGCAGGGCTGTGGTCTTGCCCTTTCGTCTCGGGGGAGCCTAATCACCCCGTGCGCCTGCTGGACTCCCATTGTCACCCGGAATACGCCCTCAAGGCCGGTCGGCTTGCCGCGTGGGTAGCGGAATGCCGCGCCGCCGGCGTCGAGGGCGCCGTCGCCATCGGGACCGACCTCAAGGATTGGTCCGACTATCGTGACCTCGCGGCCCGGCAGCCGGATTTCTTCCGTCACACCGTCGGCCTGCATCCTTGCCATGTTGAAGAGGGCTGGGAGGAGACCGTCGCGGCGATCTCGCCCTATTTCGCCGACCAGACGCACCCCGCGGCGCTCGGGGAGATCGGCTTGGATTATTTCCGACTCCCGACCGACGTCACGGAAGCCGAGCGTATCAAGGGCTGGCAGCAGGAAGCCTTCCGTCGCCAGCTGATGCTGGCCTATCAGTTTGGCTGCCCGGTGGTCATCCACTCGCGGCATGCGTTCGACGACTGCGTGCGCCTGATCGACGCCAGCGGTGTCGACTGGCGCAAGGTCGTCTTCCACTGCTTCGTCGAAGGGCCGGACCAAGTCCGTCAGGTCAACCAGCGCGGCGGCCGCGCCTCCTTCACCGGCATCATCACCTACGCCAAGTCCGAGGAGATCCGCCAGGCCCTCAAGGCGCAGGGGTTGGCCCGCCTGATGCTCGAGACCGACGCCCCTTACCTCGCCCCGCAATCCGTCCGCGGTAAGGAAAATACGCCTGCTTATCTTCCGGAAATCTGCGCCAAGGCCGCGGAGCTCCTGGGTCTGCCGGCCGACGAGGTCGCCGAGGTCGCGACCCGCAACGCGCGCGAATTCTTCGGGTTCGCCGCAGGCTGACACCACATTGTCACGGTTCCGCCCCCGTCTGTTCGCACATCCGTGGCATCATCGCCACAGATGTCACCGCAGAGCGCTCCCAGTAATACCGACGAACTGAAGGCCAACCTCGGTCCGCTGGCCTGGGCCGAGCCCGTCTTGGACCGTTTCTTCAAGGTGCGCTCCTTCGATGCTTTCCTCGCACGTATCCACGCGGCGGGTCGGCCCGATTTCTTCACTTCCGCGATGGAGCAGGCGGGGCTATGCAATACCTGGAGTGATCAATGCTTGGCGCGTATCCCTCGGTCCGGAGCTCTCGTCGTCGTCGCGAATCATCCGCATGGCTTGGCCGACGGTTTGGTGGCGATGGATTTCCTGCTGCGAGCCCGTCCTGACGCGCTGGTCGTCGGCAATCGCTGGCTGAGCCAAATCCCTGGCATCCGTCCCTGGCTGATCGAGGTCAATCCGTTCAATCCCAACTCCGCCGATCCCGGCAACGTCGCCGGCACACGGCGCATCTTGGCGCACCTGCGCGCTGGCGGCTGCATCCTGACGTTCCCCTCTGGCGAGGTCTCCAGTCTCCGCCTGAAGTCCCGTCGCGTCGACGACCCGGTATGGTCGCCGCAAGTCGTGCGCATGGCCCGCAAGGTCGGCGCCTCGATTCTTCCCTTGCGGATCGAGGGCCGCAACTCGGGCCTTTTTCAATCGCTGGGCCTCGTCCACCCCAAGGTCCGGACGATGCTCCTCCTGCGCGAGTTCCAGCGTCATCACGGTAAGGTCATCCGCTTGCGTACGGCCAATCCCGTAACGCCTGCCCAGTTGGCGGATCATCCCGACGACGAGGAGGCGACGAGTTTCTTGCGCCTCCGCTGCGAACTGCTTTCCAGTCGCAGCGAACGCGAGAAAGTCGCGGCCACTAAACCGTCGGCACCTCAGGCCCCGATCATCGCGCCGGTGAACCCTTTGCTCCTGCGGGCAGAATTGCAGAGCCTTCCTGAGGAAGACTTGCTCCTTACCAGCGGCGACTTCAAGGTGTACCGCTTCTTGGGCAAGGACCTGCCGCATACCCTGCGCGAAATCGGCCGCCTGCGCGAGACGACCTTCCGCTCCGTGTCCGAAGGCACCGGCCTGGATTGCGACCTCGACGCCTTCGACGCCTGGTACGACCAGATCGTGCTCTGGGACGACAAGGCCTCGGCGATCGTCGGTGGCTATCGCCTCGGGCCGACCGACCGCATTCTGCCGCTTCAAGGTAAGCATGGGCTCTACACGTCGACCCTCTTCGAATTCAAAGGAGACTTTTTCCGCCGGATGGATCCCGCGCTCGAGATGGGACGTTCGTTCATTCGCCAGGAATACCAACGCAAGCCCACGAGCCTGCCGCTGCTTTGGCGCGGAATCGGACGGTATGTTGTCCGTTTCCCTAAGTATCACCTCCTATTCGGCCCGGTGAGCATCAATCCCGAGTACGGTCAGGCCTCGAAGGAGCTCATCCTTTCCTATCTCAAGAACAACCGCTCCGCCGATGACCTTCTCCCGCTGGTGCGGGCCAAGAATCCGCCCCGCTCGATGAGCTTGCATGACGCCGATCTCGACGTCCTGCAGCGTTGCGCCTTCGACCTTGAGCATGTGTCGAGCCTCGTCAGCGACCTCGAGCCCGACGCCAAGGCTGTGCCCGTGCTCCTGAAACATTACCTCAAACTGAACGGTCGTCTCATCGCGTTCAACGTCGACGAAGGTTTCGGAGGCTGTCTGGACGGTCTGATCGTCGTGGACCTCACCCAGACGGATCACAAGCTCCTCGCCGCCTACATGGGCGAGGAAGGGGCGCGCCAGTTCCTCGAGTATCACGATTTCGACGGCGCGAAGGGCCGGGCATGAAAAAGGGCGGGCCTTGCGGCCCGCCCTGATCGGTCGATGGCGTGAGGCTTAGGCCTTGGCCAGCGCCTGCTCGAGGTCGGCGATGATGTCTTCGATGTCCTCGATGCCCACGGAGAGGCGGACGTAGTCGTCGGTCACGCCTGCGCTGTCGCGCTCGGCGGCGGTGAGCTGCGAGTGCGTCGTGGAGGCCGGGTGAATCGCCAGCGAGCGGGCGTCACCGATATTCGCGACGTGGCTATGCAACTGCAGGGCGTTGATGAACTTGCTGCCGCCTTCGAAGCCCGACTTAAGGCCGAAGCCGACCAGCGCGCCGTAGCCGTTGGTGAGGTACTTCTTGGCGAGGTCGTGGTACTTCGACGACTTCAGGCCGGGGTAGTTGGTCCACTTCACCTTCGGGTGTGCTTCCAGGTACTGGGCGACCTTCATCGCGTTGGCGCAGTGGCGCTCCATGCGGAGGTGCAGGGTCTCGAGGCCCTGCAGGAGCAGGAACGAGTTGAAGGGCGAGATGCAGCTGCCGACGTCGCGGAGGAACTGCAGGCGCATCTTCATGATGAAGGCGATGTTGGCGCCGCCGGCCGGGGCGAAGGCCTTGAAGGCTTCCCAATGCGGCAGGCCGTGGTAGGACATGTCGGGCTCCGTGAAGCCGGGGAACTTGCCGTTGCCCCAGTTGAAGTTACCGCCGTCGACGACGA
>JBAXMD010000096.1:0-5787 GCA_037134475.1 Verrucomicrobiota bacterium | reverse complement strand
CCCGCCAAGATTGACGAGCTCATCGGTGCCATGCGTCAGGAGATTCCGGGCCTCTTCACGGTGAAGATGCGCATCGGCTTCGATGGACAGGAACGCTTCGACGAAATCCTCGCGATCGTCGCCAAGCATCAGGTCGACCTCCTCACCGTGCACGGACGCACCGTCAAAGGACTCTACTGGTCCGAAGTCGATTACGTCGCGATCGCCAAGGCCGTGCAGGCCGTCCCCTGCCCCGTCATCGCCAACGGCGATGTCACCTCGGCCGCCAAGGCCCAGCGCCTCGCATCCGAGACCAAAGCCTACGGCATGATGATGGGTCGCCACGCCATCCGGAATCCGTGGATCTTTCGCCAATGGCGCGAAGTCCAGCAGGGCCAGACCCCGTTTGTGCCCACGCTGACCGACGTGCGGACGTATATCCAGGAGCTCGCCGACGAATGCTGTGACGCCGCTAAGGCCACGGACAAGCAAGCCGGGCGCCTCAAGAAATTCCTCAACTTCGTCGGGCTCGCCGTGGATACCGAAGGCAAGTTCCTGCACGACATGCGCCGGACCGACAACCTGCCGGATCTTCTGAAGTGCTGCGATGCGCACCTGCTGGGGGTGCGGGCGGGCGAGGCCTATCCGGACGAGCCGCACCGTGGGCTTATCGCTCGGCCCACACGTGAAACGCAGCAGGGCTGCGCGCTCTAAGGGGAACTAGGGCAGTCTGTACCTGAGCCGCCCCTTGACTCCCGCCGTTTGCCCCTAAACTTAAAGGGATGATCAACCTCACCGAAGCCGCTGCCCAGCAGATCCAGGTGCTCCAGAAAGCCCAGGCCAATCCTGAGTCCGTCCTCCGCGTCCTCGTGGAGACCGGCGGTTGCTCCGGCTTCGAATACGGCATGGCCTTCGATGTGCGCAAGGCCGACGACCTCGAGTTCGAAAGCCAGGGCATGAAGATCCTCATCGACCCTACCAGCCACGCCTACCTCGACGGTTCCACCGTGCATTTCGATGACGGCCTGCACGGTAAAGGCTTCGAAGTCCGCAACCCCAACGCCGCCAGCACCTGCGGCTGCGGCAAATCCTTCAGCTAAGACTATGAATACGAAAACCTGGTTCCTCGCCGCCGGCGTCGGCGTCCTCGCCGCTCTCACCTACACCCTCTCCGCCGCCGGTGACAAGAAGCCCGCGGCCACCCCCTCTCCTGAAACCAAGCCCATGAAAGAATCCGCCAAAGCCAAAGTCCCCCAGGTGCTCGTCACGCTCGACGACGGTAAAGGCGGCGTCGGTAAACCCACGCTCGTCGACAAGGTCGTCAAGACCGACGCCGAGTGGGCGGCAATGCTCACCCCTGACCAGTATTTCGTCACGCGCGCCAAGGGCACCGAACGTCCGTTCTGCGGCACCCTGCTCGATAACAAAAAGAGCGGCACCTACCACTGCGTCTGCTGCGATCTGCCGCTCTTCTCCTCCAACGCCAAGTTCAACTCTGGCACCGGCTGGCCGAGTTTCTTCCAAGGCGTGTCCAAGGAGAACATCGCCACCATCACTGATTCGAGCCACGGCATGAGCCGCACCGAGATCCTGTGTGCGCGATGCGATTGCCACCTCGGACACGTGTTCGAAGACGGTCCGGCCCCGACCGGCCTGCGCTACTGCCTCAACTCCGAATCCCTCAAGTTCAAGGAACTCAAGGGCGCATCGGAGAAGAAGTAACTTACTTCTTCTTCGCCTTCGACTTCGAGGCCGCCTTCTTCACCGGGGCGGCCTTCTTCTTGGCCACGACCTTGACCGGCTGCTTCTTCGCGAGAGGCTTCTTGGCGACGACCTTGGCCTTCTTGGCGAGCGGCTTGGCCTTCGGCGTAATCTTCTTCGCCGGAGCGGCCTTCACGACCTTCTTCGCGGCAGGCTTCTTCACGGCCTTGGCGTTCACTGGCTTACCCTTCGCAGGCTTCGCGGCAACGATCTTGGCCGGATGTACCTTGGCGAGACGCTTGGCCACGGCAGGTTCGACGTAAGGAGCGGGAGCCTTCGGGCGCTGATCGAGAGGACCCTTGACGGCGGCCCAGAGTTTTTCGCGGAACTCCTGGATACCTTCCTGCGAGTAGCAAGAGATTGGGATGACCATGTCCTTCACGCGTTCCTGGAACTTCCTCAGCTTCGCGGCGGCGGCCGGCAGATCCATCTTATTGGCGACGATGATACGCGGCTTCGAGGCGAGGATCGGCGAGTAGAGGCGGAGTTCGCGTTCGAGGATGCGATGGTCGTCCCACGGCTCACGGTTCTCGCTGCCAGCCATATCGATGATGAAGATCAGGAGAGAGCAGCGCTCGACGTGGCGGAGGAACTGGTGGCCCAGGCCGCGGTTCTCGTGCGCGCCTTCGATGAGTCCCGGGATATCGGCCATCACGATGCGGTCGAAACGGTCGGTGTAGTCGATCACGCCCACATTGACGTGGAGGGTCGTGAACGGATACGGCGCCATCTTCGGGCGGGCGGCCGTGAGGAGATTCGTGAGGGTCGACTTACCCGCGTTGGGGTAGCCCACGAGGCCGATGTCGGCGATCGTCTTGAGCACGATGCGGAAGCTGCCTTCTTCGCCCGGGTAGCCGGGGGTGGTGCGACGCGGAGCCTGATTGACCGAGCTCTTGAAGTTCATGTTGCCCATGCCGCCTTTGCCGCCGGCGAGGAGCACGACGCGTTCGCCGTGTTCGGTGAGTTCAGCTACGAGACGGTTGGAGCCCTCTTCGAGGACCTGCGTGCCCGGAGGCACCGGCAGAATCAGGTCGCCGCCATCGGGACCCGCGCACTGGCGTCCCTGGCCGGGCGCGCCATTGCGGGCGCGACGGTGCGGCTGCCAGCGGTAGGCCTGGAGGTCGCCTTCGTTACGGTCGCAGACCAGCACGACATCGCCGCCCTTGCCGCCGTTACCGCCGTCGGGTCCGCCCTTCGGGATGAATTTCTCACGACGGAAGCTGACGCAGCCGTGGCCGCCGTCTCCGGACTTTAGTTCAACCTTGGCTTCGTCGATAAACATTTCCCCTACGCTAGGGCCTCCCCGACCCCGAGGGCGAGGAGGAAAGGCGACGGCTTAGCGCTCCAGCCCGCGGGAACGGCGCAACCAGCGCTCGATCGGCGAGAAGAAGATGAGGTCCGCCAGCAGGCCAACACCCACGACGACAAGCATCACGCCCACGACCTGATCCATGCGCAGCAGCTCGCGGCCGGCATGGAGAAGGGACCCCAGGCCGAAGCCCGAGAGAATCACCACGAAGATTTCGGCCGCCATCAGCGAACGCCAGGCGAAGGCCCAGCCCTGCTTGAGGCCACTGATGACGCCCGGCAAAGCCGCCGGGAAGATCACGCGGAGCCAGAGGTGCCAGCCGCGGGAGCCCATGGTCATCGCCGCGCGAAGGTAAAGCGGCTGCACGGAGAGCACGGATTCCTGCACCGCGATGACCACGGCCCAGACCGTACCCATCACGACGACGAACAGGACAGCGGCTTCGTTCTGGCCAAAGGCGATGATCGCGACCGGCACCCAGCAGACCGAGGGAAGCGTCTGGAGTCCGAGCGAGAGGATGCCGATGGTGTCGCGGGCGAGGCTGGATCGGGCGCAGAGCGCTCCGACGGGGATGCCGATGGCGGCGCCGATGATGAAGCCGAGCATGAGGCGACGCATCGTGACCCACGTGGCCGAAGCCAAGGAGCCGTCGCGGAGCGCGGACCAGAACCATTCGCCGATCTGCGTCGGCGCGGGGACCAGGACATCGTCGACGCGACCGGACCGGACGAACCACTCCCAGCCGCCGAGGATCAGCAGGCCGATGACGAGGGGGACGAGCGCGCGAGGGGTCTTCATACGAGGCCCTCCTTCGGTTCGGCGAGGTGGGCGGAAAGGGCGGTGGTAATGTCGGCGGCGAGCGTGGCCAGGGCCGGATCGTTGATCCGGCGCGGACGCGGCAGGTCGATATTAAAAACCTGACGGATGCGACCCGGATTGGGCGAAAGGAGCACGACACGGTCGCCGAGGCAGACCGCTTCACGGATGTTATGCGTCACGAGCACGATGGTCTTCTTGCGCTGCGTGAAAATCTTCTGGATATCGCCGTAAAGCTGGTCGCGCGTCAGGGCGTCGAGGGCGGAAAACGGTTCGTCCATCAGGAGCACACGCGGATTAGGGGCGAGCGAACGGGCGAGCGCGACGCGCTGGCGCATACCGCCGGAAAGTTCGTGCGGATGGGCCTTCTCCTTGTCGGCCAAGCCGACGAGGTCGAGGTAGTAGCGAGCGGCTTCGGTGCGCTCCGCGTCGGTGAGACCCGGCTTGAGGCGCAGTCCGAACAGCACGTTCTCCAAGGCGTCGAGCCACGGGAAGAGTGCATCCTGCTGGAACATCACCAGGCGGTCGCGGCCGGGCTCGACGACATCGGCGCCATCGAGTTTGATCGAACCTTCGTCGACCTGTTCCAATCCGGCGAGCAGACTAAGTAGGGTAGATTTACCGCAACCCGACGGACCGACGAGCACGAGAAATTCGCCTTCCTTCACCTGCAGGTTGATGTCCTCCACGGCCGTGACGAGACCGGCGCGTCCATTGAAACGCTTGGTCACGTGGCTCAGCGTGAGCTGAGAATGGGATTCACTGGACGGGTTAGCCGGCATTGAGGCGAGGGATTAGCGTGAAGGGGTCAAAGAAAGCAAGGCGGGTTACTTGCGGAGAGCGGGGAGGTCGGCGACCAGAGCCTGCAACAAAGGAGCCACCGGGGCTTCGCCGGCGAGGAGACCGCAGGCGCGCGAGTCGGACTGGGCCTTCGCGAAAGAGTCCGTCAGGCGACGCAGCCGGAGGGCGGGGTCTTCGGGCTGATCCCAGCGGATCCGGCGCAGCGCGGAGGAGATGAGTTCGGCTTTCGGTGCGGCGGAACGCGATTCGGCGCCCAAGGCTTCGCGTGACAGACGCTCTAGCAAGACCGGGTCCGCGGCCAAGCGGTCGCGCAGGAGATAATGCGAACGCACAAAAGCCTGCACTGCTTCACCCTTGGCATCGAGGGCCTTCTGCGAAGCGGCCAGCACGGTGATGATTGAATCGCGGTTCTCGACGATAACCTCGCCGCCGAAATCATCCACCAGACGCGTCACCCAAGGTTCGACCGTCCAGGCGGCATCGACGTCGCCTCGCTTAAAGAGCGCGATCAGTTCGGCGTTCTGCGCCGGAAGCACCTGGGCGTCGCCCCCGGCGATGGTGATATTGAGCCCGCTGGAACGCAGCCAGACGCGGGCGTCGACGTCCTGCGTGTTACCCAGCTGCGGCGTGGCGATACGATGGCCCCGGAAATCAGCTGGAGAGCGCAGGGGCGAGCCCTTGCGGACGACCAAGGCGTTACCGCCGGAAGCGACGGGCGCCAAGACGCGGATGGAACGGCCCTTGGTGCGCACGTGGGCGTTGATGACCGGCGAGGCGCCGACGTAGGTGATATCGATGGCTCCAGCGACGAGGGCCTCCATGGCGGAAGGGCCAGCGTTGAAAGAACGCCATTCTAACTTCACGCCAGCCGGTAGGTTGGCCTGATGAAAGTCTTTCCCTTCTCTCTCCAGCTGGCGGGCCGCCAGAGCCGGGGCGTGCGTGAGGTTAGGGAAGAATCCCACCCGCAAGACGACTGGCTGTTCGGCCGCGACCGAGGAGGACACGGCGAGAAGAGCGAGGATAAGAGATCGCATGGCGGACATGATGGTCGGAGACAGACTGCACAGTTAATTTATGACTACATTAGTTAAGATAACAGGATTAGTAGTCGAGCCTATTCA
>JBAXMD010000095.1:0-5947 GCA_037134475.1 Verrucomicrobiota bacterium | reverse complement strand
CATCGCTCCAACGTGATGCTCGGCTCCCTCTGGGACGCCCGTCGCGCCAAGAAGCCGGCCAAGGCCGCCAAGAAGTAAACCTGACGAAACCCCCCGAGACTTAACACGAAAATGGCAACCGTCCCTTACCTGAAGAAGTACTACCTCGAGAAGGTCGTCCCCGAGCTCATCAAGAGCCGTGGCTATAAGAACATCCACCAGGTCCCGAACCTGCAGAAGATTGTCCTCAATTCCGCCTTCAAGGCTGAAGCCGACAAGGGCCACATGGCCGAAGTCGTCAAGGACATGACCAAGCTCTCCGGCCAGAAGCCGATCATCACGAAAGCCTCCAAGTCGGTGGCTGCGTTCAAGGTCCGCGAAGGCATGCCCCTCGGCTGCGTCGTGACCCTCCGCGGTGCCCGCATGTGGGAGTTCTACCTCCGCCTCACCGCCGTCGCCCTCCCGATGATCCGTGACTTCCGCGGTACTTCGAACCGTCTCGACGGACGTGGCAACTACTCGCTCGGCATCTCCGACCACACCATCTTCCCTGAGACCCAGGCTGACGGTTCCCAGCGCGCTAACATCGGTATGGACGTCATCATCGTGACTTCCGCCAACAACGACGACGAAGGTCGCGAATTGCTCCGCCTCCTCGGCATGCCGTTCCGCCGCTCCAGCGCCGCCGATGCGGCCGCCGCCACCGCCACCGCCGCCGCCAAGGCCTAACCCTCCCAACTCCTTACCAGCATGGCCAAGAAGTCCGTCATCCAGCGCGCCCTCAAGCGCGACCGTCTCGTCAAGAAGTACGCCGTCAAGCGTGCCGAACTCAAGAAGACCCTCGCCGACCCTAAGGTCACCGAGGAAGCTTTCTACGACGCCCAGCGTGCGCTCGGCAAGTTGCCTCGCAACTCGTCCAAGGTCCGTCACAAGAACCGCTGTTCCATCTCTGGTCGTCCTCGTGCGTTCATCCGCAAGTTCGGCCTTTCCCGTATCACCTTCCGCGAGCTCGCGCTCAACGGCCAGATTCCCGGCGTCACCAAGGCCTCCTGGTAATCCAACAGAAAAACAAAACCATGTCCGCTTCTACTGACACCGTCGGGGATTTCCTGACCTCCATCCGCAACGCTTCGCAGGCCAACAAGGCCGTGATCACTGTCCAGTGGTCCCGTCTTCGCGAGGGCGTCGCCAAGATTCTCGTCGACGCCGGTTACGTCGCCTCCGCCCGCAAGGCCGAGCGCGAAGGCCTGCCCGTCCTTGAGCTCTCCCTTAAGTACGTCGCCGGCGTGCCCGCCATCACCAGCATCGAGCGCGTCTCGACCCCTGGCCGCCGCGTCTACGCCGGATACAGCTCCGTCCCGAAAGTCATCGGCGGCATGGGCGTCTCCATTCTCACCACCTCCCGTGGCGTCATGACTGACGCCGAAGCCCGCCGCCAGAAGGTCGGTGGCGAGCTCCTCGCGAAGGTCTGGTAATCCGTCCAACCCTTAAAACAAGCAACTCAATGAGCCGAATTGGTAAGCAGCCCGTCAACATCCCTGATAAGGTGACCGTGTCCGTGAAGGACAATGTCGTCGTCGTCAAGGGACCTAAGGGCGAACTCTCGAAACCCTTCCCGAAGGAGATCGGTGTCGTCGTCGACGCCAAGATCGTCAACGTCACTGACCTCACCGAGGTCAAGGACGCTGCCGGCAAGGTCCAGAAGCCCGGCACCGCCGGCGCTCTCCATGGAACCGTCCGCGCCATCATCCGCAACATGTGCGAAGGCGTGGCCACTGGTTACTCCAAGACCCTCCTGATCGAAGGCGTCGGTTTCAAGGCTGCCCTCAAGGGTAACGTCCTCGACCTCGCCCTCGGTTACTCCCACCCGATCCGCTACACCATCCCGACCGGCGTCAACGTCGTCGTCACCGATGGCACCAAGCTGCTGATCACCGGCGCCGACCGCCACATGGTCGGCCAGGTCGCTTCCTCGATCAAGCTCTACAAGCCGGTCGAGCCTTACAAGGGTAAGGGCGTCCGCGTCGAAGGTGAATTCGTCCGCCGTAAGGAAGGCAAGAAGACGGCCTAATCCGCCCGAACCGAACACATTCCATGAAACTGCAGAAGAAGAATCTCCTAGCGCAGAAGCGCCGCTGGCGCATCCGCAAGACGGTGCGCGGCACCGCCGCCCGTCCCCGTCTGGCCCTCAAGATGACCCACATGCATCTGTACGCCCAGGCCATCGACGACGACAAGGGCGTGACCCTCGTCTCGCTCGCCTCCACCTCCAAGGATCTCCGCGGACAGAAGCTGAAAGCCAATGTCGGTGGCGCCGCCACCTTCGGCACTGTTTTCGGTGCCAAGGCCAAAGCCGCTGGTCTCACGACCGTCGTCTTCGACCGCGCCGGACGCCGTTACCACGGCACCGTCAAGTCCTTCGCCGAAGCCGCCCGTCTGGCCGGCCTGACCTTCTAATTTCATGAGCGCAGAAAACACCCCCGCCGCGGCTCCCGCCGCCTCCGCCCCCGCTGCTTCCAGCGCCCCCGGCGCCCCTGGCCGTTCCGGTCCTGGTGGCGATCGTCGTGGTCCTGGTGGCCCTGGTGGTCCCGGTGGCCGTCGTAACGGTCCTGGCGGTCCTGGCCGCGGACCTCGTCGCGACAATCGCAACGACGCCCCTGCTTCCGAATTCAACGACAAGGTCGTCCACATCAATCGCTGTTCGAAGGTCGTCAAAGGCGGCCGTCGCTTCAACTTCGCCGCGCTCATCGTGGCAGGTGATGGCAAGGGCCGCGTTGGCGTCGGTTACGGTAAGGCCAAGGAAGTCCCCGATGCGATCCGCAAGGGAACTGACCGCGCCCACCGCGCCCTCGTTCGCGTCAATCTCCGCGGCAACACCATCCCGCACGAAGTCATCGGCCATGCCGACGGCGGCGTCGTGATGCTCCGTCCGGCTGCTCCCGGTACCGGCCTCATCGCCGGCGGTGGCGTCCGTGCTGTGCTCGAAGTGGCTGGTTACAAGGATGTCCTTTCGAAGTCCATGGGATCCAACAATCCCCAGGCTGTCGTCAAGGCCACTTTGGACGGTCTCTCCAAGCTCCGTACCCTCGAACAAATCAAGGCTCTCCGCGCCTAAGCGGAACACACAGACATGAAACTCGACTCTCTGCCCAAAATCAAGGGCTCCACTCATCGCCATAAAATCCTCGGCCGCGGCCGCGGTACCGGTCACGGTAAGACTTCTGGTCGTGGCCACAAAGGCATGAAGGCCCGCTCCGGCGGTGGCCATCGCCCCGGCTTCGAAGGCGGTCAGATGCCCCTCTACCGTCGTCTCCCCAAGCGCGGCTTTAACAACGTCAACCGCATCGAGTACGCCGTGCTCAACGTGCGCGATTTCGAAGAACTCGAAGGTAAGACCTTCGGCCTCGAAGAACTCGTCGCCGCCGGCGTCCTGCGCAAGTCCGCTCCTCTCCTCAAGATTCTCGGTACCGGCGAGCTCACGCGCGCCGTCACCGTCAAGGCCCACCGTTTCTCCAAGGACGCGAAAGCGAAGATCGAGAAGGCCGGCGGCAAGGCGGTCCTGATCGAAATCAAGAAGTCGGCCACCGCTGCTGAGTGAGCCTCGGCTCACCCCTGTCCTCGATGTTCTCGGCCTTCGCCAACTGCTGGAGGATCCCTGAGCTCAGGGCCCGGCTGATTGCTACCGTGGCCCTGGTGTTCGTCGCCCGTATCGGCGCGAACATCCCGCTGCCAGGTATCGATCCGAAGGACATCATGGATTACTACCACTCCATGGCCGACAAGTCGGCTGGCGGAGTGGTCGCGATGTACAACATGTTCACGGGTGGCGCGCTCCTCAAGGGTGCGGTCTTCTCGCTGGGCATCATGCCTTACATCAGCGCCTCCATCATCATGCAGTTGATGTCGGCGGTCGTCCCCTCGATCGCGCGCCTGCAGCAGGAAGGCGAAGTCGGCCGCCAGAAGGTCGCCCAGTACTCCCGTTACCTCACCATCCTCATCGCCATCGTCCAGTCCGCGTTACTCCTTGGCGCCTTCTGCAATCCGCAACAGGTGGGCCAAGCCCTCGGCCTCGGTAACTTCACGGGTACCAATCTCGTCGTGATGCAGAGCAAGATGCTCTTCGTCTGCCTCGGGGTCTGCCTGCTCACATCTGGAGCGATTGTCATGCTCTGGCTCGGCGAGCAAATTACCCAGCGCGGTATCGGCAACGGAACGTCCGTCCTGATCACCATCGGCATCCTTGCTGACATCCCCGGCGCCCTCACCTCCTTCGTAGATATGACGTTCGGCGGCAAGGTCGGCGCCGCCGCCGCCAACTCCCATGGCTGGGAGAAGGCCGCCGGTATGATTCTCCTCTTCGTCGCCGTCACTGCGGCGATGGTCGCGATCAACCAGGCCGTCCGTAAGATCCCCATCCAGTACGCTCAGCGCATGGTCGGTCGTAAGATGTATGGTGCGCAGACCAACTACCTCCCGCTCAAGGTCAACTACGCGGGCGTGATGCCGGTCATCTTCGCTGGCGCTATCATGAGCTTCCCGCCCATGCTGCTCAACCCGCTGAGCACCTACTTCCCGACGCTCGCTTTCCTGCATGACTGGGCCGCTTTTTTCTCCCGTAACAACGCTTTCTATTACACGGTCTACTCCGTGCTGATCTTCGGTTTCAGCTACTTCTGGATCTCGATCATGTTCCGCCCGGTGCAGATCGCTGACGACCTCAAGAAGAACAACGGCTATATCCTCGGCGTCCGTCCTGGCGAGCACACCGCCCAGTTCCTAGACTTCGTGATGACCCGCCTCACGCTGGCTGGCTCGCTCTTCCTGCTGGTCATCGCGCTGATGCCCGACCTTTTCATCAGCCAGCTCAGTTTCCCGATGCGTCTTGCGACGTTCCTTGGCGGAACGGGCGGCCTGATCACCGTCGGCGTGATGCTCGACACGATGCGCCAGGTGGAGACCTACCTGCTGCAGCGTAACTACGAAGGCTTCCTGAAGAAGGGCCGCATCGGTGGCATTCCGGTGCCCGCCACCGCCCTCCGTACGGACGCCGAAAATTCCGCCCTCGGTTCCCTCGAGAAGACCTGCCTGACCCTGTTCATCTTCGGCGTCATCGCCTGGGGATTGAATCACTGGGGTGCGTTTGCTCGCTAAGCTTTCCCCGGGATGATTGATTTGAAGTCGGCCGAAGATGTGAGCCGCATGCGCGCCGCCTGTGCGGCCGCCGCTCGTGTCTTGCACGACCTGTCGACGCTCGTCGTCCCCGGTATCTCGACCGCTGGCCTGGATTCCGCCGCCCGCGGACTCATGGCTCGACATGGCTGCGAGAGCGCCTGCCACGGCTACGTCGTTGGCCGTCTGAGTTACCCCGGCTACGTCTGCATCTCCCTCAACGATGAGATCGTGCACGGCATCGGCACCGCCGATCGCATCATCCGGGATGGCGACCTTGTATCCTTGGACGTTGTCGTTCGCCGCGACGGCTTCATCGGTGATAACGCCCGGACCGTCATGGTCGGGGCGGTCGACCCCCGGGCCCGGCAACTTTGCGTGGACACCGAAAAATCCCTCATGGCAGGTATCGCCGCCGTGAAGCCTGGGAATAGGGTAGGGGACATCTCCGCTGCCATCCAGGAGGCGCTTACCCCCGGGGGGTACGGCATCGTCCGTGACTTCGTGGGCCATGGCGTCGGACGAAAGATGCACGAAGAACCCCAAATCCCTAACTACGGTAAGGCTGGAACTGGACCTAAGTTATTGCCTGGCATGGCCTTAGCAATTGAGCCCATGGTAAATCTCGGTTCCCATAAGATTGTCATGGCTTCGGACGGCTGGACCGCCCGGACGGCCGACGGTAAGGTCTCCGCGCACTTCGAACACACCGTTTTAGTGACCGAAAACGGGGCAGAAATCCTGACCCTCGTTTAAACCGCATTTTTTGCTTTCAAATCCCACCAGAACCTCCAAGTTC
>JBAXMD010000094.1:0-6008 GCA_037134475.1 Verrucomicrobiota bacterium | reverse complement strand
TGATTCGCTTCCTGCTCGACTGCCTGCTCTGGGGCCTCGGTTGCCAGCCGCAGTCAGTCGGGACGTCCTCCGGTTTCGGCTCTGATCAGCTCACCCCGACGCGGGAACGTAACGCACTCGAGGCGACCATCCGAATCCTCAGTTCGCTCCTCTTCCTCCTGGCGGTCGTCGCCCAGCTCCCGACCGTAGATCTCGGATTCCTAACTGAGCCGCAACTCCACCTGCTCGCCGTGGCCAGCGCCATCTGGGGTCTGCAGACGATTCTCCGCCCCTCTATCCCGATGGATAGCACGGCGATCAGCACGGCGCTTTGGAGCTTCGCCGGCTATTTCCCGTTCTTCCTCCTGGGCAACCTCTTGCCGTTCTTCGACAAGGACCCCACGAACCTATACACGCTCATCGGCCAGGGCGCCCTCGTCGGCGCGCTGGTCGCCTACGGGCTGTTTCGTGATATTCGGCGCGAAATCCGCACGGAAAAGCCCTGAATTCAAGACCTCAGGCGCCGCCTGCAGTCTTGATATTTCTCATACCGACCTAAGCATATTGCCATGCGCTTCGCCTTCCTCCTGTTGCTTTCGCTGACGACCGCGTTCGGCGCCGAGAAGAAATACAACTTCCGCAGCGACTTCTCGCTCGGCCGTTACATCGACGGACCGCGCGTGACCCCGGTCCTCCAGAAGGACAAAGGGACGCTGCTCTTCTTCTGGGCCTACGAGCTGGAAAACCCGAGCGGTAGCAACCTGAAGATCTTCCAAAAGGTCGCCGACGAGCACAAGGACGACCTGGTCGTCATCGGCGTCGAGAACCTGGGCTATTCCGGCTCACCCAAGAACATCACCACCCTGCTCAAGAAGTCCGGCGTGACCTACAGCAACTACAGTGGCTGCCGCAGCCCGATCAAGACCAACGCCTATCCTTATGTCTGCGCCTTCGACCGCGAGGGCAAGATGGTCTACAGCGGCGTCCCGAGCGGCGAAGAACTGGCCGAGGCCGTCGAGAAGGCCGTCGCCAAACTCGAGAAGAAGGACGGCAAGGACGACCCAAAGAAAGACGAGAAGGAAAAGCCGAAGCTCGACCCGAAAAAGGCGGCCTGAAGTCAGCGCGCGCCCTGCAGGCTCCGCCAGGTCAGCGGCAGCCTATCGCGGACGAGTCCGGCCGTAGCGCCTGGGAGCCTCTCCGAAGTCATAGGGACATTGAGGGTGTCCTCGCGTCCGATCTGTCCTTCAACGCGACCATACTTATATTCGTAAGCCAACGAGCCATCGGCGGCCAAGCCCGCACCCGGCCACTTCGGGTTCGCGACGGAAATGAAGAACTGGTCGCCAGACGTAGGCTTCGTCACCGCCATCATCTTAGCGCCGTGGAGCGAACGCCATAAGGCCTCGGCCGTCCAGGCCGCGGGATTCACCTGCTTGAGCTGCGGGGCCACGAGCTGGGCATACGGCCTGCGGCCATCGGCGTCGGGCTGATCACGCCAATAGGCAAAGGCCGCGGCGATTTCGTCGGCGACCAAAGGATAATGAGTGCACCCGAGCATCAGGGTGTCGATCGGTGCCGCTCCGTCCGCGGCGGCCGACTTGAGGAACGCGCCAACATCGGCGCGGATGATATCGCGGATGGGGGTCTTCACCGAAGGGTCGCCTTCAATCGCAGCGGCGAGGCTGGCGGAACCCAGCTGACGGACCGGCCGGCCGGTGACCTTGGCGATGGCCTTGGGATAGGCGTTGGAGGCGCAGGTGCCGACGGTCGCGAGCACGGCGACCCCGCCCTGCGCGCCGTCCGCGGTCTCAGCCAGGCCTTGCGCGCCCGCTTCGACGACTCCGATGACGATGACCGGGATACCCCAGGCCTTCACCGCGGCCCGGATGTCTTCGAGACCATACGCGGTGGCGGTATTGCAGGCGATCACGATGGCCTTCACCGGCGGCTTCTCGCCGTTCGCCTGACGACGTCCAAGCAAGAACAAGGCGTCACGCAGGATGAGTTCACGCAGGAAATCCGTCCGCCCCACCGCGGAATAATTTCCGTAAGGCATATTCGCCTGATCGCCGAAATAGACGAAGCGTTCGCCGGCGAAATCCGGCACGCCGTCCGCGCCTTCCGCGCCGGTTCCGTTATGGTGTCGGTCATGGGCCTTGATGGCCTCGAGGACCGTCAGGCCGCCGACGCCGGAATCAAAGACTCCGATCGGCAGATCACGCAGGTCGCCCCGATAATCTGCCGCGACAAAGCTGGCGGGGGCATCGCCCTGCGGATGGGCCTTGGCATGGCCGATGGCGGTGGCGACGACCCCATCTTGCGCAAAGGCGGTGACCGTAAGGACGACGCACCAGGCAAGCCGGAGGTAAGTCAGCATGATCAGGTGCGGTCGGTACGATAGACCCGCTGCACGCGCTGGGTCAGCGTACAAAGGGCCTCCCATGGGATGCAATCCGCCCAGGCGCAGAACTCCGCCACAGTGATACGGTCTGCACCCTGCGCCCCCAGAATCGTGGCGATATCGCCCACGACGACGGACGCGACGTCAGTCACGTCGATAATCGTCTGGTCCATGGTCACACGGCCGAGGATCGGGCAACGCTGACCCCTCACGAGGAAGAAGCCGCGGTTGCTCGCAGCGGTTGGGACGCCGTCGCCATAGCCAACCGCGACGATGGCCACGCGGGTCGGGCGGGTAAGTGTCTTGGTGCGGTTATAACTGACGGCGGTACCGGCGGGCAGGTCCTTCAATAGGACGACGCGAGCATGAAAGGACAGCACGGGCTCCGGACGGAGGCTGGCAAGGAAGGAGCCGGAAGACGGCGGTAGGCCGTACTGCATCAGGCCAACGCGCACGGCGTTAAAAGGTGCGGAAGCCGAGAAACTCTCGAGTCCGGCGCTATTGTCGGCATGGATCATCAAGCCGGCGCGGACCGCGGCGGGAATCCGTTCCAACAACTTGAGGAAGATGGCACGCTGATCGGCGGTATAGGTCGCATCGCTATCGGCGTCGGAAAAGTGAGTATAGACGCCGCGCCATTCGAAAGCGGCATTAGCCTGGACGAACGTGAAGAGTTCCGCGGCTTGCTCATGCCAGACGCCGGCGCGGCCCATGCCGGTGTCGACCTTGACGTGCACCTTCGCCTTGAGGCCCGACTTCGCGGACGCGGCGGCGAGCGCCTGCGCTTCGTCGAGCGAGTTCAAGGTCACATCAAGTCCCAGGGCCAACGCTCGGGGAAGTTCGCTAGGAAGGGTCGGACTAAGCAGCAGGATGTCGGCGTCATGGCCGATCTCGCGCAGGTTCGCGGCTTCAGCGACATTCGCCACCGCGAAACAATCGACGCCGGCCTGAAGCAGGCGCGTGGCGACCTCGGGCATGCCGTGGCCGTAGGCGTTGGCCTTTACCACGGCGACGTAACGCACGTGGGGCGGGAGGGCCTGCTTGATGCGACCGACGTTGCGATCGATGGCCGGCAGGTCGATCTCGACCCAAGCCCGCGCGGCGGAAGCGTTTGAAGAAGCGCTCATGAGCGGTGGCGCTCTCCAGACCAGGTCGCGAAATCGTTGGCGACGTTAAGAGCATCGGGGCGGGGCTCCTCGCGAAGGAAACCAGGCTGAGTGAAGAAAGTCGGCAAGGACGACCAAGGATGCGGGACGGCGACGTGCGACGTCAGCACGCTGGGAGCAGCTTCGCTGGAGGCCAGCACCCGACGGCCAGAAGAATTAAGCTGTGCGGCCTCGGCTTCGAATGGCGCGCCCAAGGAACCATCGGCCGAAACTTCGAGCGCATGCCAGCGCTTCAGGCGGGATTCGGTGGCGACGAGGAACGGGCCCTTCTCGCTGGCGACCAGCGCGGAACGCGCGATGCCGGCGAGCGATTCCCAGACGAAGATCGGGCGTGGCTCGAGCGCAGACCAGGAACGGACCGCGAGGGAAGCGATGCGAATGCCGAGCACGGAGCCAGGACCGACGCACAGGGCAAAGGCACGGATATCGGCGAGCGACAGCTTGGCTTCGGCCAAGGCCGCCTCGACGCAGCCAAAGAGGCCCTCCAAGGCGCCGTCAGGCGAGACGCCCTGCCCTATCCAGCGACCGCCCGAGAGAACTCCCACCCGGACTCCGGCGCGGGCGGAGCCGTCGAGGACGAGGCAAGGTTCGGGGGCGCTCATGGCCTCAGCCTGGCGGCCAATCGAGGGCGCGTCCACCCAGCAGATGCACGTGGAGGTGCGGGACGGTCTCACCGCCGTCAGGGCCGTTGTTGATCACGACGCGGAAACCCTTGGCCAAGCCGAGCTGACGGGAAAGCTGACCGGCCACGAGCAACAGATGACCAAGAGTGGCTTGGTCTTCCGCGGTCGCCTCTCCAACGCGTGGGATGGGCTTACGGGGCACGATCAGGACGTGCGTCGGCGCCTGCGGGGCGATGTCATGGAAGGCCACGCACACGGCGTCCTCATGGATGAGCTTTGCGGGGATCTCCTTGTCGGCGATCTTCTGGAACAGCGTCTTCGGGGCGCTCATGGGAAAATCAGAGGACGACGACCGTCACGCGACGGCGGCCAGCTTGGCGGGCGACGAGGCCCTGCACCGTGTCGACCGCTTCGTCGTAGGCGGCACGCCAGCGGGTCGAACGGGCACGGGTACCGGCGAGATACTGATCCTGCAGGCCGACGACCCAGAAGAGCACATCGGCGGCTTCGCCGGTGGTGGCTAAGGCTGCTTCGACGCGTTCATGCGCCCAGAGGGCGTCGAACGGATCAGCGCGATGGTCGAGGACGGCGACAGTGGGCACCGGACGGTCCGGCGAAAGCAGGCGGAAGATCTGAGCGGCCGCGGCGGCGAGGTCGGTAGCGTTGAGGCGCGGGTCGGTCTCGTCGTCGGCTTCGAAAACGCGGAGCACGGCGTCGACATCGCTACGTAACTGCGGGGCGGTACCCACCATCGAGGCCAGCAGCGCATTGAGCGTGCGTAGGCGAATCGACTTCGGCAGCGCGGCGGTCACTTGATTTTTCCTCCCTTGCGGAGCTGATCGATGGCCTTGGCGAGCTCATCGATATCGCGGAACTCGCGATAGACGCTGGCGAAGCGGACGTACGCGATCTGGTCGACCGACTGGAGGAGCGTCATGATCTCCTCGCCGATGGCGCTGGAGGGAACCTCGTCGCCGAATTTCACCTGCAGGTTCTCGACGATCTCGGAGATCATCAAGTTGATGCGTTCGAGCTCGATGGGACGCTTATCGGTGGCCTTGCGGACGCCGGAGGCAATCTTGCCGATGTCAAATTCTTCGCGGGCGCCGTTGCGCTTCACGACCACCATGCCTTCACGGACGATTTCCTCGATGGTGCTGAAGCGATGGTCACACGCCAAGCACTCGCGGCGGCGGCGAATGGAATGGTTACCCTTCCCGAGACGGGTCTCCAGGACCTTCGTGTCGTCGTGATTACAGCGGGGGCAGAACATCGCTCAGAGTTTGAGGAAGTTCCCCAGGAGCTGGAGGCCGTGCTCAGTGGCGAAGGATTCTGGATGAAATTGGACGCCCCAGATCGGGAGTTCGCGATGGCGCAGGCCCATCACGAGACCGTCTTCGGTCCAGGCTGTCACCTCGAGGGCGGCGGGGAAAGTGGCACGCTCGACGACCAGTGAATGGTAGCGGGTCGCGGCGAACGGCGACGGCAGGCCCTTGAAGACGTCCGTGTTATTGTGGAACACCGGCGAAGTCTTGCCGTGCATCAGGTGCGGGGCGCGGATGACGTTGCCTCCGAAGACATGGCCGATGGCCTGGTGGCCGAGGCACACGCCGAGGATCGGCTTCTTGCCGGCGAAGGCTTTGATCATCGCGCATGAGACGCCAGCTTCGGCGGGCGAGCACGGACCCGGCGAGATCATCACGCGGTCAGGATTCAGCGCGAGCGCTTCCTCCACCGTAATCTGGTCGTTGCGGTACACCTTCTGCTCCACGCCCAACTGCCCGAAGTATTGGACCAGGTTGTAGGTGAACGAATCGTAGTTATCGATGACCAGCAGCA
>JBAXMD010000093.1:0-6105 GCA_037134475.1 Verrucomicrobiota bacterium | reverse complement strand
ACCACCATCGTCGTGCCCGCCCCTGGCGTCACCGTCGCCCAGGTCGAGGCCGTGTGGCAGAAAGCCTATGCCGGTCGGCCGTTCGTGACCCTGCTCAAGTCGGGCGAGTTCCCCGACACCGCGCACGTCGCGAACACCAACCGGGTCGCCTGCTCCGTCGTCGCCGACACGCGTACAGGAAACCTCATCATCACCTCGGTGATCGATAATCTCCTGAAGGGTGCCGGCGGTCAGGCGGTCCAGAGCCTCAACCTGATGATGGGTTGGGACGAGTCCGAAGGCCTTCGCTGATTTTCCATGTCCATCGAGTTTACCAATGATTCGCCGGGCGTCTCCGACGTGCCCGGCTTCCGCGTCGGCGCCGCCGGCTGCGACATCCGTAACAAGGGCCTCGACCGTCTCGACCTGACGCTCGTCGTCGCCGACCAGCCGTGCGCCGCTGCCGGCGTCTTCACGACCAACGACGTGAAGGCCGCTCCGGTGCGCTTCTGCCAGCAGGTACTCACCGTCTCCGCAGACAAGATCCGGGGTATCGTCGGCAATAGCGGCAATGCGAACGCCTGCACGGCCGCCCAGGGCGATGCTGACGCCGTCGCGATGGCGAAGCTTGCCGCCGCCGCCGTGGGCGCCCCGAACGACGCCTTCCTTGTCTGCTCCACCGGCCGAATCGGCGAACTCCTCCCGATGGCCAAGGTCGCCGAGGGCATCAAGGTCTCCGCTTCTCGCCTCACGCGTGACGCCGCCGAAGGCGTGCGCTCCGCCAACGCCATCCTCACCTCCGACACCCGTCCGAAGTCCGTCACGGCGCGCTTCGTCTGGGAAGGAAAGACCGTCACCATCGCCGGTATCGCCAAGGGCGCCGGCATGATCGAGCCCAACATGGCCACGATGCTCGCCTTCGTCTGCACCGACGCGACTGCCTCGCCCGCAGAACTCAAGACGGCCCTGAAATCCTCTTCGGACCAGTCTTTCAATTGCGTCAGCGTCGATGGCGACATGTCCACCAACGACACCGTCCTGCTCCTTGCTTCCGGCGTCTCCGGCGTCTCGGTGGGCGCTTCCGCCCCGGCCGGTCTCCGGACCCTGTTCCAGGAAGCCCTTGACAAGGTCTGCTTCGCTCTGGCGGAGAAGATCGTCGGCGACGGCGAGAAAATCACCAAGGTAGTCTCGGTGGAGATCGAAGGCGCCCGCACCCGCGCCGATGCCGAGAAGATCGCCCGCGCGATCGGTAACTCCCTCCTGGTGAAGTCCTCTTGGTATGGCGAAGACCCGAACTGGGGCCGCCTTGCCGATGCCGCTGGCTACGCCCGTACCGGCCTCGATGAAGCCAAGCTCGACATCTTCTACGACGACGTCCCGGCCGTCCTTGGCGGTAAGCCGCTGCCGGAGAACAAGCCCCAGTGGAAGCAAGTCGTGAAGGCGGCCCGTTTCGCCGTCCGGCTGAAGCTTAACCTCGGCGACGCGAAGTTCCGGCTCCTGGCCGCGGACCTCACCGACGGCTACGTGAATTACAACAAGAGCGAGTAAGGTTTTTCCGTTTACTCTCCCGTCCGCAGTCCTGACACTCCCTTCGCAAGATGAGCATTCCCGCCACGCAAAAAGCCGAGGTCCTTCTCGAGGCGCTTCCGTATATCCACAAGTTCCGTGGCTCCACCTTCGTGGTGAAGTACGGCGGCAGCTTCATGGACGACCCGAATCCCGAAGGCCGCGACCGCGTCGCCACGGATATCGCCTTCCTAGCCGCCGTCGGCATCCAGGTCGTCGTCGTCCATGGTGGCGGCAAGGCCATCACCCGGGCCATGGACAAGGCCGGTATCAAATCCGAGTTCCGGGGCGGCATGCGCGTCACCGACGCCGCCACGGTCAAGATCGTCGAAGAGACCCTCAACAACGAGATCAACGGACAAATCTGCGAATCCCTCAAGGCCCGCGGCGCTAACCCGCTCGGGATGCCGGGCAACCACGTCAACCTTTGCGAGAAGCTCTTCGGCTCCGACGATAAAGGGCAGCCCGTCGACATCGGTTTCGTCGGTGATATCAAGTTCGTTAAGACGAAGCTGATCAAGAAAGCGCTCGCTGATGGTCACCTGCCCGTCGTTTCGCCCATCGCGCTCGACGCCGATGACCAGGCTTACAATACGAACGCCGACGTCGCCGCCGCGGCGGTGGCCAACTCTCTGCGCGCCCGCCGCCTCATCTTCATGAGCGATGTCCCGGGCCTCCTCGCCGACGAGAAGGATCCGTCCTCTCTCATCACCACGCTTAAGGTCAGCGAAGTCGACGAACTCAAGCGTAAGGGTGTCATCGCCGGCGGGATGATCCCGAAGGTCGACAGCGCCGTGAAAGCCCTGAAGGAAGGCGTCCGCCGCGTGCACTTCATCGACGGCCGCGTCCCGCATGCGCTCCTGCTCGAGGTCTTCACCGACAAGGGCATCGGCACTGAAATCGTCCACGGTTGATGAACGGTCCGTCCCCAGATTCCGCCGCCGCGAACTACGCGGCCAACGTCGCCCATAACTACGGCGCTCCGCCCATCACGCTCGTGAAGGGACAAGGCACCCATGTCTGGGACGACGCCGGTAAGCGTTACTTGGATTTTGCCTCGGGTATCGCCGTGAACGCCGTCGGCCACGCCCACCCGCACTGGGTGAAGCGCGTCAGCGAGCAGGCCGGTAAGCTTGTCCACGTCAGCAATCTCTACCGCAATGAACCGCAGGGACAGCTCGCCCATGCGCTCGCGCTACGTTGTGGACCGGGCCGCGTCATCTTCTGTAACAGCGGGGCCGAGGCCAACGAAGGCCTGCTGAAACTCGCTCGTCTGCATGGCCAGCGCAAGTCCGGCACGGAAGGCGCCTGCATCGGCGTCATCGTCGCCGAGAAGGCCTTCCATGGCCGCACCTTCGGCGGCATGTCCGCCACGCCGCAGGAGAAAATCCAGAAAGGGTTCCGTCCGCTGCTGTCCGGCTTCACCGCTGCGCCGCTCAACGACCTCGCCGCTTGGGATAAGGCCATCGACGCCCAGACCACCGCGGCTGTCCTGATCGAATCGATCCAAGGCGAAGGCGGCGTGAATCCGGCTACTGCCGATTTCCTGCGCGGCGTCGAACTACTCTGCCGTGCACGTAATGTGCTGTTCATGATCGACGAGATCCAGTGCGGCATCGGCCGAACTGGTAAATTCTTCGCCTATGAGAGCGCCGGCGTGAAGCCCGACGCAATCGCCATGGCCAAGGGCCTTGGCGGCGGTTTCCCCATCGGCGCGATCTGGATGGCGCCTCCGCACGATGACCTTTTCCAGGCCGGTTCGCATGGGACCACTTTCGGGGGCGGCCCCTTAGCGGCCACCGCCGGACTCGCCGTGCTCGAGATCATCGAAGCCGAACAGCTCGTCGCGAAGGTGGCCGAGCGCTCCGTCGGCTGGCATGCCGAACTCCGTAAGCTGGTCGAACTCCGCCCTGACCTTGTGAAGGAAGTCCGTGGCGCCGGCTACATGGTCGGTGTCATCCTGAACATCGACCCGATTCCGGTCGTCTCCGCCCTGCGCGAGGCTGGCATCCTGACCGCTCCGGCGGGCGGGGTGGCCGTGCGTCTGCTGCCTCCGCTTAACGCCTCGCCCGAGGAGCTGGCCGAGGCTGTGGCAATCCTGCGTCAGGTCCTTGGCGGTTGGAAGGCCGCCTAAGCGGTTTTCCGCCCTTATTTTCCGCTGTCCAAACAGGGCTTGCAGCCTATGTTCAAACGCTTTCCGAGATGCGTCATTTCCTAAAGGAGACCGACCTGAGCCCGGCCGAAACGGCCCAGGTCTTCGCCGCCGCCGCGGCGCTCAAGGCTTCCCGTGGCAAGTCCGCCGGGGTCGCCCTGGCGCACCGGTCCTGGGGCTTGATGTTCTTCAAGAAGAGCACCCGTACCCGCGTCTCCTTCCAGGTCGGCGTCCAAGAGCTCGGCGGCCAGCCGGTGATGTTGAACGCCGACGATTTGCAGATCTCCCGCGGCGAGACCGTCGCGGACACCGCGCGCGTGCTTTCGCGTTACCTCCACGGTATGGTCATCCGTTGCCATGAGCACGCCCTGCTCGAGGAGTTTGCCCGCTGCGGCACGATGCCGGTGGTTAACGCGCTGTCCGACTTCCTGCACCCGTGCCAGTTCATGACGGATATGTTCACGCTGGCTGAGCGCTACGCGCCTGGCCGTCCAGAGCAGTACGCCGCCTCCCTGAAGGGAAAGAAGGTAGCATTCCTCGGCGACACCGCCTGCAATATGGCCAATTCGTTCGTGCTCGGCGGCGCCGCCCTCGGCGTCGAAATCGCGCTCTCCGGTCCCGCGGGCTATGAGCCTGGCGCCGAGATCCGCGCCCAGTTGAAGAAAGACGGCCTGCCCGAGACCTTTACGTTCTCGACCGATCCCGCCACTGCAGTGAAGGGCGCCGACATGGTCTACACCGACGTCTGGGTCAGCATGGGTATGGAAGCCGAGAAGGCTGAACGTCTGCGCACCATGCAGCCTTATCAGGTTAACGCCAAGTTGATGTCCTTGGCCAAGCCCGGAGCGTATTTCATGCACTGCCTCCCGGCCCATCCCGGCGAGGAAGTCTCCGCCGAGGTGCTCGAGAGCAAGCAGAGCATCATCTTCGACCAAGCCGAGAACCGCCTGCACGTACAGAAGGCCATCCTCGCCCACCTCGCTGCCCACTGCGGCTGATTTTTCCATCCCACTAACATGAGCAAGAAGAAGAAAATCGTCCTGGCCTACTCCGGTGGCCTCGACACCTCCGTCCTCCTTTCCTGGATCAAGGACAAGCATAACGCCGAGATGATCGCGTTCTGCGCCGACATCGGCCAGGAAGACGAACTCAAGGGCCTCAAGCAGAAGGCCATGAAGACCGGTGCTTCCAAGCTCTACGTCGACGACCTCCAGGCCGAGTTCGCCCGCGACTTCATCTTCCCGATGATGCAGGCCGGTGCCATTTACGAAGGACAGTACTACCTCGGTACCTCCATCGCCCGTCCGCTCATCGCCAAGCGCATGGTCGAGATCGCCCGCAAAGAAGGCGCCACCGCCATCGCCCACGGCGCCACCGGCAAGGGCAACGACCAGGTCCGCTTTGAGCTGACCTGCGCTGCCCTCGCTCCCGACCTCGAGATCATCGCCCCTTGGCGCAATGAAGCCTTCCGCAAGGATTTCCCCGGCCGCGCCGAGATGATCGCCTATTGCGCCGACAACAAGATCCCCGTCGAAGCCAGCGCCAAGAAGCCTTACTCCTCCGACCGCAACCTCCTCCATATCTCGTTCGAGGCCGGTATCCTTGAGGACCCGTGGATGGACGCTTTCCATCCTTCAAACAAGGCCATGTTCAAGCTCTCCGTCTCCCCGGAAGACGCGCCCGACAAGGCCGAGTACGCCGAACTCGAGTTCCGTCAGGGTGACTGCGTCGCCGTCAACGGCAAGAAGCTCGATCCCCTCGGCGTCATGCGTACCCTCAATAAGATCGGCGGCCGCCATGGCGTCGGCCGCGTCGACATGGTCGAGAACCGGTTCGTCGGTATGAAGAGCCGCGGTGTCTATGAGACCCCGGGCGGCACGATTCTGCACTTCGCCCACCGTCAGATCGAGTCCCTGACCATGGACCGTGAGGTGATGAACCTGCGCGATTCGCTTGTCCCACGCTACGCCACGCTCGTCTACAATGGTTTCTGGTATGCTCCGGAGCGCCTCGCCCTTCAGGCCCTGATCACCGAGTCGCAGCGCAATGTCACTGGTACCGTCCGCGTGAAGCTCTACAAGGGCAGCGTCTACGTCTCCGGCCGCAAGAGCCCGCGTTCGCTCTACAACCCGCACATCGCCACGATGGAAGCGGACCCGACCAAGGCTTACAATCAGGACGATGCCACGGGCTTCATCCGTCTCAACGGTCTGCGCCTCCGTGTGAACTCGAAGGTCAACGGCGTCGCTAATCTCAGTAAAACCGTCCGCTAAGTTTACCGTCAGGAAAGAAGAAGGGCGTCCCGGTTCGGGACGCCCTTCTTGTTTTAAACTGGAGGCGCGGGTCGGAATTGAACCGACGCATGGGGCTTTTGCAGAGCCCGGCCTTACCACTTGGCTACCGCGCCT
>JBAXMD010000092.1:0-6122 GCA_037134475.1 Verrucomicrobiota bacterium | reverse complement strand
AGGCACATCACATCGACGTAATGGACTCCGCAATCGACGATCGGACTGCAGGTCTGCATCAGGGACTTATGGGTCTTCCACATGTCGCCGTAACTCTGCTGATTAAGGTTCATGCGCATGACGAGCGGCTTGCCAAGCGTCTGCACGGTCTTGATGAACTGAGTCCAAGCCGGGTGATGGCGGAGGATGTAGCCGATCACGACCTTGCGCTTCACTTCCTTGGCCTTGGCGACGATCTGCTCGGCCTCGGCGACGGTGACGGCGAGCGGCTTCTCGACGAAGACGTGGCAACCGGCCGCGAGCGCGGCGAGGGCATATTCGGCATGCGTGTCAGGGTAGCTTGAGATCGAGACCGCATCAGGCTTGGTGGCCTTGAGCGAGGCATGGAAGTCGCCGTACTCCGCGTAGCCGCCGCCGAGTTCGGCGTTAAGCTTGGCCCGGGAATCGGCGGAGCGGGTCACGAGGCCGACGATTTGAAAGCCAGGCAGTTTGTGATAAGCGAGGGCGTGCGACCGGCCCATGTGGCCGGCGCCGACGCAAAGGACTCGGAGAGGGGTCGTGCTCATGCGCCGAGCATCACCCTTCCTCCCTCCGCTTCAAGTCGGGAGAAGGCGCTGACTCGAAATTAATCGACCGATTAGTTCGGTAACGGTTGAGCGACGCCCTTGGCCTTCTGCGCGTCGAGCAAGGCCTTGAGCCGTGCGACGATCTCAGGGTGATCCTTCGCGACGTTATTGCGCTCGCCAGGATCGGACTGCAGGTCGAAGAGGCGAGGGCCAGACTGGTCGCGACTATCGCTGGCCTGTTCGGCTTCGGAACCGAGCAAAGCGACGAGCGGACCCTGGGCCTTCTTGCCCTTACCGGGAGCGCCGACGCCGGAAATGAACTTCCAGCGCGCGTCGCGGATGGAAAGCTGATTACCCTGCGTGCTCGAGATCAGGGTTTCGCGGCCGGCACCTCCCGCGAGGGCAGCGGAAGTGTCGACGGAATCCAGTTTCAGGAAATCCGCGGGGTCTCCGCCGGCGACCTTTGTGAAGACCGCGGGGAGGTCGACCTGCGACATCAGGGCGTCGGAGACCTGGCCGACGGGCGTATGACCCGGCCAGCGGGCGATGAAGCCGACGCGCGTACCGCCTTCGAGGATGCTGTATTTACCGCCTCGGAAAGGTCCAGCGGGCGTATGGCCGGCCTGCTTATTCAATTCGACAGCCTTATCCTTGTAGCCGTCGTCGAGGACTGGTCCGTTATCGGAAGAATAGATGACGAGGGTATTCTCGGCGAGTCCGTGCTTATCGAGCTCGGCGAGGATACGGCCGGCCTGATCGTCGAACGCCACCACGGCGTCACCGCGCGGACCCAACGGGGTCTTGCCGGCATAGCGCGGATTATGGACGCGCGGCACATGGTTCTCGTGTGAAGCGTAGTAGAGTAGGAAAGGTTTGTCCTTGTTGCGCGCGATGAAGCCACAGGCCTTGTCGCAGAACGTATCGCCCATCGTCTCGTCATTCCAGAGCGCCGCCTTGCCGCCCTTCATCCAGCCGATGCGACCGACGCCGTTGACGAGGGCCATATTATGGCCATGCGACCAATCCATCTTCAGCTTCGCGCGTTCGGCATCGGTGGTCAGGTCAGGATCGCCTAGGTAAGCCTGCTTATAACTGACTTCGATCGGGTCCTTGGGGTCGAGGCCGACCACGGAACCATCCTCGACGAAGACCGTTGGCACGCGGTCGCCGGTGGCGGCCATGATGAAGGAGTAAGTGAAGCCAATCTGATTGGGCGACGGGTCGATCTTCTGATTCCAGTTCACGTCGCCCGAGCCGAGGCCGAGGTGCCACTTACCGACGACGCCAGTGGCGTAACCTAGCTTGGCGAGGCTAGCGGCCATCGTCGGACGGCCAGGCTTGATGATCAGCCGCGCGTCGCCGGGCAGGACCCCGGTTCCCTGCCGACGCCAGGCGTATTCGCCGGTCAGCAAGGAGTAGCGTGAGGGCGTGCAGGTGGCGGATGTGCAATAGCCCGCGGTGAAGCGCGTACCTTGCGACGCCAGTTTATCGAGATTCGGAGTCTGGATGACCTTGGAGCCGTAGCAACTCAGGTCGCCCCAGCCGATGTCGTCTGAGTAGAGCAGGACAATGTTGGGCGGGCGCTTATCCGCCGCAAAGACGGAGAGCACGCAAGACAAGGCAACCAGGGGCAGGAGGCGCATGGCCATCTTCTAAGCCCGTCGGCCGGAGAAAGAAAGCAAGCAGATGGACTACCGCACCCCTTGCTTGCAAAACCTGGCCATAACGCCCAATCAGAAGGCGAACATGCGTTTCGCGAAATACCACGCCCTCGGCAACGACTACCTCGTCCTCGAGCCCAAGGACTGCCCTACCCTGTTTTCGCCCGAAGCCATCCGCAAGGTCTGCCACCGTCACTTCGGTCTGGGTTCGGACGGTATCCTCTACGGACCAATTGAACGCACCGACGGCACCTTCGGCCTCCGTATCCTGAACCCGGACGGCTCCGAGGCCGAGAAGTCCGGCAACGGCATCCGCATCTTCTGCCGCCACCTCCTCGAGACCAAGCGCATCCAGGAAGGCCAGGAGTTCCGCCTGCACACCATCGGTGGCATCGTCCGCTGCGAAGTCTTCGAAGGCGGCAACCGTATCCGCGTCGAGATGGGCAAGGTCTCCTTCCGCGCGCCCGTCATCCCGCACGTCGGCGCCGACCGCGAAGTCCTCGGCGAAGAAATCACCGTCCTCGGCAAGACCTTCAAGTATTGGGCCGCCACCGTCGGCAACCCGCACTGCGTGATTCCGGTCGACGACCTCACGCCCGACCTCGCCAAGACCTACGGTCCGCACCTTGAAGTGCACCCCAATTTCCCGAACCGCACCAACGTCCAGTTCATGAAGATCACCGACCGCAAGAACGTGCGGATCGAGATCTGGGAACGCGGCGCCGGCTACACGATGGCCTCCGGCTCCTCCTCATCGGCTTCGGCCGCCGTGGCCCGTAAAATGGGCCTGGTTGACGCGGATTTGACGGTAAATATGCCGGGAGGTCAGATTATCATTGGCATCGGCGATGATTATTCCATCGTGATGACAGGCCCGACGACCCCCGTAGGCATCTTCGAGATGCACCCAGGAGTCCCGGTCCAAGACGTCGCCGTCTAGGCGAACCGTCTTCCCACTAGGTTTTTCCTCCTTTGGCGCGTCCTTTCGGACGACGCTTTTCACCGCACACCCTCACCATGGCGCCGCGTCAGCCGTTGCCCAACATCTCCGAAGACGATCTCGTCGATCTGGCTGGCGGTGCGACCGTGCTCCTCGCCAAGGAGCTGGTGGCTAAGGGTAAGGTGAAGAAAGCCCTCTGGACACCCCCGGTCGCGGAAGCCCTCGTCGACGACGGCACCGAATCCCGCGAAGCCCGCTGGAACCTCCGCTCTATTACTTTCCAGCGCAATGAGTGCGGCTGCGAAGTCTCCGTCGGACGGAGAAAACTCTGCGTCCATTCTGTGGCGGCCTACCTCGTGCTCGCGACCAAAGAGGGCTATCTGAAGCCCGAGACAATAGCGCCGCCGAAACCGGCCGCACCGCCTGGCAAACCGACGACGGCGACGAAAGAAAAGACGGCTGACACGAAGAAGGAAAAGTCAAAGGAAACGGAAACGACCCCGGCAGGACCCCGGCTCAAATCCCTCACTCTCTCGGAAAAACGCGGCACGCCCATCGAGGTGCGCTTCATCGTTCCACCCAACATCGTCACTGCCGCCGCGCGCGACGAGATCATCTGCCGCCTCGAACTCCGCGTCGACGGTGCCCAAGTCGCGCCCGAGAACCTCGACCGCAGTAAGGCTTGGACCATCGAACCGGACACGGTCTTCTTCCTGGCGATCCTCGAAAACCTCTGCCACGGCAAACTCCAGGGCATCCTTCCCCTCACCCGCCGCCACCTCCGCCAGCTCCTCGCCATCGGCAAGGGCCTGAAGATCTTCCGCATGGCCAACGCGCCGGAGACCCCTCTGGCATGGGACGGCGACCAGCTCGACAAGGTCCACGAGCACCTCGACGAACCCGTCGCGACGCCGCAGACCAACGCCGCGGGCGAAGCCCCCGACGACGGCCCCGAGGAACAGGAAGTCCGCTCTCAGGAACGCGGCCGCGACGACCGCCCGTGGGTCGACGGCTCGATGAAGTGGCTGCGCATCCGCCTGCCCCAGCAATCTTCCGGCCCGGTCGCCGAACTCCGCGACGTGCTCCAGCGCAGCGGCTTCACGCTCGAGACCACCAGCCGCGAGTGGTACCTCGCTGGCACGATCCAGGTGCTGAACTTCCTCGCCCGCCATCACAAGCTACTGATGACGGACAACGGTGCGTTCTTCACGCACAACCTTTCGCACTCGCTCCGCAACGTCGACCTCGCGAAGGTGAAGTGCGACGCGTCCGAAGAGAACGACGGCTTCCGTTTCGCCATCGGCATCGACCCGGAAGGCAAATCGCCGAAGGTCATCCAGGAGGCCCTCTCGAGCGGCCGCATGTTCTTCTACACCGATCTCGGCCCGCGCCTCATCACGCCGGAGCTGATGGAGTCGATCCGCAACGCCCAGCGCCGCATCACCGGCGAGTCCAAGCGCGACGTCGACCTCGACCTCAACCTGAAGCTCGGTTACGCCGACCTCGCCAGCGCCGACGCCATCGCCGAGGAGCTACAGGCCGCCTTCGCGCCGCCCGAGACCTGGAGCAAGCGCTCGTCCGCGATCCGCAACCTTTCGAAGCTCCAACCCGCGCCCATCCGCGAGGAGCTCAGCAAGATGCTCCGCATCTACCAGCAGGTCGGCGTGGCCTGGCTCTGGCATATCCATAATAATTCTCTGGGCGGCCTGCTCGCCGACGAGATGGGCCTCGGCAAGACCGTGCAGGCCTTGGCGTTCATGGAGGCCCTGCGCCAGCATCGCCCCGAAGACGGCCCCTGCCTCGTCGTCTGCCCTGCTTCGCTCGTCGAGAACTGGCGCCGCGAAGCCCGTCGCTTCACCCCTTCGCTCAAGGTCCTCGCCCACCACGGCCAGAACCGCTTCACGGCCCAAGAGTACCTGCAGCGCTTCGATCTCGTCATCACCTCTTACGGCACGCTTTCCCGCGACATCGCGGCCTTCTCGCTCATCACCTGGGGCGCCGCGATCTGCGACGAAGGCCAGAACATCAAGAATGCCCGCGCTCAAGCCGCCAAGGCGGTCAAGCAGCTCGTCGCTAAGGGCCGCTACATTCTCACCGGCACGCCGGTGGAAAACTCGCTCGAAGACCTGCGGTCACTCTTCGGCTTCCTCATGCCAGGCTACCTACCCAAGCCCGAGGAACGCATCCAAGCCGAAGAACGCAAGTGGCACGACGACCGCCTCCTGCAGATGGCCGCGCCTTACATCCTGCGCCGCTCCAAGGTCGCGGTTGCGCCCGAGCTGCCAGCGAAGATTGAGCAAATCGTCTACTGCGACTTCGAGGATAACCAGAAGGAGATCTACGACGAAATCCTGGAGTCCACTCGCCAGGAAATCTTCGAGATGGAGATGGGCGGCGCCACGCAGGCCCGCATCCAGATGGCGGCCTTCAACCAGCTCCTGCGCCTCCGTCAGATCTGCGCCGACCCGCGCATCCTCGATCCGAAGATGGAAGAAGCAGACTCAGCGAAACTGCAGGCCTTCCTGGAACTCGTCGAAGAATCCAAGGATGCCGGGCATCGCATGCTGGTCTTCTCGACATTCGTCACCGCGCTGCAGCTCCTCAAGAAAGCCCTCGAAGACCGCGACGTCCCTTACTGCTACCTCGACGGCTCCACGAAGGACCGCCAAGGCGTCTGCGATACGTTCAACTCCACGCCCACCATCCCGGTCATGCTCATGTCACTCAAGGCGGGCGGCACGGGCCTCAACCTGACGGGCGCCGACACGGTCATCCACTTCGACCCGTGGTGGAACCCGGCCGCCGAAGCCCAGGCCACCGACCGAGCCCACCGCATCGGCCAGACCCGCACCGTCACCAGCATCAAGCTGATCGCGGCTGGCACCATCGAAGAACGCGTCATGGAGCTCCAAAAGTCCAAGTCTGAGATGTTGCGTAAGCTCCTGACCGAATCAG
>JBAXMD010000091.1:0-6245 GCA_037134475.1 Verrucomicrobiota bacterium | reverse complement strand
CCCAGCCGTGGAATAAGACCGCCCCTGGCCCGACCCTGCCAGCCGACGTCGTGCAGAAGACGCAGGTGCTCTACGCGGAGTGCCTCGAGCGCCTCACGGCGTAAGATAATCACGAGGGCCGGAGCGATGCAGCGGGTAGGGGCAGCACCGCGTGCTGCCCTAGCTGCCTTCGAGGTAGGGCTGACCAACCTTGGTCAGCCGCGGTTGAGCGAGGGCGCACAACCCTACCCAAGACAAAGGACCACCGCACGTGGTGCCGTCCCTACCCGAGGCGGAACCGCGGTCGACAGGCAGGGTCGGACAAGTTACCAAATCCACCATGAAGCCGACCCCGCTCCTTGCCCTCCTCCTCGCCGCCGTCGCGTTCGCTGCGCCGGAACCGAAGTTCCGCCTGCAGGAAATCGATAAGCTCGAGATCGGCTATGGCGTCGCGATCGCCGACGTCGATGGCGACGGTAAGCCCGACATCATCGTGGCCGATAAGACCACGGTGCAGTGGTATCACAACCCGGACTGGAAGAAGCACGTCATCGCCGAGAATCTCACCAAGGACGACAACGTCTGCGTCGCCGCGCGCGACATCGACGGGTCCGGCAAGTGCTCGATCGCCATCGGTGCCGGCTGGAATCCGTCCGACACGGTCAAGAGCGGCGCGGTCTTCTTTCTTATCCCACCAGCCGACCGCACCCAGAAGTGGGAAGCGGTGAAACTTCATCACGAACCGACGACCCACCGCATGCAGTGGGTCGAAGTCGCCAAAGGCCGCTGGGACCTCGTCGTCCAGCCCCTCCACGGCATCGGCAACAAGGCCGGCGTGGGCGCGGGCGCCAAGCTCATCGCCTACGAGAAACCCGCCAATCCCAAGGACGAGTGGAAGATGCATGTCGTCAATGACGTCAGCCATATGACGCACAACCTCCAGCCAGTTCGCTGGTCCGAAGGCTCCGGCCAGCAGGTCCTCTCTGGCTCCAAGGAAGGCCTCTGGTTCAACGCGCCGAAGGACGGCGGCTGGACTGCCACCCAGCTGACTAATGTGGCCGTCGGCGAAGTCCGCGACGGTAAGCTGCCGAACGGACAGACGTTCCTCGCCACCGTCGAACCGATGCACGGCACGGCTTCCGCGGTCTACGTCCGCGACGGCTCCGGCGTCTGGCAACGCTCCCAGGTCCTGGATGGCTTCAAGGACGGCCATGCCATCGCCTGCGCCGACTTCCTCGGCACCGGGTCCGATCAATACATGGTTGGCTGGCGCGGTACCGACCCCGGCGTCCGCCTGCTCACCCCGCTCGACGCCGCCGGCAAGGCCTGGCGCACGAGCGTGATCTCGACCAAGGAGATCGCCGTCGAAGACTTCAAGGCCGCTGACCTCGATGGCGACGGCAAGCCCGACCTCATCGTCGCCGGCCGCCAGACCAAGAACCTCATGATCTTCTGGAACGCGCGCTGAGCCGTCCCGGATAGGCATGAAAAAGCCCTCGTGAGAGGGCTTTTTGCTTTCAGGAAATAGTCCGACTAGGATTTGAACCTAGACAAGGAGAATCAGAATCTCCTGTGCTACCATTACACCATCGGACTGTCCTGAGTCGTCTGACGATGGGACTCCCCGGCCGTTCGTCAAAAAGAAAGAAGCGGCCTTCCGTGCCGAAATTGCCCTGAATTAGAGGCCCTGAGGCCCGGAGGCTCAGTGGACCAGAGGGGGTTGCCCGTTTTCAGGTGACGGGTGACGGCCATAGGCATCAGGGATTCGGGCTTCGGCTTTTCGGCCATCAGCCGCAGGAACCCGGAGCCGGCTGCCGAAGGCTGAACAGCTGACACCCGAAAGGCCGACACCCTGGTGGCTGTCACCCGTCACCCTTTGAGTGGCTGCTGGGCAGGGGGGCGATTGCCATCGCCTCCGGTTGCAACCGAGGCCGTAAAGTCGTCGGGCCTTAGCTAAATCAATCGGACTATCGAGTCGCTGGGCGAACGGACGCGACGCAGTCGCGCCCCTGCCTAAATACTGCCCTGTATCTTCTCTGGTCCTCCGGCCCTCGAGTCCTCCAGCCCTCCAGTCCTCGCTTACTTCTTCTTCTTCTTCTTCGGCTCACCCACCGACTTCGCCAACCACTGTCCATATTCCGCCTCGGAGATCTCGCTGGCGGCCAAGCCAAGCGTCTTGATCACAACTTCGACTTCCGACGCCTCGAAGGTCAGCCCGTTTAATTCCAAGAAGGCAGCGGCGGCCATGAAGCCAGTCCGCATGTTGCCATCCGTGAACGGATGCCCCTGGACGATGCCGACCGCATAAGCCGCGGCGAGCCGAGCCAAGGTGGGTTCGCCGTAAGAGAATAGATGCTTAGGTCGGGCAAGCGCCGACTGCAGGCGACCGGCATCGCGGATGCTCGCATCACCACCATAGTCGGCGACGACCAACTCGTGGAGCGCCAGAACGGACTCCAGTCCCAGCCAATGCGGCTCTTTCATTTGGCAAGCTCGCCCAGGGCGTTGCGATAACGGCGGCTGAGGGACTTGAAGACCGCCAGCTCCTTCGCGAAATCCGGGTTGGTCGCGAATAGGCGGACGCCGTCCTTAGAGGCCGAGTAATCGAGGCCATCGCCCTCCTCGACGCGGAGCTGCTCGAGGATTTCCTTAGGCAGGATCACCCCGAGCGAATTGCCGATGCGACGCACTTTGAGCTTCTTGGCCATATTCTCGTTGTAACAACATTTGTTATAACATCAAGCCGAAAGCCTGCCTCGAGGGTGGGACAGCACCACGTGCTGTCCTCGGCTGCCGAACAGGCAACTCACGTTAGGACGCGATAGTGATCACGTCCCTACCTCAAGGCAGAGAATGCCCCTTCGGTTGCAACATCAACTCAGTCCTCTACGATTACTTGCTCTTTCCCGGCGCACGATCCACCACCACCTTCATCCGTCGTAAAATCTCGCGCAAGCGTTCGCGCGGGCAACCGAAGTTGAGACGCACATGGCCGGGGCCACCGAAGTCGGCGCCATTGCTGAAACCGATGCCGCCCTTCTCGAACTCGGCGTGCGCGTCGTCGAAACCGAGTGCGGTGATGTCGAACCAGACAAGGAAGCTGGCCTGCGGACGCTGACGGAGCACGACGCCGGGCATAGACTTAAGTTCCTGCTCGATGAGGTCGAGGTTGCCGCGGAGGTAATCCACGCACTCGAGGCGCCACGGCTCGCCGTGCTCGAACGCGGCCTGGGTGGCGGCGAGGCCGAAGACGTTTTGGTCGAGCGAGAGGCCCTGGATGATCCGGCGGAAGCGCGCGCGCAGGCCGGCGTCGGGGATGATTGCGAAACCACAGGTGAGGCCGGCGATATTGAACGTCTTACTCGCGGCCATTAAGGTGACGGTACGAGCGGCGAGGTCTTCGCCCATCGCAGCGAAGACGGTGTGCTTCACGGCGGGGTCCAGCACGAGGTCGCAGTGGATTTCGTCGGAGCACACGGTGAGCTCATGCTTGCGTACGAGGGCGGCGATCCGGTCGAGTTCGGCGCGGTCGAAGACGCGGGCAAGCGGGTTGTACGGATTGCAGAGCAGGAGCACCTTGGCGTGCGGCTGCGCGCAGGCGGCCTCAAGCTTGGCCCAATCGAACGTCCAGCGGCCGCCCTCGAACACCATCTCGAGCTTCAGCGGATTGCGCTCGGACAGCACCGGCGCGGTCATGAACGGCGGGTAGACGGGGACGGTCGTGACGACGGACTCGCCGGGCTTGCTGGCGCAGCGGATGGCGGCGTGGATGCCAGGCACGAGCGAGCACATGAACGTGATCCACTCGGGCTTGATCTCCCAGCCGTGATGGCGACGGACGTGGTTGACGATGGAGGCGAAGACGGCGTCGCGCTGCGCGGGGTAGCCATAGACGCCATGCGCGGCGCGAGCCTGGACGGCTTCGACGACGGCGGGCGGCGCCTTGAAGTCCATGTCCGCGATCCAACAAGGGATGATATCCTTGTCGGCATACTTGTGCCACTTGGTGCTGTCGGTCCCGGCGCGTTCCGGACAGCTGTCGAAATCGAAAGCCATAGTCTGAGGTGAACCTTGGATTGAACCTCACGTCGGGCAAACGCAATCTGCCGACATGCCTTCCGCCCGTGTCATGCCCGCCGACCTCTCCGGATGCCGGGTACGCGTCGGTACCCTCGACGGCTTCGTGGTCGCGGTAACCGAGGCCGGCGAGCTGATCCTCCGGATACCGACCCGCTCGGCGGAGTTCCGCCGGCGGCTGAAGTCCTGGGGCTGCGTCGTGGTCGCCGGCCGCCTCCCGAAGGTCCGCGCCATCCGCGCCCACGGCTCCCGTTTCCAACTTAAAGTCTGGCAGGCCTGCCAACGGATTCGCCCCGGCCAGACCGCGACCTACGGCGCACTGGCCAAGTCCGTCGGCTGCCGCTCCGCCCAAGCGGTCGGCACCGCCCTCGGCGCCAATCCCCTCGCGGTCCTCATTCCCTGCCATCGCATCGTCAGCGCCTCTGGTTCAGGCGGCTTCGCCTGGGGGCTGACCCGCAAGCGCCGCTGGCTCAAAGCCGAACGCGATGGGCTGGCTGACTGAGCTCGACCGCGGGTTCTTCGACCTGGTCTTCCCTCGGGACTGCGCGGTCACGCAGGAACCGATGGATGATGGCGCACGCCTGCACCTCTCGCCCGCCGGAGCCGAACAGCTCACCCGCATTACCGATCCGCGCTGCCTGACCTGCGGTCACCCATTCGAAGGCATCCTCGAAGGTGACCGGGCCTGCCCTCACTGCCTCGATCTCCAGCCCGCCTTCGCCCGGGCGGTCTGCGCTTTCCGCGCCCGCGGTCCCGCCCGTCGGATCATCCATCGCATCAAATACGAACGCTGTCCGTTCCTGGCGGACGACCTCGCCCACGCGGCGCTCGCCGATGATGTCTTTCGCCGCCACCTCGCCGGGTCGGTGCTGGTACCGGTCCCCCTGCACGCCGCCCGCAAATTCGATCGCGGGTATAATCAGGCGGAGCGTATCGCCGCCGTGCTCGCAAAGCACGTCGCCGGGTGCCGCACGGAGATCCTCCTGCGCAAGCGACATGAGACCCTCTCGCAGACGCGCCTCGGTCGTCAGGAACGCCGTAAGAACGTCGCTGGCGCGTTCGTGGTCGCCGACGGGATGTCTGTCGACCCACACGTACGTTATGTCGTCATCGATGACGTCCTGACCACCGGAGCGACTTTGCATGCGTGTGCGATCACGCTGAAGAAAGCCGGCGCGATATTGGTGGATGCGGCAGCGTTGGCGCATGGGTAGGGACGGCTCTCCGAGCCGTCCGAGGTGCAAAAGTGCAAATCGGCCTACGGCCTGTGCAAAGGTGCAAATGTGGGAGTCACTTAATAGGTGACGGGCACGGGCATCAGAGATTCAGATTTCGGCTTTTCAGCCATCAGCCGCGGGAACCCGGAGCCGGCTGCCGAAGGCTGAACAGCTGACACCCGAAAAGCCGATGCCCTGGTGGCTGTCACCCGTCACCCGAGATGTGCATCCCACTTTTGCACCTTTGCACGCGGCAAAGCCGCTGTTGCACCTTTGCGCGGTCTTGGCTCGGCGGCTACGCCGCCAGCACCGTATCGAGTTCAGCTTCACTGAACCCCATCTTGGCGACGACGAAGGCGCGCATATCCGGCGCGAGGGGTGCGGTAAAAGTCCGCGTGATGCGCGGAGGGAAACGGAACTCGAGCTTGGCGGCGTGCAGCGCCTGACGACCCATCTCGAGCGCGGCGCCGAGCCGCGGCGTCCAACCGTGCGCGACGAATTCCATATAGAGCGAATCGTCGCCACCGTAGAGCTTGTCGCCGATGACGGGATACCCGAGCCAGAAGGCGTGCGCGCGGATCTGATGCTTACGGCCGGTGTGCGGCTGCACCCGCGCAAGGGTGTAACCATTGCGGACGAGCACGGGCTCGAAGAATGTCGCGGCGGGTAACGTACCGGGCCCTTCGCGCACGGCGGTCTTCACGACGACCTGGCTGGTCTCGTCGGGCCCGAGCGGTTGGTCGACCATGACAGGTTCCTTGAGCTCGCCCTTGAGCAGTGCGTAGTAGGTCTTGATCACCATGCGGCGCTCCATCGCGGTCTGCGCGGCGGAGGCGGCATCGTAATGCTTGGCGATGAGGATCACGCCGCTGGTCTCGCGGTCGAGGCGGCTCACGAGGTGTGAGACGTCCATTTGTTTCCATTCCTTGACCGCGCCGACGAGCGAGGACCACGGACCGTCCTTCGAGGGAT
>JBAXMD010000090.1:0-6316 GCA_037134475.1 Verrucomicrobiota bacterium | reverse complement strand
AATCAATCGTTGTTGGCTAGCCATAGCCCGGGCCGCACGAAAGTGCGGCCCGTTTCATTGGCGGAGGTCGCTCAGCGCACCTCTTCGACCTTGATCATCGAATCGACGGGCTTGACCACGGCCTTCAAAGCGGCGGCCAGACGGTCGAACTCGACCTGCGAACTCTTCGCGACGGCTTCCATATCCGCTTTGGCTTCCTTGCTGCGGAAGAGCGTCTTGATCTGCTTGGTCTCGTAAGCCTGCTTCTCAGCCACGGCTTTCCAGATCTGGGCGAACGCCGGTGAGGTCGGATTCTGCGGGAACTCGGCCGCGAGATTCACGCCCTTGGCCAGCTGCTCACCGGTGAAGAGCTTGGAGACGTCGCCCCAGGTGACCTTGACCTGAGCAGTCTTGGCGCCAGCCACCTTGAGGGTCAGGCGGTTCAACTTCTTCTGGAAGTCAGCCAAGGCCACGCCGGCGGCGATGGTGTTGTCCTTGGTGATATCCCCCGGCTCGAAGGAGAAGGGGATTCGAAAACTGCGGAGAGAGACGACTCCGTTCTCGAACTTGACGACGCGCTGGCCCTCGCGGGCCGTCGCCTTTCCAGCCACGAGGTCGACGTTGATCTGGCCGACATCACCGCGCAGGCCTAGTCCTTCGAGATAGGCGGTGGCCATCATGACGTGGCCGGCCCAACCGGGGTGCACCCCATCGTTACCCTCAAGCTTGAAGCCGTCGCCATACTTGGCACGGGATTCGTGGCCTTTAACGAGCATCGGCCAATAGACATCGGCGAAGGCGACCTGCTCGGACTGAGCGACCTCGATATCGATATTGCGGAAGTTAAGGAGCGCGAGGTTGAGGGTCTCCCAAGTGCCCTTGGCCGACTTCACCCACGGCGGCACGGAGTGGATCGTGCCGGACGAGCCGAGCACGACGCGCGCGCCGGCCTCCTTGAACTTACGGACGACGGCCGTCTGGTTCTGGCGGAAGGTCGCGGCGATGGCCTCATCCTGCGGGACGTAACGGAAGTCGTTCATGCCGTAGCAGGTCGTGGCGATGGTCGGCTTGAAGCGGAGGACATCGTTGTCCATGCGCTTGAGGAAGCCGCCCGCCTGCTCGCCGCTCCAACCATACTGGCGGACAGTGACATGGAGGTCGGAGCGCGCGGCGACGATGTAAGCCTCCATCAGGACGCTGTACATCTTTTGCTCGGTGATAGAGTCGCCGCAGATGGCGAGCCGATCGTCCTTCTGCAGCAGGAGGGTCGCCGTCTTCGGCGCCTGCAAGCCGACGTAATCTGCCGGGACGATCTCGGGGCGGGCTTGATATTGCTGGCAGCCGACCAGGCCAAGGCAAAGGAGCAGGATGGCGCAGGGGTATCGCATGAGGCGGTTCTAGCCGATGACTCCGGGAAATCACTCCTCTTCTCTCCCCGGCTTGCTTTTCATGGAGGATTTCGTCATAGTGATGCTCCCCTGCAGTGTTCGACACCCGCGGCAGCCTCCCTTCCCTACGAACATAATATACGGGAGGTGCGACCCGACCGGCCTCGTCCGAGCCGTGGCAACGTACCGCCCACCTAAATCCAGGAATAAGTGGAGCTCCAATCGGAATCGGCACAGGCGGGGACCCTTTAAGTGGAGATGACAGATGGCGGATGACGGATGGGTAGGTAGGGTCGGGGCCGCGTCACGACCTAGCTACCTGGCCGCCGAATGGTGGCCAAAGGTAGGGGCAGGACTAAGTCATGACCTCCCATACAAAAAGGGCGCGGCGTAGCCACGCCCCTACCCTGCGTTCACCATTCGGCGAACGCGACGCACCGCATGACGTGATGGCAATCACGTCCCTACCTCAAGCTCGCTTCACAGCCCAACGGGAAACCGGAGACCGGATGATCGGCCGGGGGTTATGACCCTAGCCTTCATTCCAGTTCCCGGTCTCCCTTTGAGTTCATGGCTTTACCTGACCGCCAACCGCTATCCGCTCACCGCCATTGCCTATCTCATCCCAGATTCAACTGTCCGCCTTCGCAGAGGCTCGGATTGCCGAAAGTCTTCATGGGATGGCCGAAGCCCTTGGCGATGGACATGAGGAGACGGTTATGGGGCTCCTTCTTGAACTTGAGCGCGCGGCCAGTCTTGAAACCGAGCCCGCCGCCGATGAGCACCCAGGGGATGTCCTCGTGCGTGTGGCTGTTACCTTTCCCGAGCTCGTTCGTCCAGACGATGGTGGTGTTGTCCAGCATGTTGCCCTTGCCGTCCGGCTCCGGGGTCTCCTGCAGGCGCTTCGCGAGGAAGGCGATCTGCTCGGCGAACCAGGTGTTGATCTTGATCAACTTCTCGACCGATCCGCTGTTAAGATCCGGGTCGTGCGAAAGCGAATGGTGACCTTCCTCGATGCCGATCCACTTCATGCGGGCGCTGCCCACGGAGTTGGTGAACTGGAAAGTCGAGATGCGCGCCATGTCGTTCTGGAAGGCACTGATGAGGAGTTCGGTCTGCAGGCGCGTGATCTGCGGGATACTGTCGTTGTCCATCGGCACGCCGGACTCCGGCGGATGGGGCACCTTCACGCCGGCCTGCGACTGGCTTTCCTTCAGGCCTCGCTCGAGTTCGCGCAAGGCGGTGGCGTGCTGGTCGAGGAGACCGCGATCGCTCTTGTCGACAGCGTTGGCGACCTTGGCGATATCGTCCTTTAGCCCGTCGAGGACGGAGCCGAGGTTCTCGCCTTCCTTCATCGAGCCGTAGAGCTTATCGAAGAGCTCGTAAGGGCTGGAGATCGGCGCGACAGGCTGGTTGGCGCCAGCATAGCTCCAGCGCGTCCAAGGGTCGGCGCGGTTGCCGACGGCGATGCCGATCTCGAGCGAGCCCATGCGGGTCTTGGTCGCGGCGTTGGACTGCAGGTGGGTGCGCAGGACTTGATCGACGGACGGACCACTGGCCCAGCCAGCGGGAGCGCCGCCGCCACCCATGATATTACCAGGGAAGAGCTCGATGCCGGTGAGCAGGCAGCTCATGCCGCGCATGTGCGAATCGCCGTCGCCGCGCACGCGGTTGTTCACGCCCTTGAGCGTGAGCAGCTTGTCCTTGAACGGCTCGAACGGCTTCATGATCGGCTTGAGTTTGAAGGCCGTGCCTTCCTCGTCGGGCCAGAAGGCGGGCGGGACGACGCCGTTGGGCGAGAAGACGAAGATGACGCGCTGGCGGCGGCCAGTCACGGGCTGAGCGGCGCCGAGCGAGGCGAGGCCGCCGAGGAGCGGCAAGGCAGCGGCCGAAAGGCCGAGGCTGCGGAGGAAATCCCTGCGATGTTGGAGCGACATGTTCTTAGCGATTGGAAGGGGTGGTGGTGATGGTCGGGCGGAGTGCCGCGACGACGGCGACCTCGACAGCGAGGTTGCGTACGTGGAAGTTGTCGGCGCGGAACTTCGTGGTCAGCTGACCGAGCAGCTCAGGCGAATAGGCCGCGGGCGGCTGCTTCACCATTTCCTGGAACAGGTTGCGGACAAAGCCGCTCTGGCCGGAAAGGCTATCGGCGGCGTGGATTGCGACGTCGCGGGCGCCGGTGAGCTGGATGACGTTGCCGTCCGCGGTGGCGTAGTCGGAGACCGCATTGACGGGCTTCTTATTGTCGGTGGCGCGGACGCGGCCGACGGCGTCGAAGCGCTCAAAGCTGAAGCCGAGCGGATTGATCGTCACGTGGCACGACTGGCAGGCGGGCTTGGCGGTGAGCTCGGTGACCTTCTCGCGCATGGTGAACGAGGGGTCGAACTTGTCGTCCATGAACGCGATCGCCATGGGCGGCGGTTTGAGCATGCGGCCGAGGATATTGCGCGTCACGAAGACGCCGCGGTGGATCGGCGAGGAGGACTTGGTGTAGGAAAAAGTCGCGAGGACGTACGGGTGCGTGAGCACGCCCGCACGCTGGTCAGCATCCATCTTGACGGGCTGGAAGCCGCCGCCGGCTTCGATTTTCTGGCCGTAGAACTTGGCCAAGCGATCATTCATCAAGATGGTGTCGCTCAGGAGGAGCTGGCGGTAGTCGGACTGCTCGGACCACACGATGCTTTCGGCGAAGAGATCCAGCGAGGTGCGCAGGTCCATGACGACGCCCTGGTCGAAGCCCGGGTATTCCTTCTGGTCCTTGGCGATCTCAGCGCCTTCTTCGACGTGGAGCCAGTGGTGGAGGAAGTCGCGCAGCTTCGACTTGGCGCGCAGATCCTTCATCATGCGCTGGGCCTGCTGGCGGACCTGGCTGTCGGTCTTGAGCTGACCGGCCGTGGCGGCTTTCAGGAGCGCGGCGTCGGGCACGGAATCCCAGAGGGTCAGGGCGAGGCGCGAGGCGACGGCGTAATCATCCTGCGCACCGATACCGGGATAGAGGAACGCGGGGTTGGAGAGCGTGAAGATGAAGGCGCGCTTGGCGGCGACTTCAGGCGCGACGGCGACGTAGATCTTACCAAGGTCGGCCTTCTGCTCGTCGGTGAGCGGACGACGGTAGGCCATCTGGGCGAAGCGCAAGGAGAAGGCCTTAAGCTTCTCGCCGCGGTCAGGCGCATCGGCCTTGGTGCCGGCTAGGCCGAAGAGACTTGGTCCAATCATGGCGGAGACCTGCAGCGCGCCCTTGGCGACGGCTTCCGTCCATTCACGCGAGACCGAAGCGCCGCGTTCGTAGCCGATGCTACCGTCGTCCGGCGGCAAGGGCACGGAGATCACGCTGACCGGTGAGGAGAACTTAGGGGAGAGATACGTGCGAGGAATCACTGACCAGGCGCCACCGGGCGGACGCCACTCGAGCTTGAGCGCGGCACTCTTGTCCTTGTACTTGAAGAACTCGATCTTCAGTGGGTAGCTGCGTCCGCCAAGGAGGAAGATCGGGGCCGACGCCGTGCGCGTCATGGCGGAACTCACCCAGAGGTCGATAAGGGCGTTCTTCTCGTTACCGCCTTCCGGCGTGTTGACGTAGAGACGGACGCCGTTGGGCGAAGTGACGCGGAACTCGTATTCTCCAGTATCCGGGATGAGCACCGAGCCAGACCAGTTGATGGAGAACTGCGCGGCATAGGTGCCCTTCTCGGGAGCATTGGCCCCGAAGTCGAAATCGATGACCGGGTCGACCTGCTGCTTGAAGGTGGCTTCGGGTCGGTTCTGATCCGGCTTCTTGGGATCGCGCTCCGGACGTTCGCGGTAAGTACCGGCGAGGCCACCGGATTCGGTCGTGGAAGTCGCGTTACGGAGCGACCCGAGGAGATCGGCGACGCTCTCGCGGTACTGGCGGACAGTCAGGTGCGCCAGCTCGATGCGGGGCGGATGATTCCGGGCGCGGGCCTCGGCCGAATAGAAAGCCTTGTGGATATATTCCGCGGAGGCGGTGGCATCGGCGAGCGAAAGGGAACCGGGGTCGCTCTCGGGCATCTCGCGGGCGATATACTTCGCCAGGGAGGCGATGGACTTCTCGCCCACGAGGGGTTCGTCCGACTTACCGGCGACGCCTTGGCCGACCGGTCCGTGGCAACGCATGCAGTCGGTGCGGTAGACGACTTCACCGTCGCGCGGGGCGGCGAGGTTCTTTTTGTAGTAGCGCTGGCCTTGGCGGCCGGCGTAGACCAAGGCGGTCAGGACGCCGAGGGCGGCCACGACCTTGATAGACCGGGAAAGGGGCATGGGGTTCTGACCCCTAAACTCACGGGTAAGTTCCTCTAAATCAAGCCCGCCTCCCCGAAACTAAACCACCCTTTACCCGCCGGATCGGCCTCCGGGCGGCCGATGACCACATGGTCCAGTAACTCCACCCCCACTACCCTCCCCGCATCGGCCAGCTGCCGGGTCACGGCCCGGTCCGCCGGACTCGGGGTCGGATCCCCGCTGGGGTGATTATGCGCCACGATCGCCGCCGAGGCGGCGTGCTTCAAAGCCTGCCGGAAGACCTCGCGCGGATGCAGCAACGAGCTCGTCGCGGTGCCAGAGCTGACTTCGTGCAGGGCAAGCAACCGGTTACGTCGGTTGAGGCAGAGCACCCAACACTTCTCGACCGCCAGCCCCGCGGCGAACGGCTCGAGCCGCGCCCACACCTTGGCGGGGGCGTCGAGCTTCTCTCCAGGGTCATGCGCCCGCTCGCGGATTCGCCGCGCGAGCTCCATCGCGGCAGCCAGTTCCGCGGCCTTCGCAGGACCGAGGCCATGCACGCGACCGAAATCGTGCGTGTCCCAGGTGGCCAACGCGGCGAGCGAGCCAGACTCCGCGAGCAGCGCCGAGGCAACGACCGGCGCCGGCGCGCCCTTGGTGCCCGTGCCGATGAGGAGTTCGATGAGCTCGGCGTCGAGCAAGGCGCGCGG
>JBAXMD010000089.1:0-6598 GCA_037134475.1 Verrucomicrobiota bacterium | reverse complement strand
AGAAGATCAAGCGCGCCAAGGCCGCTGCGAAGAAGGCCAAGCCCGACGTCGCCCTCATCGACCTCGGCGTCGGCGAGCCCGACGAGATGGCTTTCCCAATGGTGGTGAAAGCGCTCCAGACCGAAGCCGCCAAGCCCGAGAACCGCGGCTACTCCGACAATGGTGGCGTGGACTTCAAGCAGGCCGCCGCCCGCTACATGCAGAATCTCTTCGGCGTGACCGTCGACGCCGATACCGAAATCCTCCACTCGATCGGCTCCAAGGCCGCGCTTTCCATCCTGCCGGGTTGCCTGATTAACCCCGGCGATTATGTCCTCATGACGGTCCCGGGTTACCCCGTGTTCGGCACGCACGCCAAGTACTACGGCGGCCTCGTTCATAACCTAAAGCTCACCGCTGAGAACAACTTCCTGCCGGACCTGAAGTCCATCCCGGCCGACATCCTCGCCAAGGCCAAGGTGCTCGTCCTCAACTACCCGAATAACCCGACCGGCGCCGTCGCCACCCGTAAGTTCTTCGAGGAAGTCGTCGCCTTCGCCAAGCAGCACAACCTCGTCGTCATCCAGGACGCCGCCTACGGCTCGCTCCACTTTGGCGCCGAGCAGGTCTCCATCCTGCAGGTCCCGGGCGCGAAGGACGTGGCCCTCGAGCTGCACTCGCTCTCCAAGAGCCACAACATGACCGGCTGGCGCATCGGCTTCGTCGCCGGCAACGCTCTGCTCGTCCGCGCTTACGGCGACGTGAAGGATAATTCCGACTCCGGCCAGTTCCTCGGTATCCAGAAGGCCGGCGCCGCCGGTCTCGACGATGTCTCCATCCCGAAGGCCATCTCCGCCAAGTATTCCCGACGCATGGACAAGCTCGTCGGCGTGCTCGCCAAGCTCGGCTTCCAGGTCCGCAAGCCCGGTGCCGGCTTCTTCCTCTACATGCCCGCCCCGAAGTCCGCCACCGGTCCGTCTGGCACGGTGAGCTTCGATTCCGGCGAAGCCTTCTCGCAGTGGATGATCACCGAGCACCTCATCTCCACCGTGCCGTGGGATGATTGCGGTTCGTTCGTCCGCTTCTCCGTGACCTTCGTTTCCGACAAGGGCGAGGCCGGCGAAGGCGAAGTCATCGCCGAGGTCGAACGTCGCCTCTCGGCTTGGAAATTCAGCTTCTGAAGGCCTTTTTAAGCCTCCCTTTCTTGTCGGATTGACAGGGAAGGGGGGCTTTGTCCTTCTGAACGTCCAGTTAATTGGCCTGATAGCTCAGTTGGTAGAGCAGACGCCTGAAGAGCGTCGTGTCGTTGGTTCGATTCCGACTCAGGCCACCATTTAACGCCAGCCCATCCGATTTAACCCGGGTGGGCTGGTCCTTTTAAGGCCTCAGCGACCGAAGATCAGACGCCAGACCGAGAAGTCCTTGCCACGATCGACCGGCTCGGTTGGCGGCGTCTCCCAGCCGCTAGCCAGAAGGGTGAGGCGTCGGGTCTCTTCGCGGCTCTTATCCTTCTTCGTGGTCTTCTCGACCCACTCCGCTCGCACGACACCGAAGGGCGTCGCGGCGGAACGCCAGACGGCACCTTTGAACTCGATGGTCTGCTTCGGGACGATGGGCGGATCGGTCACCGTGCTCGCGAGCATCTTCATGCGCTCGCAGGCGAAGGGTTTGCCGCTGGCTTCGATGGTTTCCTGCGCGGGCGTGTCTGTGGTGAGCTCGCTGGTGTAGCTGAGGTTCGCCCACTTGGACACCCAGGCGATGTCCTCGCGGGTCATGTGGTAGGCGCCTTTGACAGGGTTGGAGAAGACGATCTCCTGCGAGTTCTCGATGAGGCGGCCGGCACGTTCGCGGTCCATGTCCGCGCTCAGGAGGAGGCGGAGCGGGGCCTGTTCGCGGGAGCCAAGCCAGCCGACCGGCTCGACCGTGAACCAGACGTGCGGCTTACCGCCGACGTCCATGCCGGAGCGGATCGAGATATTGAGTTCGGACTTGGAGACGACTTTGCCCTCCCGGATCGTCTCGTGTTGGTAGCGCGCCCAGGTGCCGGGCTTGGGTAGTTTCTCCGCAAAAATCTGCCACTGGGCAGGCGATGAGATGGCGCCTGCCAGGATCAGGAGAAGGGCGGCAAGGCGGCGCATGGGCAGAATAATGGGTATTTATGGGCCTTTTGGCGAGCCTCGACCCGCTTCGGGCTCCTTTGCCTTTGACTCTCCAAGTCTCCGCCCTTGAAGTCAGGGTCTTCGTCATGGAATCACTGGCCCAGCCTTCGACCTCCCTCCGCTCCGCGGACGGTCGTGCCATCATTCCGGCGATTATTACCATCATCGGGCTCTAAGCCCGCTGAACGGAACGCCCGACGGGCGACTCCCCGTTCCGCGGCGCCCGGAACGGCCCCCTCCCTTTACACCTCTTTCCCACCCACACGACCATGGCCCGCTCCATCGAAATCTATGATACCACCCTCCGCGACGGCTCGCAGGGGCAGGGCATTCATTTCTCCGTCGATGACAAGCTGCGCATCGCCGCCGAGCTTGAACGCTTCGGCATGACCTACATCGAAGGTGGCTGGCCGGGCTCGAATCCCCGCGACGTCGAGTTCTTCGCGCGTGCCAAGAAGATCAAGTTCAAGCACGCCAAACTGGCGGCCTTCGGTTCGACCCGCCGTAAAGGCGTGCGCGCCTCCGAAGACGCCCAGGTCCGCGGCCTCCTTGAGGTCGATACCCCGGTCGTGACGATCTACGGCAAGACCTCCGCCCTCCACGTCCGCGAGGTGCTCCGCTGTTCGCCCGAGGAGAATCTCGAGATGATCCGCGATACGGTCGCTTTCCTGAAGTCCCATCGCCGCGAAGTCGTCTATGATTGCGAACACGCGATCGACGGCTGGAAGGATGACCCGGCCTACGCCATCGCTTCCATGCTCGCCGCCGTCGAAGGCGGTGCCGACCGCATCGTCCTTTGCGACACCAATGGCGGCTCCCTGCCGGCCGAAGTCGCCGCGGCCACTCGCGCCGCCCTCGCCGCGCTGAAGAAGACCCCCGTCGGCATCCACACGCACGACGACGCCGGCCTCGGCCTCGCCAACGCGCTTGCTTCGCTGGAAGCTGGCGCCTCGCACGTCCAGGGCACCGTCAACGGCATCGGCGAGCGCACCGGCAACTGCGACCTCACCGCGGTCATCCCATGCGCGCAGCTGAAGTTCGGCTGGAAGTGCGTCTCCTCGACCTCGCTCAAGGGCCTCGCCGGGCTTTCGCGCTTCGTCGATGGCGTCGCCAATCTCGCCCCCGATCCGCGCCGCCCGTGGGTCGGCACCGCGGCCTTCGCCCACAAAGGCGGCACGCACGTGGACGCCGTCCGCAAGTTCTCCGCCGCCTACGAGCATATCGATCCGACCGTCGTCGGTAATGAGCGCACCGTCCTCGTCAGCGACCAGTCCGGTCGCAGCAACATCGTCCTCAAGGCGAAGTCCCTCGGCATCGACCTCGACCGCGACAATCCCGCCACGGCCACCGCGCTCGACGAGCTGAAGAAGCTCGAGCACGGCGGTTGGAGCTTCGAAGACGCCGAAGCCTCGCTCGCGCTGCTGCTCCGTCGTCATATCGGCAAGAGCAAGGCCGCGCCTTTCGAGGTCGCTTCCTATCACGTCACCGCGCGCGGTGCCAAAGGCTCGGCTTACTGCGAAGCCGTGGTGCGCATCAGCATCGCCGGCAAGGAGACCCTCACCGTGGCCGAAGGCGACGGACCGGTCCACGCGCTCGATCAGGCCCTGCGTTCCGCTCTCGTGAAGTCCTTCCCGAAGCTCGCGAAGGTCAGCCTCGTGGATTATAAGGTCCGCATCCTCGGTGGTGCCGACGGCACCGCGGCCAAGACCCGCGTGGTTATCCGCTCGTCTGACGGCAAGGGCTCCTGGGGCACGGTTGGCGTCAGCGAAAACCTCGTCGAAGCCTCCCTGCAGGCGATCGTCGACGGCTACGCCCACGCCTTGTCCTGAGCTCAGCCTGAACGTTGACTGCCTTCAAGGGCGGGGTAGAAACTTTCTATCCTGCCCTTTATGCGTCCGCTCCTCCTGCTCCTCGCTGCTGCGGCCGTCTCTGCCGCCGATACCGCCCAACTCCATGTCTTCGAGCTGGCGAAGCCGGGCGAAGCGTTCGAGATCGCCAAGATTCCAGCGCTGGCCGCCGCTGCCTATGGCCGACCGCACATGACTGCGCCGCCCATTCCGGTCTTTCGCCTGAGCGACATCGCCTTCCTCGGTTCCGACCGCAACGAGAAGCTCGACCTTTATTTTCCGTCCGGCGATTTGAGTGCCGACCGGCCTAACCGCGGGGCCGTGGTCTTTATTCATGGCGGCGGCTTCACGGGGGGCGACAAGGCGGAGTATCGCTCCGCCAGCGTCAGTGCTGACCTCTGCCGCGCCGGTTACGTCGTCGCGAGTTGTAACTATGTGCTTGGCTCCAAGGAGAAAGCGGGCGTCTGGCCGCAGAACATCGCCGATTGCCGTAACGCCGTCCGCTGGGTGCGCGCGCATGCGAAGGAGCTTGGCGTGGATCCGGCGCGCATCGCCGTCGCCGGCGGTTCAGCCGGTGGTTACCTTGCGCTGATGGTTGGCCTTTCGGACGACCGGACTGGTCCCGGCGGCGATCCCGCCGCGAAGATCTCCGCTAAGGTCTCCGGGGTGATCGACATGTACGGTGTGGTGAGTTTCGCCAAGCATGGCAAGGGGGACGTCCCGGGCGTCTCCGCCGAGGCGCAGCAGGCCTACCTGCCCACGTATCAGGCCGACATGCGGGATCCGCCCGTGCTCATCCTGCACGGCACCGCGGACACTACGGTTGACATCGCGCAGTCCGACGAACTGGCGGCCGCCCTGGTCATCGCGAAGCTCAGGTTTGATTATATCCGCGTGACGGACGCTCCGCACACCTTCGACCTCCATCCTAAGGGCAAGGGTTGGAAGCGCGATCGCATCGACTATGATACTACCGGCGTCCCGGGCATGGGTAAGGATTCCAGCGATAAGGCCGACGTGACGGCCCCGACGCTTGAGTTCCTTTCTCGGACGATTGGGAAGTAGGGCTTACTCCTTCAGTCGCGCCATCACCGTCGAGCCCTGTAGCTGGACGTCGAAGCGGCCGGTGTCCTCGAGCATGCGATAGAACTTCGCATAGCGCGGGGCGTTGGCCTCGAGGCCGGGATGTTCCTGGAGCAGGAACTTCTTGATGACTTCTACCTTCAGCCATTCGCCTTCCGGCGCGAGGCCCGTGGCGACGTCGACAAGCGCGTCGATGATGTCCTGTCGCTGTTGCAGCTGGGCGCGTCGCTGGTCGGCCTCGGCCTTGCCTTGGGCCTGCTGGGCTGAAGTGAGGTTCGGGCGATCGCGATAATCCTGGCCTGCGTTGTCCGGCGATGGGCGCGCTTCGCGCGGAGCGCGCGGTTCACGGGCCTGGCGGGGTTCGCGCTGGGCACGTTCCGGGCGGGGCTCACGGGCTTCGCGCCGGGGGCCGGGCTCGCGTTGCTGCGGACGCGGGGCGTCGGCGAAGCGGAGTTCAGGCAGCATCTTCTCGAACTGATCGAGCAGGGCGCCGACTTCCTTATTCATTTTGGGGGCGAGGGCGCGCAGAGCCTGGGCGAGTAGGGCGAGGGCCTTGCGCGGGTCGGACTTCGCCGACTGTTCGTCGTCCAGACGCGTGCGCAGTTCGGAGAGGTTTAGGTAGTGATGGGCCGTGGAGCGGAGCGCCTTGTGGGTGCGTTCGCCCATCACGATGATGCGGACGCCGAGGCGCTTCGCGTCTTCGACCACTGGCGTGAAATCGCTATCATTCGTGACGAAGATCAGCGTCGTGGGCGGATTCGGCCCAGCCATCAGCTTCACGGCGTCGATCGTCAGGCGCATGTCGGCCGCGTTCTTGCCGGGCGTGTAGCTGCGTTGGTCGACGAGATCGAGTTCGGGCCAGTCTTGGGCGGCGGCGCGCCAGCCGCTGAGGCGGCCGTTGAAGTCGCCGTAGGCGCGGGCGGCGGAAATCTCCGTCTCGCCGATGAAGCGGCGCAGGGTGGGGAGGTGTTGGTGCGAGACGTTATCCGCGTCGATCAGCACGCCGATGCGCTGGTTGGGCTGGGCCTTGGCAGCTTCTGGCGTGGAGGTGGAGGCGGCGTCGGCCTGGCGGCGGACCGGCTTCGCGGCGCGGCGGGCGGAAGGTTTGGCGGAGCGGCCGCGCGCGGGAGCGGCGGCTTTCTTGGGCTTGGGTCTGGGCACGGCGGAAAAGGTCCCTATCCGTGCGATGAAAGCCTCGCCGCTACAATGCGAAACGCCGTTGGTTCGCCGGGTTGTCACCGGACTTCCCCCAAACAGTCGTCATATTTTATTTGGAACTTTGGGGCTTCCCTGTTGTTAAAAAGATGTGAATCACCGCTTCCCTCGCTCGCTCGGCCTTTTGGCCGCTGTCTGCTGGGGAATCGTCGCCGGAGCCGTCGTGGAGCCAGTGGAGCCGTTGCTGACCAGCAAGGTCGGGCCTTGGGGTCAGTTAGAGTCTCGGACGGTCTATCTGGAGCCGCCGGAAAGCCTCCTGGCGGTCGTGGCCAAGCCGAGCACGGTGACACGTTGGACCTTCGAGCAGACCACGGC
>JBAXMD010000088.1:0-6679 GCA_037134475.1 Verrucomicrobiota bacterium | reverse complement strand
CCGGGCGACCTCGGCATGCTCGGCGAGCGCCCTTCGCACCCCGAGCTGCTCGACTACCTGGCCAACCGCTTTGTCGAAGCCGGCTGGAGCCTCAAGACCCTCCATCGCGAGATGATGCTCAGCCGCACCTATCGCCAGTCGTCGCGCAATGATGCCGCCCAGTCTGCCGACCCCGACAACGCCCTCTTCGGCCGCTATCGCATCCGTCGCCTCGACGCCGAGACCATTCGCGACGCGATGCTCGCCGTCAGCGGTAGACTCAACCCTGAGATGTTCGGCGAGCCCGTCACGGTCGGCAAGACCGGCGATGGCCGCATGATCCCCGGTGTCGAAATCTTCAACGGCAACAAGACCATCGTCCTCAAGGTCGACACCTCCTCACCCGCCGTCTACCGCCGTTCCGTCTATCTCCAGCAGCGTCGCAGCGGCCCCGCCACCGCGCTGGCGACGTTCGACCTCCCGAACATGGATCCGAACTGCGAACGCCGAGACCTCACGACCGTCGCCCCGCAGTCGCTCTTCCTGATGAACGATGAGTTCGTCATCGAACGCGCCAAGGACCTCGCCGCCCGCGTGATCAAGGAACACCCCGAAGACGCCGACGCCCAAGTCCGCGCCGCCTGGAGCCTCACGCAAGGCCGTGTGCCTTCGGCCAAGGAGCTCTCCGACTTCAATCGCCTACTGGCCGAACAGATTGAGCACTTCGCCAAACTCAAGCCCGCCAAGCCGGTCGCGGATACGTCGCTAAAGATCAAGCCGGTGAAGACCAACTCCACCGCCAAGAAAGCCGCGCCTCAGCCCACCTTCCCTGCTCCGACCGCCACCACCCAGGATGCCCGCATCGAAGCGCTCGGCTCCCTTTGTCAGGTCCTCCTCGCCACCAACCGATTCCTCCATGTCGACTAAGCTGCCCAACGGTCTCTGCTCACGCCGCCACTTCCTCGAAGCCGGCGGCTTCGGCCTCGGCATGCTCGGCCTCTCCACGCTACTCCGCCAAGATGGCCTCCTCGCCGCGCCCATCAAGCCGCTGCTCGGCAACGAAGTCTTCGACCTCCTCCCCAAGCAGCCGCCCCGCCCCGCCAAGGCCAAGGCGATGATCTCGCTCTTCATGATGGGTGGTCCGTCGCAGATGGATCTCTTCGACCACAAGCCAATGCTCACCAAGTGGCATGGCCAGAAATTCCCCGGAGATAATCTCAAGTACGATAACGTCGCCCAGGCCTCACCGAAGGTCCTCGGTTCGTTCTGGAAGTTCTCGCGCCACGGCAAGTGCGGCCTCGAACTCAGCGAACTCCTCCCGCAGCTCGGCACGGTCGCCGACGATATCTGCCTGATCCGCTCGATGAAGTCGGGCGTGAACAATCACCTGCAAGGCATGCTCGCCATGCAGACCGGCCGCATCACCGCCGGCAATCCGACCATGGGCGCCTGGGTGACCTACGCCCTCGGCAGCGAGACCAAGGACCTGCCGGCGTACGTCGTCATGGGCCATCCGGGCGGCCTGCCCACCTTCGCGAACCAGCATTGGTCCAACGGCTGGCTGCCTTCAATCTATCAGGGTACGTTCGTCCGGGCCACCGCGCCGCACATCCTCAACCTCGACCCGCCCGCATCCCTGCAGGGCAAGCCGCAGGAACGCCAGATGGAGCTCCTCCGCGCGATGAACGCCGAGCATGCGGCGAATCATCCGGGAGAGACCGACCTCCAGGCCCGCATCCAGAGCTACGAACTCGCCGGCCGCATGCAGCTCGCCGCCAAGGAGGCCTTCGACATCTCGTCCGAGCCGAAGCACGTGCTCGAACTCTACGGCGTCGGCCGCAAGGAGTGCGACGACTACGCTCGCCGTTGCCTGATCGCCCGACGCCTCGTCGAGCGCGGCGTGCGCTACGTGCAGGTGCTCAACCAAGGCCAGAGCTGGGATAGCCATAGCGTCATCAAGACCGCGCTGCCCACCCTCTGCGCCGCCACCGATCGCCCGAGCGCGGCGCTGGTGGCCGACCTTAAGCAGCGCGGCCTGCTTGACAGCACCATCGTCCATTGGGGCGGTGAGATGGGCCGCATGCCGGTCCTCCAGAACGACGCCGGGGAAGCCAAGTGGGGCCGCGACCATAACACCTATGGCTTCAGCCAGTGGGTCGCCGGCGGCGGCTTCAAGGGCGGCCTGAGTTACGGCGAGACCGACGAATGGGGTCACCACGCCGTCAAGGATGTCGTCAACCATTACGACTGGCATGCCACCATGCTCGATTGCTTCGGCTTCGAGCACGACAAGCTCGTCTACAAGCGGAACGGCGCCGCCTTGGCCCTGACCAACAACCAGCCCGCCCGGGTGGTCCGCGAGCTGCTATCGTAAGTGACACGATAGCACCAAAAAGTGGAACTTGGAGCATAGCGGGCTGTCAGAAGAGGTCGGGACCCATGCCCGACCGCCAAGGAAAGGCTCGCAACGGGAAGCCGGCATAACGCAAAATATCAACACCCCCGCTAGTTCGCCCCTGACATGAATCGTCGCCGCTTTATCCTCCGTTCCATGGGAGCCACTCTGGCCCTCCCCGGCCTGTGCTCGCTCAGCGCAAAGGCCCTCAGCGGCAACCCCACCGTCCAGGTGGCCAAAGGAGCCGGCATCGGCGCCCGTCGCTTCGTGGCGATCGGCAACCTGCTCGGCTACCAGACCAAGCAACTTTTCCCGAAGACCACCGGACGCGATTACGAAAAGACGACTCTCTTGGAGCCGGTCTGGGAGCAGCGCGAGTTGATGACCGTTTTCCGCGGCCTCGACCACGGCGTCAAGGGCGGTCACTTCGCGGTGCATTCTTTCCTCTCCGGCGTGCTCAATTCGGAAGCGCAGAACCGCCCGACCGGCAACGTCTCGATCGACCAGTTCCTCGCCGAGGAAATCGGCCACCAGACCCGCTTCCCCTCGCTCACCGTCGGCTCCGAGGGAGGCATCCACGGCGGTTGCCAGCTCGCTTGGACGAAGTCTGGCGTGCGCGTGCCGCCGGTCACCAACCCCGCCGAACTGTTCGACAAGCTTTTCGCCAGCGACTCCGCCGACCGACGGGCACGTCGCGAGCAAGAAAACCGCGTGCAGGCCTCGATCCTGGACTCGGTACGTGAAGAGGCGAAGCGCCTCTCGGGACAGGTCAACCAGGAGGATAAGGCCAAACTCGAGGAATACTTTACCTCGGTGCGCGACGTCGAAAAGCGCCTCGAACTGCGCCAGCGCTGGACCCATCTCCCCAAGCCGACGGCGCCGTTCGCCAAGCCGGCCAACCGCAACGCCGTCGATGACCTGCCGCTGATGTATGAGCTCATCGCGCTCGCGCTGCAGACCGACAGCACCCGTATCGCCACTCTGGAGATTGGCGGCGACTTCCTCCCCCAGCACCTAGGTATCAAGAAGGATTACCACGGCATCTCCCACCACGGCAACGATCCCGAGTCCATCGCCGCCCTGATCACCCTCGAGCGTTATCAGATCGCACAGTATGGTAAGTTCATCGGTCGCCTCGCGCAGATGAAGGACGGCGAAGGCACATTGCTCGACTCCACCACCGTACTGTTCGGCAGCGGCATGGGCGACGCCAACTCGCACCGCAATACCGACCTGCCGATCTTCCTCGCCGGCGGCGGCTACAAGCACGGCCAATTCCGCGAAGTCGCCCGTGAGGTCAGCCACAAGGTGCCGCTCTGCAATCTCTTCGTCGATATCGCCCAGAAGATGGGCGTCGAGACGCACGCCTTCGGCAGCAGCACGGGTCGGTTCGCCTGACCTGGACATCGGACCTCTCTCGTGACGTCGATGTCGGCATTCCGAACCCTGGTGGTCCTGTCCGTAGTCTTGGCGGCCGCCCCCACGCACGCCGCCGAGACGCCGACGAAATCCGTCGAGAAGTTCCTAGGACGCTACTGCGCGGAGTGCCACGACGCCGACGCCCATAAGGGCGACCGTGTTTTCGATAAATTCGCCCTGCCTTTGAAGACGCTCCCTCAGGTGATCGAGGCGCGCGAGATCATCGACCAGCTGACGCTGCGCGACATGCCGCCGAAGAAGGCCGACCAGCCGACCGACGATGAGCGACTCATGGCGATCCGCGCCCTGCGTGACGGCACCGCGGCGGCCGAGACCACGCTACAGAGCACCGGTTCGCGCACCGTCCTCCGCCGGCTCTCCAACCGCGAATATGAGAGCACCCTCGCCAGCCTGTTCGGGCGGCGCGTCGACACTCTCGGACTGACCGCTGATTTCCCCAAAGAAAAGACCGCCCGCCATCTGGACACGATTGGTCAGTCGTTGGTGACCTCCGGCTTCTTGGTCGACCAGTATTTCTTGTCCGCCAACCGTCTCGTCGAAACCCGCCTCGGCAAGCCAGCCACCGCGCCGAAAACCTGGCGCTTCAACAGCAATTTTGTCCAGTACGAGGAATTGCAGGGTTCACATAAGAGCGCCTTCAATTTCCGCTACCTCAACATCTACGAACAACCGAACACCGACACCCGCCAGGGCGGCTACGGCCACATCGAGGACTTCAAGCAGGGCGTGCCGGTCTCCGGCCTCTACGACCTCGAGGTCGAGGCGACGGCCATGCATCGCGACACCCATTACGATCCTGCCATCTTCGGCATCGACCTCTCGGAGCCGTACATCCTCGGCGTCGTGCCCGGCGATGTCACCAAGGGCCACATCCATTACCCGCAGGCCATCGAACCGCTGCTCGCCAGTAGCGTGTTGCCCGACAGCGTGCCGACCCGGCTGAAGTTCCGCGTCTGGCTCGAGGCTGGACAGACGCCGCGCTTCATCTTCCCGAACGGCCCCTATGAATCGCGCGCTGCGGTCGTGACAATCAACAAGCGCTACGCGAAAGAATTCTCGACGCCGGTCGGCTCCTCGGGAGTCGGTCGTGCGCACATCCTCAGGGAAGGCCAGCTGCCGCACATCCGTATCAGTGAGATCGTCGTCCAAGGCCCCGTGGTCGAGCCGGTGGGCGGCGCCGAGGAAGTCGCCGTCTTCGGCAAGGAGGGCTTCCAGCCCGACCGTGCGCTCGACCAGCTTTTCGCCTTTGCGGCGAAAGCCTACCGACGCCCATTACAGGATACCGACCGTGCGCCGATTCGTCGGATGGTCGAGAAGCGGCTCGCCGAAAAAGCCAGCCCGCGCCAAGCGGCGCTCGATGCGATTAAGCTCATCCTCTGCTCCCCTTCCTTCCTGTACCTGAGCGAGGTCACCAAGGATGGCGACCGCCCCCTCCAGCCCTACGACCTCGCTACCCGCCTCTCTTACGCCCTCTGGGCCACGACGCCCGATGAGGGTCTGGCTGCCGCCGCCGCCTCAGGTAAAATCACCGGCGATGCTGAACTGAAGAAAGAGATCGACCGCCTGCTGGCCGATGAACGCGTCAACGGCTTCGTCAACGGCTTCCTGGATAGCTGGCTGAACCTGCGCGACCTCGGTGGCATGCCGCCCCCACGCGAATCGAATCGCGCCTATTACGCCGAGGACCTACCCGCATCGATGAAGGCCGAGGTGCGCCTGTTCTTCCGCGACATGCTCAAGGATAACCTACCTGTGAGCCAGTTCCTGCGCGCTGACCACACCTTCGTCGACAAGAAGCTGGCCAAGCTCTACGAACTACCCGAGCAGAAGACCCTGCGCCTAGCCGACGGCTTCCAAAAGGTCAGCCTCAAGGGCGATACCCACCGCGGTGGCCTGCTCGGCATGGCGGCCGTGCTGACGGTCAGCGCCAACGGCGTCGAAACTTCGCCGGTCATCCGCGGGGCCTGGGTCAGCGAGAACATCCTCGGAATCAAGCCGCCCCCGCCGCCCGATACCGTACCCGCCATCGAACCCGACGTCAGCGGCACGACCACGATCCGCGAGCGCCTCGCCAAGCACAGCACCGACCGCGCCTGCGCCGAGTGCCATCGCAAGATCGACCCGCTTGGTTTCAGCCTCGAGTCCTTCGATCCGGTCGGCCGCTGGCGCGTCACCTATGCGAAGCCCAAGAAGGGCGCGGCACCCAAGATCGACACCACCGGCGAGTTCGCCTCTGGCAAGACCTACCAGGACTTCGCCGGCTTCCGCGATATCCTGCACGACACCCGCGAGGAACAGTTCACCCGCCATCTCATCCGCTCGTTGCTCGCCTACAGCACCGGGCGCCTCATGGAGCCAGCCGACGAGTTCGCCATCGACCGCATCCACAAGAAAGTAAAGGAGCAGGGCCTTGGCCTGCGCAGCCTCGTCGTCGAGTGCCTGACCAGCGACCTCTTCCGTTCCCGCTGAGCACGGGGTGCAGACAAGGGTCAGGCCGGCCCAAGTGAGACGATAGTGCTACCCCGTGAAACAAGGGGAGTAGTAAGCTGTCAGAATGAGGGTAGAATAACTGCACCCCCATGTCCGACCCCCTCGAGCTGACCCGCCGCCGCTTCCTCGGCCAGATGACCACTGGCATGACGGGGCTGGCGTTGTCGCGCCTTCTCATGAGCGACCTCGGTGCGGCCGTACCTCCCGGCGCCCACTTCGCCCCGAAGGCCAAACAGGTGCTCCAGATCTTTTGCCCGGGTGCGGCTTCGCATATCGACCTCTGGGATCATAAGCCGCTCCTGGAGAAATACGACGGCACGCCCCTGCCCGGCCCGGTCGAGGTGACCTTCCAAGGCAAGAACGGGAACCTGATGA
>JBAXMD010000087.1:0-6734 GCA_037134475.1 Verrucomicrobiota bacterium | reverse complement strand
GCGACGTCATATTTTTCTTCTCATCCGGACAGACCGAAGCCGCCGTGATTCTGCGTCGTCTGGTCAAGCAGGCCAAGGGCTGACGCTCAGTTGTGCGACGGCGAGGCCTTCTGGGCCAGCGCGAGGCGGAATTGGTTCAGGCAGCGCTGGTCCGAGGTGGTGTCGACGATCGCGAAGGTCACGCGGCGGAAGGCGCCCTTGAAGGGGCCGTCGAGGGCCTGTCGGAAAAGGTCGGCGATGAGCGCGGGGTCATTGGCGAAGTTGCCGCAGCCCCAGGCGCCGAGCACCAACGCGTCATGGCCGTTGGCTTGGGCGATCGCGAGCACTTTGACGATGCGCGCGCCCATGGCGCCGGGAATCTTGGTCTGGTCGAGCGGAGCGACATCACGGGCGTCGCAGGCGGCGGCGGAGATGAAGCCCACTTTGAAGGGTGTCTCGAGCATGCGATGGTCGTCGTCACGGAAGACCGGGACGTCGGGGGAGTAGATCATCGCGTCAGTGCGGAGCGCGTTACCTTGCTGGAGGTGGAAGGCGTACATCGGCCCGTTGAGTTGGCAGGCGAAGAGCGCGGAGGAGCGGCAATGGTATTCCTCCTGGGCGCGTTCGCCGGCCAGGAAGCCCCCGCCCGGGACGGTCGGAGAGGCGAAATTGAGCACCAGCGTCCGCAGTCCCGCCGCATCGTGACGGGCGGCGGCGGAGAGGGAGGTCTCTTCGGTGACTTCGATGGTCGTCGCGTGCGAGCCCGTGCGGGGGAAGGTGTGGCGGTGGTCGGGCGGCAGGTGGGTGGTCCGCGAGACCGCGTCGGCGATATCGACGGCGAGGTCGACCTGGCGGCCCGTCGGTGACGCGTAGAGGCCGAGTTCGATGATCATCATCGCCTCTCGCCCCATTTTATTAGCGAGTTCTCGTGGAATCTTGGGGTCGAAGGGCATGGTTGGCGACGCCTTGACCTTGGCGAAGCCTCGGCCCGAAGCCAACCGCAACCTATGACAGGGGGCGGATTTGACGGAGGCCTCTCCTGCGGGCATAACCTACGCATGTCGCCGCCGCCGCTTACTGTCTTCTATAGCTCCGCCTACGTCGTCGAAGGCAAGTCCGAGACCGTAACGAAATCCCGTCTGGTCGCAGAGATGATCGAGGCCGGTAAGGCGGGGGAGGTCTGGCTGGAGGCGCCCAAGCTCGCGACACGCAAGGAGCTCGAACTAATCCATACGCCCGAGCACGTGCGTAGCACCTTCGAGGACAAGGGCGCGTTCCTGGAGGTCGGACCTTGGTCGCAGCCCTTGCTGGACAGCATCCGCGCCTCGACCGGCGGCATGCGCGATGCCGTCAAGGAAGCCTTGAAGAACGGACGTTCCGGCAGCCTCTCCAGCGGGCTACACCATGCACGTAAGAATTCTGGCAACGGCTTCTGCCAGTTCAACGGACTAGCCCTCGCCGCGCTTGAGGCTCTCAAGAAGGTCAAGACCGTCGGCATCCTCGATCTCGATGCGCATGCCGGGGGCGGCACCTTCGATATCCTCGGCGATCATCAGCAGGTCTATCTCGCCGATGTCACCGTGAACTCGTTCGACTCCTGGGAGCCCTCCGATCCTTCCCGACACTTCTATGTCGAAGTCGACAATCCGAAGGGCTACCTCGGCCACGTCGAGGATGCGCTGCATTCTTTGGTGCGCGTGGATTTCCTGATCTATAACGCCGGCATGGACACCTATGAAAAGGCCGGCGGCATGAAGGGCATCACCAAGGAAATGATCCGTAAGCGCGAAAAACGCGTCGTCCACTGGGCGCGGGCGAGGAAGATCCCGCATATCTTCGCCTTGGCTGGAGGCTATAAGTGGGGTGGCCTGACCTTGGAGCAGGTGGCCGAGCTGCATCTCGACACCGTGAAGGCTTTCGCGGCCTGATCACTCCGGCTTGGGGACGTTCAGTTCCTGGAGGCGAAAGGCGCCGCTTTCGGTCGGCAGCACCACGAAGAGTTGGCAGGCGCGGCTCTGGGCCAGCGCGACCATCACATGCCAGTGGGCCTGAGGGACGCTGGCGACGACGAACATCGGCATCGCGCCCGGTTCGGTGCCGGAGGGTTCCTCGATCGCCACGCCCTTGTGGTCGACGTCGAAATTATGGGCCAGCCATTTGCCGAGCTCCTTGGCCAGCCCTCGCATGTCGGACGTGCCGGCTTCCACCTTGGTCTGGTCGACGAGCGCCCAGAGCGGAATCGCGAAACTATGTGCCAGATCGGCCATCGGGCGGTCTCAGTTCTGGGCGGGAGGCGACTGTTCGGTGCTCTTCTCGCTCAGCTTGAGCATGCGGGCGCGGACGTCAGGGGAGCCTTCGTTCAAGGCCACCGTGACCCAGTCGAGCAGGCGGTGGCGAACTTCGCCGAGGGTATCGCACTCGCGGATCACTTCGATGCCTCCGGTCGAGAGCACCGCCTTGGCCAGCCCGGACATCTCCTTCAGGAAGGCGACACGTTGGCAGTCGGGAATCCAGTAGGCGACGAGCAGGTGGACCTTCTGTCCGTCGGCGGCGCCGTAATCGATGCCGTCCTTGGACCAGCCGACGGTGCAATAGATATCGGCCGTGATGCCTTCGACGCGCGCATGCGGGCAGGCGAGGCCGGGGGAGACGGACGTGTTGCCGGCCTGTTCGCGGGCTCGCATGGCCTCGACCACGCCGGAGTCATCGGGGATCTCCGGGATCGCTTCCAGGACGCGTCCTAGAAAGTCGAACGCCTCATCCTTTGAGGTTTCGGTCAGTTCGAACAGACGGCCGGACTGAAGGGCATCGAGAAGTTTGCGCATGGTGTCAGGTTCAGGCGGCTTGCAGCCGGGGACGGGCAATCAAATGGGCAAGCGTCACGTAGGCAACCGTCATCGCCGTCAGGGCGAGCCAGTAGGTCGTACCCAGTCCCGGCCCGTTGAGTCCCAGTCCGCCGATCCATGGGGAGAAGGTCAGCCAGCAGGCGAAACTGACCGCGAGTATCGTGGTCAGGGAGAGCTGCCAGGAGGCGCGGGCGCCGAAGAAGGGCACCTTGGCGGAGCGGATGACGTGGACCACGAGCGTCTGGGTGACGATGGATTCGATGAACCAGCCGGTGTGGAAGAGGATGATGAACTTCGTCTGGCCATCGGTGTTGAGCGTGCTCCAGCTGCCGCCGCAGGCGGCCGGGCAGACGAAGAACCACATCAGCGCGAAGGTCAGGTAATCGAACAGCGAGGAGACGGGCCCCAGCCAGAGCATGAAACCGCGGATGCCCGAGATGTTCCACTGGCGCGGCTTCGCGATCTGGTCGTCTTCGACGCGGTCGAACGGGATGGCCGTCTGCGAGAAGTCGTAGATGAAGTTATTCACCAGGATCAGGATCGGGCTCAGCGGCTGGAAGGGGAAGAGCAAGGCGGCGCCGAGGACCGAGAACATGTTGCCGAAGTTGGACGAGGCGCCCATCCGGATGTACTTCTCGATGTTGCAGAAGATACGGCGGCCCTCGTCGATGCCGTCCACGAGCACCAGCAATGATTTCTCGAGCAGGACCGCGTCCGCGGATTCCTTGGCGACGTCCACGGCCGTGTCGACCGAGATGCCGACGTCGGCGGCCTTGAGCGCGAGCACGTCGTTGATGCCGTCGCCCATGAAGCCCACCGTGTGGCCTTGGGCCTTCAGGGAGCGGATCACCTGTTCCTTCTGGGAGGGGGTGAGGCGGGCGAGGATGTCAGCCTCGAGCGCGGCGCGGTCGAAGGCTTCCTTGTCCATCGCGGCCAGCTGGGCGCCGGTGACGACGCGGCTCACGGGCATGCCGACGTCCTGGCAGACCTTCCTAGAGACGAGTTCGTTGTCCCCCGTGAGGATCTTGGCGCGGACGCCGCGTTGGCGCAGGCCGGCGAGGGCGGTGGCGGCGGTCTCCTTGGGCGGGTCGAAGAAGGCGAGGTAGCCGAGGAGGACGAGGTTGGACTCGTCGGCGGCGGTGAAGACCTCGCGGGAGCGGTCGAAGTCGCGGTAGGCGAGGGCGATGACGCGGAAACCCTGGGCGGAAAGGGAGCGGTATTCCTCAAGGACCTCGTCCTTGATCATCGGGATCATCGTGTGCAGCTCGTCGTCGATCTGGTAGCGGTCGCAGACCGCCAGGATCTCCTCGACCGCGCCTTTGCAGATCAGCTGATAGTCGCCCTCATGGTCGACGATGACCGACATGCGGCGCCGCTGGAAGTCGAAGGGGATTTCGTCGACCTTGCGGCACGAGCGTTCGACGTCGAGGTCGGTGCGTGAAAGGATCGCGCGGTCGAGCAGGTTCCGGAGGCCCGTCTGGTAGTGGGCGTTCATCCACGCGTAGCGGAGGACGTCCTCGGAGTCGCGTCCGATGACGTCGACATGTCGCTGGAGCACGATGTGGTCCTGCGTGAGGGTGCCCGTCTTGTCCGTGCAGAAGATATCCATCGCGCCGAGGTTCTGGATGGCGTCGAGGCGCTTCATCACGACCTTCATGCGGGCGAGGGACTTCGCGCCCTTGGACAGGCAGCTGGCCAGGATCATCGGCAGCATCTCCGGCGTCAGCCCGATCGCCACGGTGAGGGCGAACAGGAAGGCGTCCAAGACCTTGCCGGTGCGCCAGGCGCTGAAGCCGAACGTCAGCGTGGTCATGATCAGCATCATGCGGATCATCATCCAGACGAAGTCACGCGTCCCGAGTTCGAAGGCCGTGGCATCCTTGCGCTCCACCATGCGGGCGCTCATCGCGCCGAATTGCGTGTCGCGGCCGGTGGCGAGCACGAGCGCCTGCCCGGTGCCGCTTTGGACGTTGCTGCCCATGAGGCAGCCGTTGGGGCATTCCTGGGCGGAATGCGGGGTGTCGATCGTCGGAAGCGGCATGCGCTCGACGGGCATGGACTCCCCGGTCAGGGCGGACTGGGAAAGGAAGAAGTCCTTGGCTTGGATCATGCGGCAATCCGCGGGGATGATGGAGCCGGCGGCGAGCACGACGACGTCGCCCGGGACGATCTCGTCGATCGGTACGCTGGTCTCGACGCCGTCGCGGAGGACGAGGCAGGAAGACTTCACCATCGCCTGGAGCTTGGCGATGGCCTGGGCGGAACGGCTCTCTTGGAAATAGGACAGGAAGACCGAGAAGAAGACCATCCCGCCGACGAGCGAGGTGCTGAGGATTTTCTTGGTCTCGTTGTCTTCGAAGAAATACGAAAGCACGCAGATGACCATCAGCTGGATCACCAGCGGCTCCTTGAACTTGCGCAGGAGTTCGACGAACGCGTTGGCCCGTCGGGCTGCGACCGAGTTAGGGCCGAATTTCTCGAGACGACGGGCGGCTTCTTCGGCGCTCAGGCCCTCGCGGCTAGCTTCCACCGCGGCGAAGGCGGCCTCCTCGGTGCCATGGAGGAGCGACGTGACGCGGTCCGGGGTTTCTTTGGTGGTCTTAGGCGTCGGCATGGCGGCGAAAACAAGGAAACTACGCCTTAGGTCGCATGGTGCCAGCCGATATCGGTTTCGCCTGTGACGAAACGGTGACTATCCGCCTTTTGCCTAAGCTTCAGGCCTGCTTGATCAGCTCGGCCGTCGCGGGGACGTCGGAGATGATCTGGTCAGGATCCGGGCCGACGCCGATGTAGCGAAGGTTCGGGAGATAGGGGAGCGAACCACCGCGCGAAGCGAGGCGGACGATCTCGGCCATCGCGAAGGCGACGTAGCGACGCGCCTCGGCCGGGAGTTGGGCGTAGGAGCGGACCTTGGTGATGTCGGCCGACCAGCCGGGGAGGGTGGCGTAGATCGGCTGCAGCGTGCGGCGGACGGCGTCGTTGCGGGGGACGCCCGAGACGACCTTGCCGGCGGCGTCGCGGTAGCCCGTGCAGACGAGCAGGTCTCCGCCCTTCCATTCGCCATGAGGCGAAAGGGCGTCGAGTTTGTTGAGGACGATGTCGTCGTACCCCCCGTAGCGGAGGGCGTCGGCCTTTTCGACCAGGTCGGACCAGCCGACCATGCGCTGGCGTCCGGTGCTCGTGCCGAACTCCAGCTTCGCGAGGGCGCGCTGGAGCGGGTGGTCTTCCGGCATCTTCGTGAGGAAGACGTGGGTACCGACCTTCGTGTCGTAGGCCTTGCAGCAGCCGACCGTATGGATCGCCTGGACCGGGATGCCGGCGGACTGGAAGAATTCCGGCGTATAGGTGTGGGATGCCGTGACGTTCGGGGCGAAGCCGGCGCGCTTGTCGAGCCAGTAGGCCTGGCCGAATTCACCGATGATGCGGCGATCGGCAGCGAGGTCGCCGAGGATGCGTTCGCGGACGTCGCCGATCGTGTGGGCGAGGGCGGCACCGGCTTTCCAGTAGCAATCGAGGACCGCCGCGTGGTCGAAGGTGAACGGCTCCTTGCCGGCGAAGCGGGTGAAGTCGAATTCCGCCGCGGTGAAGACGCCGGAGTCGATGGCGCCCTTGTTGGCGCGCAGTTCGGCTTCGGTGAGTTTGGCGAAGAGGCCGGACCATTTCTCAGGCGAGAGCTTGCAGACGTCGCGCACGATGGAGGCGGCGCGGTTTAGGCGGGCCGAGAGGCGCGTGGCGTAGTCGGACTTGGCGCCCAAGAATTCCGAGTAGTGGATCTGGAATTGGCCGACTTCGTCGGCGTAGGCTGGCGTGATACCGCGACCGGTGGAGCCGCGGGCTTCGTGGCCGAGGACGTTGATGCGGTAGTCTTCCCAGGCCAGGTCGAGGATGCGGTGGGAGACGTCGCTGATC
>JBAXMD010000086.1:0-6997 GCA_037134475.1 Verrucomicrobiota bacterium | reverse complement strand
TGGAGCCGGTGATACCGAGGGTGATGCGTTTGCCGACGAGCTGGGACATGACAGAGATGAGCAAAAGCGGTGCGGGTGGGCTGGCGAGGGCAAAGCCCAGCGGGCGCCCTTACTTTCCAGCCAGCGGCATCGGCGGCAAGGCTGCCAGACGCGTAATGGCCCGTATATCGGTGCGGATCCGCTCTTTGCCATCTTTACCATAGAGGACGCAGTGGGTCGGCACCGTGGCCCCGTCGAACGCCTTGGGCTCGGAAAAGAGAAACTGCTGGCCCTTCCAATCGATGCGCACGAGACCGAGGGTCTCGGCATCAAAATAGGCGACGATGGCAGGCTCGATGGTGCCGCTCACTTTGAGCGCGTGGGCATTACGTCCGGCGACCACGGCATCGGGCGCCGCGGCGAGTTTCGTCTTCGGGTCGACCAATGGCCCGAGCGTCCACATCCAGACATCTTGGCAGACGGAGCCCTTCCCCGATTCCGAGACCCGTTCGGTCTGGCCGAGGTACCATAAATCCGGCGGCTGCAACTTCGAGACCCGCTCGCTATTCTTCTTCCCGCCGTTGGTGCTGTAGGTCTCCGCCATGCTAAACGTCTTCAGCAGGCGCTCGGCACCGCCGTGTCGTCGGACGATCTCGGCCGCATATTTTACAGGATCATCGGAGGGTCCGGCCGGGAACGCCTGCGCCGTCATGAGGAGCAAAATGGCGAGGCGGAAGAGCATGCAGCGAGGGGTTCTGTAGGCTAAACTAGCCGTTACCTTGCAGAAAACACGGCTTTTCTTGTTTGCCATGCCTGCCCCCCGGGGTTCGCATTGGCTCCTCTTATGCAATCCGACATTGGTCTCATCGGTCTGGCCGTCATGGGTCAGAACCTCGCCCTCAACATCGCCGACCACGGCTTCGCGATCTCGGTGTACAACCGCACGACCGCCAAGACCGACGAGTTCGTGAAGGAGAACCCGAATACCCCGGGCAAGCTCATCGGCTGCCCGACCATCAAGGATTTCGCAGCCTCCCTCAAGAAGCCCCGCAAAGCCGTCATCCTCGTCAAGGCCGGTGCGCCGACCGACGCCGTGATCAACGAGCTCGCCGCGGCCTTCGAGCCGGGCGACATCATCATCGACGGCGGTAACGCCCTCTGGACGGACACCATCCGCCGCGAACGCGAACTCAAGGCCAAGGGCCTCCGCTTCATCGGATCCGGCGTCTCTGGCGGCGAAGAAGGCGCCCGTTTCGGGCCGTCCCTCATGCCCGGTGGCGATGCCGCCGCCTGGGCCGAACTGAAGCCCATCTGGGAAGCGGTCGCCTCCAAGGTCGATGCCGTCACCGGCGTCGAGCTCACCGGCGCCAAGCCCGGCAAGCCCATCAAGGGCGGCGTCCCCTGCGTGGCCCATATCGGCCCCGACGGCGCCGGCCACTACGTCAAGATGGTCCATAACGGCATCGAGTACGGCGACATGCAGATGATCTGCGAAGCCTACGACCTCATGCGCGGCCTGCTCGGCATGACCCCGGACGAAATCGGCACCACCTTCGAAGAATGGAACAAGGGCGACCTGAACTCCTTCCTTATCGAAATCACCGCCAAGGTCCTCAAGCAGAAGGACCCGGAAACCGGCGTTCCGCTGGTCGACGTCATCCTCGACACCGCCGGCCAGAAGGGCACGGGCAAGTGGACGAGCGCCAACGCCCTCGACATGGGTGTCGCCGCCCCGACCATCGCCGAAGCGGTCTTCGCTCGCTGCCTCTCCGCCGTGAAGGATGAGCGCGTCAAAGCCGCCAAGGTCCTCCGTGGCCCGAAGCGCGCGATGACCAATCCGGACCGCGCTAAAATCATCGAACAGATTCGCGACGCCCTCTACTGCTCCAAGATCTGCTCCTACGCCCAGGGCTTCCAGCTCATGCGCGAAGCGCAGAACGAGTACAAGTGGAAGCTCAACTTCGGCGAAATCGCCCAGATCTGGCGCGGCGGTTGCATCATCCGAGCCAGCTTCCTGCAGAAGATCACCGAAGCCTTCGCCAAGAAGCGCTCGCTGGATAACCTTCTCCTCGACCCGTACTTCAAGAAGACCGTCAAGAAGGCCCAGAAGAACTGGCGCAAGGTCATCGCCCTCGCGGTGAAGCATGGTATCCCCGTGCCGACCCTCGGTTCGGCGCTCTCGTACTTCGACTCGTACCGCACCGAGAACCTCCCTCAGAACCTGCTCCAGGGTCAGCGCGACTACTTCGGCGCCCACACCTACGAGCGTAAGGACAAGCCCCGCGGCGAGTTCTTCCACATCGACTGGCCGGATCCTAAGCGACCGCAGATCAAGGCCTAAGCGCCTGGAGGGAAACAGCAAGGGCGTCCACCAGGACGCCCTTCTTCTTTGGCAGGATTACTTCGCAGACCAGCCGCCGCCGGTGGCCGCGGCGAGACGCACCGCGATCTGGCGGCGTTCCCAGACGACCAACGAAAGTGTGCGAGCGGCCAAGGCTTCATCCCGACGCGCGGCCATGATGTCGTTCTCGTTCGCGATACCGGCGTTGCGACGGGCTTCGGCGTTAGCGAGACGGACTCGCACGGCCTGAAGGACGCGCCCCGTCAGTTCTTCCTGGAGGGCGAGCTCGCGGAGATCGGCAAGGGCATCCTCGACTTCTCGGAAGGCACCGAGCACGGCCTTGGTCCACTCGCCGGCGGAGCCGTCGATGCGCGCCCGGGCGACCTCGAGATCGGCCTCGCGTCGACCCGCGTCGAAGAGCGGTAAGTCTACCGAAGGCGTCAGCGACCAAAAACTCGACGAGCCACGACCGACACGCGAAGCGGGATCGGCCTGCCAGCCGGCCTGTCCATTGAGCGTCACGGAAGGATAGAAGTCGGCGATGGCCGCGCCTTCGCGCGAGATGGCAGCATCAAGCCGCGCGGCAGCGGCAGCGAGGTCAGGACGTCGGAGCAGGAGTTCCGAAGGCACGCCCGCGCCGAAGGTCGGCATCGCGGCGGAACCTTTAGCATCAGGAAGCTTCTCGCCCGGGGCGGAACCGATGAGCGCACGCAACGCGTTCTCCGCGGAGGCAAGGCGGCGGCGGCCGAGGCCTTCGTCGACCTTGGCCTGCGCAGCGGCGAGGCGCGCGGAGGAAAGAGGGTCGGAATCGAGCAAGCCGGCGCTGACGGTCTGCTCGACGATTTCCATCTCACGGAAACGCGTGGAGAATTCGGTCTCAAGAAAAGCGAGCTGCTCGCGGGCACCACGGACGGCAAACCAGAGGCGCGCGACTTCGGCCGAGAGGGCGAGATCGGCCTGCTCCGCGGTGAACTTCGCCGCGAGAGAATCAGCCTCGGCGGCCTTCGTCTTGGCGGCCTCGCGGCCCCAGACGTCGAGCTCCCATGAGGCCTTCACGCCGACAGCGCCCACATCGGTACGACGCGGGATGCCGAAGCCTACCGGCGTGCGGCCCGTGTCGAGCGAGATGCGGGAGGATTCAAGACCAGCTCCGACGGAAAGGGCCGGCTGGTCTCCGGCATTGGCAGCAAGGAGCAGCGCGACCGCTTCGCGCTGACGTGCACGGGCGATGGCGAGGTCCGGGCTATTCTTGCGCGCCTGCGCGATGAGTTCGATCAACGCGGAGTCGCCGAAAGCTTCGGCCCACTTCGCATCGGCCGTGGCTCCGGCCTGCGAGAACGCCGCAGGCGGGACGGGAGCCTTCGGCTTCGCCATCGGATCGTGCGCGCAGCCCGCGAGGACCAGCGCCGCGAGGAGAAACGTCTTATTTACCCGGAGCATTTTGGGAGGCGTCGATATAGACGTCCATCTGCTGGCCGACGAAGAGCGCGCGGCCCGCCGGGCGGTCGAAGGAGTAGATGACCTGGAGCACGCGGGTATCGACGCGCTCGACGCTGGCGCCGGTGAGCGAAGCCTTCGGGATGACGAAGGGCTCGATGCGGACAAATTTCAGCGAGATGGAGCGATCCTTGCCACCCGCGAGAGAACTCTCGCCCTTCAGGTACCCCTTGGCGGGTAGACCCTCGCGCATCCGCGTGGCCAGCTGTTCGTCGACGTCGCAACGAATCTGCAAGGTGGAGATATCGCCGAGGACGACCGGGGCCTTGGCGCCAGCGACCACGAATTCACCGGCACGGACGCCGACCTGGAGGACGGTGGCGTCGATGGGCGAACGCAACACGAGACGATCGAGGAGCACCGAGGTCTGGTCGAGCTGCGCCTTGGCGAGAGCGAGCTTCGCTTTGGCCTCCTTGGCGGCCATCTGGTAGGAAAGGAGTTCGGAGGCGGAAACCGCCCCGCTGTCCTTGATGCCAGTCCAGCGACGGGCGGCGTCTTCGGCGCGCTCGGCGGTGGCCTCGGCGGCGGAGACCGCGGCCTTCTGCACGGCGTGCTGGGCGCGGAGATCGCGTTCGTCGAGGGTGAGAATCGGATCACCGGCCTTCACCTTATCCCAGACCTTCACATGGACCTTGGCGACGGTACCAGACGTGGGTGAACCCAGGAGCGTGTTCTCGGCGGCGGCCTCGATCAGGCCGGCAGCCGCGATGAGGCCGTCTTTGTCGCGGATGGCGGGCTCATAGGGCGGCGGCTTGATCGGCGCCTCGTTCGCGGTACCACGAGTGAGCTGCCAAGCAGCGACGGCGCCGGCGAGGGCCAAGGCGAAGAGCAGGATGCGTTTCTTGAACATAAGGGAAATCAGAGATGAGTGGTGTCGAGGAGCTTCGGGTCGTCGACCACGCGGCTGATGCGGCCATCTTCCATCTCGGCAATACGGTCGGCGAAACGGAAGATGCGATGGTCATGCGTCACGACGACCACGCAACGCTCAGGAGAGCGGGAAAGGTCGCGGACGAGTTCCATGATATGACCGCCGGTGTCCTTATCGAGAGCCGAGGTCGGTTCGTCGCAGATGAGAAGCGGCGGTTCATGGACGAGCGCGCGGGCGATGGCGACGCGCTGCTGTTGGCCGCCGGAGAGCGCATTAGGACGGCCTTCTTCGCGGCCCTTGAGGCCGACTTTCTCAATGATCGCGAGCGAGCGAGCGTGGGCTTCGTCATACGGACGACCCTGGATGAGCAGCGGCACCATCACGTTCTCGATGACCGTCAGCGTGGGGATGAGATTGAACGACTGGAAGACGAAGCCGAGGTGCTTACGGCGGAATGACGTGAGTTCTTCCTGGCCGAGGCCGTCGAGGCGCTGACCAAAGACTTCCACGGTACCTGCCTGCGGCGTGAGCGTACCGGCGATGACGGATAACAGGGTCGTCTTGCCGCAGCCCGACGGGCCGACGAGCATGATCAGTTCACCACGACGGGCTTCGAAGTCGGCCTGCTTGAGCGCGACGACTTGGTTGTCTGGCGTGCCGAAAAACATATCCACCCCAGAGGCGCGGACGGCGACGGTGTGGGCGAGGGTGCTCATCCGCGGAAGACCGAGGCGGCGTCGACGCGCGACACCTTGATGATGCCGATGATGGCGGAGACGAAGCTGATACCCAACACGAGGGCGAACGTCGCCCAGAGGATTTGCGGGTACATCACGAAGGGCGGCATGCCCTTCTCAATCATCGCGCGGCCGATCGCCTGCGCCATGCCCGCGCCGAGGCCGAAGCCGATGAGGCCGGCAGTGAAAGCCTGCACGAAGAGCATGCGCGCGATGACGCCCATGCCCGCGCCCATCGCCTTGATCGCCGCAAAATATTTCAGGTTCTCGAGCACGAAGGAGTAGAACGTCTGGCCCGAAATCGCGATCCCGACGAACAGGCCTAGGAGGACCGCCGTGCCGAAGGAGAACGGGATACCGGTATTGGTCCAGAACCACCAGAACGTGTTCCGGGCCAGGCTGCGCTCACCCCAGCTCCAGATCACCGTATCGGATGTCCAGGCCTTAAGGCCTGTATCGCGTTCAATGCGGTCGCAGAGCTCGGCCGGCGTCACACCCTTCTGCGGCTCGACGAGCATGAAGCTGAGCGTACGGCGAGCGCCGAGGGTGTAGCCCTTGGCGCGATCGTAGGTCGTATAGACGAAAGGGCCTCCCGTGAAGGCACGCTTCACTTTACAGATGCCGACGATGCGAGCCTGGATGTCGTTGACCTCGAAGGTGTCGCCGACCTTCAGCGGAGTGGAGCGAGGCTTGCCGTCAGGTCCGACGCCCATGCGTCCCATCAGCGAGGCGCCCCATTCGTCGACGATGACCGTGTCCGGCAGGCGGAGGTCTTCGATGCGGCCCTGCGTGAGAACGGCGGGGGCTCCGGCGAAAGTATCGGCATCGATACCGACGAGCGTGATGAGCTTAAAATTTCCATCCTGCATGCGCGCTTGGACGAAGGAGGTGTGCAGCGGGGCGGCCCAAGCCACGCCGTCGACGGAACGCACGCGACCGAGGTCGGTGTCGCGGAGGGGCTTGGCGTCGTTGACCTGCTCGACCATCGGGTCGCTGACCCAGACCTGCGCGCGGATGTTGACCATCGGCGTATAGGTCCAGCTCATGATGCCGAAAAAGACCGAACTCTGCTGGGCCATGAGCAACGCCGAGAACGCCAAGCCGCACAGCAGCATCGCGAGCTTGGCGCGGTCTCCGAAGAGCATGTTGAGGGCGAGGCGATACATCAGACGTGTTCCGGGAGTGTCGCTCCAACAAGCCACGGGTCAATGGGAAGTCAAACGGCCCGGACAGTGTCCGGGCCGTCGTAACCTAACCGTATCTTAGCGGCTTACTTGGCGATGACCGCAACCGCCGGCAGTTTGACGAAGTGCGTCTTAAACCACACCGGACCCCAAGAGGCGTTGACGGCCCAAGCGGCGAAGAGGAGGACGAAAGCGATCGAGAAGCAACGGACGACCTTACCCTTGTCTTCGCTCTTGGCGCCGATGTGGAGGAAGGCGACCGCGGCGAGGGCGAGGATCGGGTGGAACCAGGAGATTGGCCGAACTGTCTGGAAAAACGCCACGAGACCGACAACGAGGTTGATGTCGACGAGTACCGCGACGATGCGCTGGAGCTTCGTGTTCGGTC
>JBAXMD010000085.1:0-7208 GCA_037134475.1 Verrucomicrobiota bacterium | reverse complement strand
CGGCGGTTTCGGCGGGGGTGGGGGCGAAAGCCAGGACGACGCGGGTGAAGACCTTCGCGTCGACCTGAAGATCACGCTCGAGGAAGCCGCCGAAGGCGTCGAACGTAAGATTCCTTACCGTAAGCATGTGGCCTGCGCGAAGTGCTCCGGATCCGGCGCCGAGCCGGGTTCCAAGAAGAGCCGCTGCCCGACCTGCGGCGGTCAAGGTCAGGTCGTCCGCTCGAACGGTTTCTTCCAAATGCGCCAAGTCTGCCCTTCTTGCGGCGGACAGGGCGAGCGCATCGACAAGCCCTGCAAGCCTTGCTCCGGCGAAGGCCGCACGGTCGCCGAATCCACCGTCAGCCTACGCATCCCTCCCGGCGTCGACACGGGGACGAAGCTTCGCTCCAGCGGCAATGGCTCGGCCGGACGCCGCGGTGCTTCCGCCGGGGACCTTTACGTCTACATCAGCGTCACGGATCACCAGCTCTTTGAGCGCGACGGTAACGACCTCGCGTGTAGCGTGCCGGTAAAATTCTCGATCGCCGCTCTCGGTGGCAAGATCGTCGTCCCGAAACTCAAGGGCAAGACCACGCTCAACATCCCCGCCGGCACCCAGGGCGGCACGATCTTCCGCCTCCGCGGCGAAGGCATGCCTCCGCTCCGCGGCTCGGCTTCGGGCGACCTGCTCGTGCGCGTCGACATCGACGTGCCGAAGAAGATGACCGACAAGGAAAAGGATGCCCTCACGGCCTATGCCACCGCTTGCGGTGACGAAGCCGCGCCGGTCTCCGAATCCTGGCGGGCGAAGTTCAAGGAGTTCTTCCGTTAAGCCCCTTGCCCGACAGGGGTCGGGTCATAAGGTGAACCCATGCCGCGTGATCCGGGCCAGACCGACCGACTTATCCGCCGTCTCCGTTGGGACGAACTGGATCGGTCGTGGCTGCTCCGCTTCGCCGAGTTCGCGCGCGACGAAGACCTCTCCGGCCTAGGTCTCGCCGAGCGCCCGCTTCGTACCGGCGACCCGTCCGCCGCCTTGCTCACCGGCGCGGCCCGCGCCCGCGCCCGCGTGGTCGCCCGCCGCCCGATGGTCCTCGCCGGACTCGGACTACTCGACGTCGTCTTCGCGGCCTACGGGTGCCGCTGTCACGCCAAGCCGCTCGCCTACGATGGACAGTTCGTGCCCGCGGGTACCGCGGTCGCCGAAGTCGAAGGCCCCGCCGCCGAGCTGCTTTCCGCCGAACGAATCCTCCTGAATTTTCTCCAGCGCCTCTGCGGCGTGGCGACGCATACCCGTGAGCACGTCCTCGCCCTAGGTTCTTCGCCGACGAAGCTGCTCGATACGCGCAAGACGACTCCGGGCTTCCGTATGCTTGAGAAATACGCGGTCGGCCAAGGCGGCGGCTACAATCATCGGCTGGGGCTTTTCGACCGTATCATGGTGAAGGATAACCATCTTGCGGCCGGTGGGGCCACGGCGGGCGAACGCATCACGAAGATGGTCCAGCGCGCGCGCGAAAGCCGCCCGGACCTGCTCGTCGAAGTCGAAGTCGATCGGCTCGACCAGATTGCTCCGGTCCTCCAGGCCGGCGCCGATATTATCCTCCTCGATAACTTTCCGGTCGCCGACCTGCGCGTGGCGATCCCGCAGCTCCGCGGACTCGCCTGGTCCGAAGTCAGCGGTGGCGTCAGCCTGGAGTCCCTTCCGCTCATCGGTGCGCTCGCGCCGGACTTCGTCTCCAGCGGCGCGCTCACCCACGCCGCGCCTTGGTGCGATCTCGGCCTCGATTGGCTCTGACGTCATGGCCGCCCTCGACAGCAGTATCCTCCTCGCGTTTCTTGAGGCCGACGGCGAACCGGTCAGCGGCGACCGACTCGCCAAGGAACTGGGCGTGTCGCGCGTGGCGATCTGGAGCCGGCTGGAGCGGCTCCGCTCCGAAGGCTTCGTCTTCAAGGCTTCGACTCGTAAGGGTTACGAACTGAAGTCCGTCCCGCGCGAGATCAACGCGGCCTTGCTCGACGCGCATCTGCGACGCCTCAAGGTCTCACCGGCCGTCGAGCTGCTGGCCGAAGTCGATAGCACGAACTCCGAGGCGGAACGTCGTCTCGCTGCGGGGCAGGAAGCGCCGTTCGCGGTGCTCGCCTGCGCCCAACGTGCCGGTCGCGGCCGCCTCGGCCGCAAGTGGCATAGCACGCAGGCCGGCAACCTTTACCTGTCCCTCGCGTTCCGCCCGTTCATCCCGCCCGATCGACTCAAGCCGTTCACGCTCTGGATGGGCCTCGCGCTGTGCGCCCACGTCGAGAAATCGCTCGGCCTCAAGCTCGGGCTGAAGTGGCCCAACGACCTGCAGTCGTCCGACGGACGCAAGGTCGCCGGCATGCTCACCGAGGCGCGCCTCGATGCCGATTCGGTCCGCGAGTTGGTCTTCGGTCTGGGTCTCAACCTCACCGGCCGGCCCAAGGATTTCCCCGCTGAGATCCGCGCGACCGCTGGCTCGCTCGAAGCGGCGCTCGGCGAAACGCTCGATGTCAACCGCGAGGCGGCCGCCGTCATCGCCGCGCTCTTCCACGCCTGGGAGCAGTTCGAGGAAGGCACCTGGTCTCGTTCTTTCCGTAAGCTCTGGCAGCACCACGACGTGCTCGCGGGCAAGTCCGTCCGGGTCGGTCTCCGCGGTGATCCGATCGCGGGCATTGTCGATGGCATTGACGAAGAGGGCTCGCTGATTCTGCGCACGGGCGGGGGCCGTAAGACCATCGTTTCCTCCGGGGAGGTCACGCTCCGCAAGCCTTGAGCGCTTGCGCCTGCGCCCGCTTCCGGCCACGCTCTCACCTGTGTCCCTTTTCTGTCTCGATGTCGGCAACACGCATGCGCATTGGGGCGTCGTGGACGGGCGTCAGCTACTCGCCCATGGCGAGCTGGCCACCGCTTCGCTCGAGACGGCGTCGTTGAACGCGTTGCTCGCGGCACACCCGACGCAGGGCGTCGCCCTCGCGAGCGTGGTCCCGAAGGTGACCACCGCGATCTCGCCCGCCCTCCTCAGCAGCGGTCGCCCGTTCTATCATCTGCGTCACGACAACGTGAAGGGACTTGGCTTTGATTATCCGAAGCCGGCCGAGGTGGGCCAGGATCGCCTCGCGGATTGCGTGGGCGCCCAACTCGTTGCTGGCGCGCCAGCGGTGATCGTCGGCATGGGCACGGCCACGACGGTTGATATCCTGACCGAACGCGGTTATGCGGGCGGCATCATCGCGCCCGGCCTCGGCGTGATGACGCAATATCTTCATGAGCGCACGGCCTTGCTGCCCGCGCTCGACCCGGCCGCCCTCCTCGGCGGCCCGGCGATCGGTAAGTCGACGGTCGACGCGATGCGTTCCGGTTGCGCCCTCGGTTTCGCTGGCATGATCGGCGCCCTGCTCGACGGCGTCTGTGCCGAGCTGGTCCGTCAGGGCTCCCCTCCGCCTCAGGTGATCGTCACGGGTGGGGCCGCGGTCTACCTACCGGCCTCCTGGCAGGCACGCGTGACCCACGAGCCACACTTGACCTTACTCGGCCTGGCTGAAGCCCACCGCCGTCATTTCGCATGAGTGCACCCGACTCCCTGGCGAAGCTCCGCCGCTTCGTTCCCCTCCTCGCCCTGGTCATCCTCCTACAGGCCGGTTTCCTGGTCTATGCGCTGTTTGCCAACAGGCTCCCGAAGGTCTGGCCTCTGGTGGCCGGCGACCTGGTCTTCTCGGGTATCCTGCTTTTCTTCCTCTGGCGCCTGCTGGGCCGGAAGCGGGGTTAGGCCTTGATCAGCTTCAGGAGCTCCTTGCGGCGGGCCCTGATCTCACGGCAGCCGGCCTTGGCCAGGCGGTCGGTCGAGAAGGCCTCAACGGTCAGGCTGGCGACGGCAGTGCCGTAGACCATGGCCTGCTTGAGGGTCGCGAAATCGGTCGCCCCAGCCGAGGCCAGGTAGCCCAGGAGGGCTCCGGCGAAGCTGTCGCCAGCCCCCGTGGGGTCGCGCAGCTCGGTGACGGGGTAGGCGGGCAGCATAAAGAGGCCCTCCTCATGGAAGAGGACGGCTCCATGCTCACCCTTCTTGATGATGACGGTCTTGCAGCCGTGCTTGCGCAGGGCGTGGCCGGCCACGATCACGTTGGCTTCACCGGTGAGCTTGGTGGATTCGGTGTCGTTGACGACGAGCAGGTCCGCTCGGCGCATGACTTCGCCGAGCTTCTCCCGCTGCGTCTCGATCCAGATGTCGATGGTGTCGGCGAGCACGTAGCGCGGTGAGGTGAGTTGGTTGAGGACTTCGAGCTGCAGGTCGGGGCGGATGTTGCCGAGCATCACGAACGGCGAAGCACGGTGCGCTTCGGGCAGCTTCGGCTTGAAGTGCTCGAAGACGTTGAGCTGCAGGTCCTCGGTGTCGCGGCGGTTATAGTTCTCGTGGTAGCGGCCGCGCCAGAAGAACGTGCGCCCGGTCGAATCGGTGAGCAGACCGTCGAGGTCGATGCCGCGCTTGGCGAGTTTGTTACGGTCGCGGTCGCGGAAGTCATGGCCGACGACGCCGACGATGCGCGGGGGCGCGAAGTAGCTGGCGGCGAGGCATGCGTAGGCGGCACTACCGCCGAGGATGCGTTCGCCTTTGTCGTGCGGCGTGACGATGCTGTCGTAGGCCACGGAGCCGACGACGAGGACGGGGTCGGGCTCGCGGCCTTTGTTCTTGATGCGAGTGGGAGTGGTCATGAAAAGAGATCGGGGCGCACGTCACGAAGACGGTAGAGCGCGAGCAGGGCGAGTGAATGCTGCGCCTCGTTGCCCAGCGCCTGTGCCAGCGCGGCCTTGGGGCTCAGCGCCAGTACCTGGATTTCTTCGTGTTCGTCAGGCGCCCGCAGGCCAGTGGGGCGGACGCCTTCTAATAGCACGAAATGGCAGCGATTGGCCTGAATCGCGGGGTTTGGCGCACAGGTGCCGAGCAGGCTAGGGCGCCCGCCGGCGAAGCCCGTTTCTTCCTCGGTCTCACGCACGGCCGCGAGCACGGGATCTTCGCCGCGCTCGATGATGCCGCCCGGCGCTTCGGTGGAAAGGTCGCGCGTGCCGAAACGATATTGGCGCACCATCACGAGGCGTCCGTCTTCGGTGATTGGGAGCGCGAGCACCCAGTCGCCGGAACGGAGCACAAAAAAATCACCCTCTCGTTGATCGAGAGGGTGATGACAGTGTTCCTTGTAAACCCGGAAAACCCTGCAGTCGGCGTGGAGCTCTTCGTGCTGGACGGACCAGCGAGAGGGCGCCGACATGCGTGAGCTTACTTGGTCTTCAGCTTCTGACCGATGCGCAGCTTGTTTGAGTCAACGCCAGGATTGAGCTCCTGGATAGCCTTCAGCGAGATGCCGGCCTTCTTGGCGATGGAGCCGAGGGTTTCACCCTTGGCGATGATGTGTTCGCCAGGGCCGGGAGCGGCCGGGGTCTTGCCGTCGCCCTTCGGGCCAGCCTTCGGAGTGGAAGCAATCGTCTGGAGCTTGGTGATCTGGTCAGCGAGGGTCTTCTCGTTGGTGGCGAGGTCGGCGAGACCCTTGTCGAGGTCGGCGCGGACAGCCTGGACGTCGGCGGCGTTGGCCTTACCGGCGAGGGCGGCACCGAGTTCGGAGACGCTGGTCTTGGCGGCAGCGGCTTCATCAGCGGCGGCCTGAGCGGCGCCCTTGGCCTTGATGCCGAGCACGAGGCCGGCAGCGCCGAGAGCGAAACCGAGGATACCCACGATGAGCGGGAGCTTGGATTCGGAAGAAGAGGAGGAGATATTGTCGTTTTCCATGTGTGGAGGTGTTTTGCGGGTTGGAACAGTTGGAGATTAGCGGTTTGACACGGACGGCAACACAAAATCAGACTGTCTCCTCGGGTACCGGGCAGTATCTCAATTGGTAGAGTCCCTGCTTTGGGAGCAGGGTGTTGCAGGTTCAAGTCCTGTCTGCCCGACCACCCGACACGTCAATAGCAAGCCAGGAGACCCTTCAGGCGTATGCTACGACCTGTCCGTCTTTAATCACGGTCACATGATTAGCACCGTCAGGGCGGGTCGAGGCTTCGGTTCGGCCGATCACCTGAGCGCCCAGTCCGAGCTCGGCGGCGAGGCGCAGCGCGACATCGGCGTCCTTGGGCTCCACGAACACCTCCAAGCGGTGCCCCATGTTGTAAACCTGGTGCATTTCCTTGGCATCCGTCCCACTGACCCGGGCGATTTCGGCGAAAATGGGGGGAGTCGGGAAAAGGTTATCTTTGATGAAATGGACCCTGGAGCCGAACCGGCGGCACTTGGTCTGGCCCCCGCCGGAGCAGTGGACGAGGCCTTTGACGCGCTGGTTGCCGAGGGCCTGGAGCAGGCGCAAGGCGTAGGGGGCGTAGGTGCGGGTGGGAGAGAGGAGGGCCTGGCCGACGGTCAAGGTCGAGCCGGGAAGGGGGTCCGTCAGGCGATGGGGGCCGCAGTAGGCCAGGTCGGCCGGGGTGGCCTTGTCATAGGTTTCGGGATACTTCTCGGCGTAGTACTTCGAAAGGAGCTCGTGGCGGGCGCTAGTCAGGCCGTTGGAGCCGATACCGCTGTTTTCAGAGGTCTCGTACTTGGCGCGGCCGTGCGAGGCGATGCCGACGATGACGAGGCCGGGGACGACGCGAGCGGCGTCGACCACTTCCGCGCGGGTGAGGATCGCGGTCGCGGTGGAATCGACGGTGAGCGTGGGCGTGAGGTCGCCGACGTCGGCGGTTTCGCCACCCCCAGAGGTGATGCCGAAGCCCTGCTCGCGGAGCATGGCGAGCACGTCTTCGGTGCCGTTGATGAGCTCCGCGAGGATCGCACCGGGGATGGCCTTGGCGTTGCGGTTGATGGTCGAAGAAAGGATGACACCCTTGGTCACGCCGACGCACAGGAGGTCATCGATGTTCATGACGATGCTGTCCTGCGCGATGCCGCGGAACACGGACGCGTCGCCGGTCTCCTTCCACCAGAGATAAGCGAGGAGGGCCTTGGTCCCGGAACCATCCGAATGCGTGACGACGCACTTCGTGGCGTCGCCGGTCAGGTTGTCGGCGACGATCTTGCAGAAGGCCTGCGGAAAGAGGCCGGGGTCGAGGCGGTCGACGGCGGCGTGCACTTCGCTCTTGGAGGCGGAAACGCCCCGGGCCGCATAGCGGCCGGAATCAGAGGAGGGCTTGCTTTCGTGCGCCATGGCTCTTGCGTGCTTATCTCCGACCCTGC
>JBAXMD010000084.1:0-7480 GCA_037134475.1 Verrucomicrobiota bacterium | reverse complement strand
CTACTCGCTGGTGGTGATGATGTCCTTGCTGACCGGACTCTGCTTCCAGTTCCCGCTGGCACTCATCATCATCATGTGGCTGGAAATCGTCCGCCCGATGACGCTCCTGAAGTCTTGGAGGGGCATGTTCGCCGGCATCACCATCGGGGCCATCTTGATCACGCCGATCGGAGACTTCATCTCCCTCGCCATCCTGGTCGCCGCGCTCTTCGCTCTCTACCTGATCGCGATCTTCGTGGGCTCGGTCATCGTCCGCCGCAAACGCATCGCCCGCGGCGACAAGCCAAACCCGGAGGATGACGACCTCCCAGAAGACGATGACGACGACGAGGACGATGATTCGGACGACGACTCCCGCCCTAAGCGCCAGAAGACGGTGACCCCTTCCGACAGCAGCCCGGCTCCGGCCAAGCCTAAGTCCACGCCTCCGCCTGCCGAAGGCGACCTTTCCTCCCTCGACTAATCCCATGATCAAGCGACTGCTCCTCGTCCTCTTGGCCTCCGCCGTCTCCGCTTCGGCCCAGACGACCGCCTTCGGCACCAAGGCCACGGCGAACGCGGTAGCACCTGCCGAAACGGGTACGTCCACGCCGGCTAATAAAGCCGCTCCGAAAGCCGCCGAGGATGAGGTCGATAACACCGTCGTCATCACGCCCTTCCGAACACTCACGCCACCCGACGCTAAGTCGACCCGCACGTTCCAGCTCTCGAAGATCAATAAGCTGGGCTTCACCGAAACGACCAAGGAGCTGCAGCGCCTTTACTCGGCTTTTGCCACCCAACGCATCGTCGATGGCTCCCCCGCGGGTTCGAGCAAGGCCACGGGCTATCTCGCGACGGTGAACTACGCTCTTGTCCAAGACCTGGGCGACAACCGCTTCCTCGCCAAGGCCGCCTGGCCTGCCGCCGGCCCTAATGAAATCCTCGCCGCCGGCGCGGACACGATGGCGATCCTGCTACTCGAAAAACCCGCCAAAGTCGGCGACACGGGCAAGATCACCGGCATGCACGTCGGCACGGTCGCCCTGCTCTTCACCGCGACCTACCCGCCTCTCGTCGGGAAGCGCCTCACCATCCGGCGCGAAGCCTTCGTCGAATGCGTCACCCTCGAAGACTCCGCGGCCGGTCTCCGTAAGTTCATGGAAGCGATCAATGCCGGCGCCGAGATGAGCACGACGACCAACGAGCAGATCACCTGCAAGAAATGCGGCGGGCTCGGTTTCATCCGCGAAGCCCAGAAGGGCCAGCTGCTCGACAAGCGCATCCCCTGTGCTGACTGCGCCAGCAGCGGTAAGGTGATCATCTCGGTCGAGACCAAGTTCGCCCCGTAAGCTGCCTAGGCGGCTTTACCTCATCCTGCGCTTGCGCAAGGGCTTTTTCACCTGCACATTGCGGCGTGTCCTCCCCGCTGCACGCCGGCCTTGAAGCTCACTTCGCGGCGCTCGAGAAATTCCTCGCAGCGCAGGAACTCGCGTTCGAACCGGAAGTACGCCCGATGGTCCGTGACGTACTCGCCCACCCGGGTAAACGCCTCCGTCCCTTGCTGGCATTCAGCTCCGGCGCAGGGGGCCCTCCCCCCGACGCCCTCGTCCGCGGAGCCGGCATCATCGAGCTCGTCCACCTCGCGACGCTGGTGCATGACGACGTCTTGGACGGTGCCGACACCCGCCACGGCAGCGACACCCCGAATCACACCCACGGCGCCCACGCGGCCGTACTTTTCGGCGACGCCCTCTTCGCCCACGCGCTCGTCCTCGCCGCCGACCACCCGACGCCGGAGCTCTGCCGCATCGTCGCCCGCGCCTCCCGCGAAGTCTGCTCCGGCGAAGTCTGCCAGACGTTCTCCCGCGGCCACGACGACCTATCCCTCGAAGATTATTACCGGCACATCCGCCTGAAGACGGCCGAGCTGTTCGAAGGCGCCTGCCACGCGGGCGCCCTTCTCGCCGGCCGGCCGCCGGAGCATATCGCGGCCTGCTCCCTCTTCGGTCGCCACCTCGGTATCGCCTACCAGATCTACGACGATTTAGTCGACCTGCTGCAGGACGACACCAAGGCCGGCAAAACCCTCGGCACCGACGCCGCCAGCGGCAAGCTCACCCTGCCGATGCTCCTCGAGCGCGACCTCTCGGGCAAAGGCTTCCTGACCGCCCTCCGCGCCGGCGGCGACGCCCGCCAACTCATCTCCGACGCAGCCTGGCGCGAATGCTTCCGCCGGCTCGACGCCGAAATCGCCGCCGCCGAACAGGCCCTCGAACCCATCGCCGGCACCCCTTCGCCCTTCTTCCTACTTCGTCTCACGGCCTTCCTGCGCGAAGCGGCCGCCCGCCTCGCTCCGAAGGCATGAGGATCTTCCGTACGACCGCGGCGGAACGCCTCGCGCTCGCCTTCGTGCTCGGCTGCCTCGCTGCCGCTACGGGGCTACTGCTACTTTGGCGCTCCCTGTGATCAGGGAATGAACCGCTTCGAGTCGAAACCGCGCGCCTTCAAGGCCGCTCGCATGTCATCGACGTTGATCTTCTCGCCTGGCTTGACGCCGAAATCACGGAACCAACCGGAGCGCATCTCGATCGCGAAGCGCACCTGATCAGTGGTCGAAGCGGTGGTCTCGGTATCCCCGGCAGTCATGGTCCGGATCTCAAGGACCGTCCCGTCGCGCGCAATGAAAGCGATATCGAGGTCAAGCGGAGTGTCCTTCATCCAGAAGCGCATCTGCGATTCGGTGTCATACATGAACGCCATGCCTTCTTCCTCGGAGAGCTTGGTAGTACCCATCAGGCCGCGGGCCTTCTCGAGATCGGTCGCGGCGATGCGCAGCTGTCCGAGCACCTGGCCCATCCGGACCGGGAAACGCGTCTCGATGCCGAGTTCGGTCGTCGGGGCGTTCGCGCTATGCTGGCTGTCGCAGGCGACGAGCGCTAGGGCCATGGCAACGAAGAGCGTCCTAATCATGGGCCTAAGTGTTCCTGCGATTGCCTCGGTGGCAAGATTCGCTTGCCTCGACGCATGGAACGCGACCCGCAGGCCCACTGGCTCGAGACCGAGACGGCCCTGCACTATGCCCGGGCAGCGGTACGCGTCGGGGTCTGGGCTTCCGAACGCATGCTCATCGAACGGCACTTCACCCGGTCCCACCGCATCCTCGAGCTCGGGTGCGGGGGCGGTCGGGTCGCCCTAGGATTGTTACAGTCAGGCTACCCCCACGTGGTCGCGACGGACTTCTCCCCGATCATGGTGAGCCTCGCCCGGGCGGTGCTGGCCGACCACGACGAAGGCTGGGAGAAGATCATCGAACAGCAGGATGCCACCGCGCTGACCTACCCGGACGCCTCTTTCGATCGCGCCATCTTCGCCTTCAACGGGCTGATGTGCCTACCGAGTCGTGAGCATCGCCTTGCTGCGCTTCGCTCCATCCATCGCGTGCTGAAGCCAGGGGGCATCTTGCTCTTCACGGCCTCCGATCGCGAGAAAGGCGCCAACGCGGCCTACTGGGCGAAGGAAGACGCGTCCGACGAGTCCATCCCGGGCGATCGCTGGCACGAGAGCGACACGTCGCCGGTCTTCATCCATAGTAGCACCGAGAAGGAAACCCGGGATGAGTTGTCGGAATCAGGCTTCACGGTAATCGAATGCCCGCTCAGCACCGAGGTCGCGGCGGACGGGCCACTGGTCCGGGAGTTCGCCGGCGAGACGCGTTTCTTCGTTGCTAGAAAGTCTTGAGGGAACCGCCCCGCATGGGTCTTGTCGGGATACCCATGCCTTTCTGCCGTTCGCTATTACTCGCCCTCCTCCTGCCCTTCACCGCGCAGGCACTGGACCTGCACGTTTCGCCGAAAGGAGACGACCGGGCCAGCGGCAAAGCCGACGCTCCGTTGGCCTCTCTCGATGGAGCCCGCCTCGCCATCCGAAAACTGCCGCGCCCGCTGACCGAATCGGTCCACGTGATCTTCGCCGAAGGCACCTACCGTCTGACCGCCGCCGTCGCGTTTGAGGCAAAAGATTCCGGTGAAGACGGAAAGCTCATCTCCTACGAGGCCGCGCCGGGCGCCAAGGTCGTGATCTCAGGGGGCAAGGAACTGCTGCCCTTCACGGCCGGCAAGGATGGACGCTGGACGCTGCAGATTCCGGCCGGTAACGAGACTTTCGAGCAGCTCTGGGTCGGCGAACTGCGTGCCACCCGCGCACGCACCAATAATCCCGGCAGCCACTATGTCCGCAGCGTCGAAAGCGAGAACCCTCTTCCCGGCACCACGCCGACCCCCGGCTTCACTGAACAGTCCATCCGCGTCGACCCGAAGGAGCTGGTGGCGTTCAGCGAGGTGAAATCTTCCGAGGCCCAAGACGCGGTGGTGACGTTCTACCATAAGTGGGATTCAACCCGTAGCCGCGTCGAATCCGCCAGTCCGGCAGACGGCACCTTGAGGGTCCGCGGCCCCGCCCAGAAGGGCAACACCGCCTTCGATCACCTCACGGGCATGGTCATCGAAAACCTGCTGTCGTTACTCGACGAGCCTGGCGAGTGGTTCCTCAGCCGCTCCGGCCAGCTGTCCTATCTGCCCCGCAAGGGTGAGTCCGTGGAAGCGTCCCGCGCCACCTATCCGGTCGCAGAAAAACTCCTGACCTTCGCCGGCCAGCCCAACGCCCCCGTCGCGCACCTCGCTTTCCGCGGACTCGCTTTCCGCCACGCCAAAGGCCTTCCATCCCTCGCGACGGCGACACCCAACCAATCCGCGGTCCGCACGGTCGACGGCGTAATCACCCTGGAACACGCCCGGCAGGTCTCGTTCACGGGCTGCGAACTCTCCCACGTCGGCAGCTACGGCTTCTCGCTCCACCAAGGGTGCCGCGAGGTGTCCATCGAGAAATGCCTGATCACCGACCTCGGCGCCGGCGGCATCAAGGTGGGCACACTCAACGACGAGCCTAAGCCGGAAAACCACGCAAGCCACAACCGGGTGCATAATAATATCATCCGCGACGGTGGGTTGATTTTCCCCTGCGCGGTCGGGGTCTGGATCGGCTCCTCCTCCGACAACGAGGTCACGCATAATGAGATCTCGGACTTCTTCTACTCGGCGGTCTCCGTCGGCTGGCGCTGGGGCTATGCACCTAGCGACGCCAAGCGCAATACGGTCGACTGGAATCACCTCCACCACCTCGGCAAAGGCCTGCTGAGCGATATGGGCGGCGTCTACACGCTCGGCCCCTCCGAAGGCACCACGGTGAGCCACAACCTCATCCACCATGTGACCTGCTTCGGTTACGGCGGCTGGGGGCTCTACACGGACGAAGGCAGCACAGGCATCACGATGGAAGGCAACGTGACCTACGACACGACCGACGGGGGCTTCCACCAGCATTACGGCAAGGACAACGTAATCCGGAATAACGTCTTTGCTTTCTCGGAAGACTATCAGGTCAAGCGCTCCCGCGCCGAGGAACACCTTTCGTTCACGTTCGAGCAGAACATCGTCATCTTCGACCGCGGCGAACTGCTCGGGCCCGGCTGGACCGGCACGACCGCGAACTTCCTCAATAAGAGTAACGTCTACTGGGATATCTCGGCCCGCCCGGTGACCTTCACGGAAAAGAAACTCTCGTTCGCCGACTGGCAGAAGAAAGGCCAGGACCTCGACTCGATCATCGCCGATCCGCTCTTCGTCGACCCGACCAAACGCGACTTCCGCCTGAAGCCCGGCTCACCCGCGCTCGCCCTCGGCATCAAGTCGATCGATGTCTCGGCCATGGGCGTGCTCCGCGACGACCCCGCTTGGCGCAAGCTGGCGGACACCTTCGGACGCGGCCCCGAGCTCGCCCGCCCGGCACGACCCGAGGCGCCGCCGCTCAACCTCCGCCAAGGCTTCGAAGGTCGCATCGTCGACCAGAAGCGCCCCTTCCTGCACGGCAACCCCGCGCTCACGATCAATAACGCCCCGCCCGGCAAACCGCGCGTCAGCCTCGGCGACGCCCTGCGCATGAGCCCGGCTAAGCACTCCGAGGGCAAGCAGTCCCTGCTCTTCCAGGACGCCCCCGGACTGCCCAGCGCCTATTACCCGATGCTGTCGTTCAATCCGCACCACCGAACGGGCACTTCGACCGTTAGCTTCTCCCTCTACATGGAACCGAAGGCGATCTTTGCCCACGAGTGGCGTACCAAAGGAAACCCTTACCGCACCGGTCCGGTGATGCATATCCAGAACGGCCGTCTCACTGGTGTCAAAGGGCTCGACGTCGCCGTGCCGATGCAGAAGTGGATTCGCCTCGAACTCTCCGCCGTCATCGGCGATGCCGTCACGGGCCGCTGGAACCTGAAGGTGACGCCCGAAGGTGAACCCACGAAGGAATTCAAGGACCTGCCCTGCCGACACCCCGACATGAAGACGCTCGACTGGGTGGGCTTCATCAGTAACGCCAACGAGAAGACCGAGTTCTACCTCGACGACCTCGCGATCCTGACCGACGACCCGGCCCGCTGATCACTTGGCTGGCTTAGGGTTCTCCTTGAAGAACCGGACGATCAGCTCAGTGGAGCCCTTGGGGTATTCGTGTCCACCCCCATGAATGGCCGTCACCAACGGAGCCCCTTTGGTCGAGGCAAAGATGGTCGCGTCCAGCACGCCTTCCTTGGCCCACGGCTTACCTTCTTCGGTGCAGCTGTTGAACCGCTTCACCGCGGCAAACGTCGCCTGCTGCCAGGCGAACTTGACGAGGGGATCCTTTTCTCCAGCGACATGGATCACCGGCATCGGGGGTAACGATTTGGAGTCACCCCGCAGGCCGCCGGCGACGGACCCGATGGCGGCGATGATTTCCGGACGGGCCTGCCAGAGGAGATAGCTGAACGCGGCGCCGTTGGAATGGCCCATGGAGAAGATGCGACGCGCGTCGACCGGCTGCTCCTTCTTGAGGTCAGCCAGAATGGCGTCGAAGAGCTTGATATCACGGCCACCCTCGCTCTCGACGGTCGTCTGCCAGCCTGGCATGCGGCCTTCCTTGTCGACCAGCGGCGAGACGGTCGGCAGGCCCTGCGGGAAGACCAAGATCGAAGTCGTGTCGATCTCGGCGTAACCCCAGCGGCCCGCGGATTGGGTGGAGCGGCCGCCGTGGCCATGCCAGCCGAAGACAACGGCCAGCTGGCCGCTCACGCCGACCGGCACGCGGACCAAGGCCGTCCGCTTCACGCCGTCGATTGTCCAGGTCCGTTCCACGAAGCCTTCCGGGGCCTTGGCCGAGAGCAAATCACGAAACTTACCCTGGGCGGACAACGAAGTCGCGCCGACCAAGGCGAGGCAAAGAAGAAGGAGACGGCGCATAAAAAAAAGGGCTCCCCGATGTAACACCGGGAAGCCCTCTAGGTTTCCGTGAATCAGGCTTAGTCGCGACGGCCACCCGCGAAGAAGCGGATGACGTAGAAGAGCAGCGTCACGAAGGAAGAGAACAGGATGAAGGCCGCGGCGACGTGCTGGTCGGTCTCGAGGGT
>JBAXMD010000083.1:0-7665 GCA_037134475.1 Verrucomicrobiota bacterium | reverse complement strand
TTTGACTTCAAAGAACAGGTACCGGGGACGCCCGGCGCGGAAATTACTTCTTGGCAGCCGGAGCGGCGGCCGCAGGAGCGGCACCGGCGGCAGGAGCAGCACCAGCCGCAGGAGCGGCGGCACCTTCGGCACCAGGGGCGGCGGCGGCACCGGCGACAGGGGTCGCTTCGGGCGCGGCTTCTTCTTCGGCCATCTCGGAGCAGACGACGACGACGCGCTTGGGGTCGCCCGGGAAAGTGATGCCCTTGGGGGCCTTGACTTCGCCGACGTGGATGGACTCGTTGACCTTGAGCTCGGTGACGTCGATCTCGATGAACTCAGGGAGGTCCTTCGGAAGACAGCGAACGTTGATGGTCTGGGAGACGATGGCGAGCGTGCCGCCGTCGGTCTTGACGCCATGAGCTTCGCCGATGGCGCGCACCGGGATGGCGGCGGTCATCGGGGAATTCGGGTCGATCTCCATGATGTCAATGTGGAGGAACTTCTGGGTGATCGCGTGACGCTGGAACTCTTTGATCAGGGAAAGGTACTTCTTGCCGTCGACGTCGAGGTCGATGAGCGAGGCGGCGTTGCCCTTGGCGCGCATGAGGTCGCGGAAGGCTTCCTGAGCGACGGAGACGCTTTGGTTGCCGGACTTGCCGTAGATGATGGCAGGAATGGAGCCATCGGCACGGAGGCGGCGGGCGGGACCGCGGCCATGGAGCGCGCGGCTGGTGACTTTAAGGGTGAGCTGCTTCATATGAGTATAAGGTCTTTTGGTGCCTAGTAAGTCGCGGACCCGCGTTGTGCGGCCGTGCCTTGCCTAGGGAAAGGAGGGTCGAACCTGATAAACCCGGCCCCAGATGCAAGCGGTAAATTAAAAGGGGGTCTTCCTGGTGGAAAACCCCCTCGAAATGGCCTTTGAGGCGTCTAGGCTTACTTATAGGTAGCCAGGAAGGCGGCGACGTCGGCCACATCCTGGGCGCCCAGACCCAGCTGTTCGCCGGACATCATGAGGGAACGGGTCATCTTGGTCTGGCCGCCCATGACGCGATCCTTGGGGACCAACTGGGTGATGCCGCCGGTGGAGGTGATCACGATCGGGTCGTTGTTCGACAGGAGTCGGCCGTCGATCGTTCCGCCAGCCTTAAGCTTGAGGGTCGTGCCTTCATAACCGAGGGCGATGTCGGCCGAGGGGTTGACGATGGCACGGACCAGGGCCTCGCGGCTCTGACGGGAAGCCCAGCCCTTAAGCTCGGGACCATAGGCGGGGCCGTTGCCGTTCAGTTGGTGGCACATGATGCAGCGTTGGGCCAGGGCAGCGCCCTTCGTGGCGTCGCCGGTCTTGGCGAGCACGTCCTGCTCGGTGAAAGTCGGGGTCGGCTGGACGGGGACCTCGATGGCATTCACGACGACCGTCTTGGCGTCGTAGACCCCGGAGCTTTTGAGCTCCGTGCGGATGTCGAAGGCGGACCAGAGACCGGTCATGCGCATGAGGGCCCAGCCCTTCGCTTCAGAAGCGGAAGGTGAACCGGCGGCGCAGAGCTTGATCATCGCGAGCGCGGCTTCCTTGGTTTCGACGAAGGAGAGCGACTCGACAGCGAGCGTGCGGGAGGCCTGCGAGACCTTGGCGGACGAGGCACGCGCGACGAATTCCTGCACCGCGTCAGCCGGGTGGAGCAACCAGGCGATACGCTCGACTTCGGGCGACCAAGCTTCGGCGCCATCCTTGGCGAGGTCGGACTTCACCGCAGCCCAGACGGCGGCCTGCTTGTTAGCGGAACCGATGCCGAAGGCGGCTACGGAATTCTTGTCGGAGACGTCGAGGCGACGGGCGAGTTCAATCAGGATCGGCACGGCCTTGTCGGCCGGAGCGGCGTGCAGCGACGTCGCGACGTCGCGACGGACGGCGACATCGGCATCCTTGGCGAGTTCGGCGGCGATGCCGAGCGTGTCATGGCCGGCGCGTCGTAGCGACTGGAAGGCGAGGCGACGCAGCGAAGGATTCGCATCCTTGAGCAAGGCCTTGGTGCGGGTCACACCCTCTTCGCCGAGGTAAGGAAGCAGCCAGACGCCGCGAGCGGCGACGTACGGATTGGCGTCGCGGAGGATTTCCGAGACGGCCGGGAGAGACTTCTGGCCGAAACCCTTCAGCGCATTGAAACCGAGGTGACGAACGTTGACGGCCGGATTACGCAGCACGGCGGCCGCGCCTTCGGGCGTGGAGACGTCGATCTTCGGGATGACGGACTTGAAGCCCTTAGGAGCGATGCGGTAGATCGCGCCGGTGCAGGTATCATCGAGGGTCTGGTGGCCGCCGACGCGGGAGTCGTACCAGTCGGCGACGTAGATGGCGCCGTCCGGGCCCACCGTGACATCGGAAGGACGGAACAGGATACGCTCATTGGGCTTCGCAGCTTCCTCGGGGGTCATCTTCTTGAAGTCGGTGCCGACGAATTCCCGGGCCGGATTGGAAGTGATGAGGTCCTTGCGGGTATCGGCGTTGAGAGCGTAGGTGCCCTTCTGCGCGACGAGTTTGTAAGCGAGGACCGTGTTGCGGGACGGCTCGCAATTCAGCAGCGTACCTTCCCAGGCGGCACCCAGGGCGCCGTTCTCGTAGACCGTGATGCCGGTGGGCGAGCCGCCGCCGTAGACGTCGCCGACGTCCATGGTATCAGGATCATCCTGACGCCAGTGCGCGCGCGGCATCGACTGTCCGGGACGCTTGACGGAGTTGTAGCTGGCGCCGGAAGGCGTGGTGTAGCCGGCCGAACCGTATTCGAGGACGAAGGATGTGCGGCAGCTCTGGGAGTCGTCGTTGTCGCCCTGGAAGAGGTCGCCCAGCGAGGACGGGAAGCTTTCGAAGCTGTTGCGGTAGCCGTTGCCTAGGATCTCGAGACCCGTGCCGTCGGCGTTGAGTCGACCGGAGAAACCGGAAGACCAGACAAAGCCGTCATCGCTCTTGGCGCCGGCGACGGTCTTAGGGTCGTAGGGCCACTTGCCACCGCGCATGTCGACGTAGCCGCTGGAGATGCGGAAGGTCTTGCCCGACTTGTCGGTGACTTCGCCGCCGCAGTTGCCGGAATTGATGTAGAGCTTGCCGTCCGGACCCGCGACGACCGCGTGGAGGGAGTGATCATGATCCTGACCGCCGAAGCCGGTGAGGAAGGTCTCCTTCTTGTCGACCGCGGGGTCGAACTTGCCGTCGCGGTTCACGTCCGTGAACTTCGTGATGGTCGGGGCGTGCGAGACGTAGACGACGTTATCGATGACGGCGATGCCGAGGGGCGAGGTCCACTCCGGATCCTGGACGAAAGTCTGGACGGAGTCGGCAAAGCCTTTGCCCTGAGTGTCGCTGAGCACGATCACGCGATCGCCTTCGGGGCGTCGCTTGCCGCCCATGTTATAGGTACGGTAGTTGACGCCTTCGTTGACCCAGAGACGGCCTTGGGTGTCGAAGTCGATGTTCGTCGGATTGGCGAGCATCGGCGAACGAGCCCAGAGCGTGACCTCAAGGCCTTCGGGCAATTGAAAGAGCGCAGTAGGCAACGAGCCGCCTTCAGACGGCTTGTAGGGTTCTGGCGGGGCCTTGACGGCCGGAGCGGACTTAGGCGCGGCTACCAAAGAGGCGGCGGCGAAAAGGAAGAAGACGGAGCGGGGCATAACGGGGAGACTATTTCTACACCCCGAAAGACCGCAAGTTCCAGACTAACTTTTCAGGAATCCCCCACCCCTCCGCTTCAAGCCCACCACTCCTTAAGAGTAGCGAAGTCCTTGCGGGTAGCATCCAAAGCGAGCTTCAGGGCGCCTTGATCCGTGACCTTACCCTTCAAGTATTCGACGTGGAGGCAGACCGGACCCGTGTAGCCGGACTTGCGCAGCAGAACCACGGAGTCCTTGCCGACACGGCCTTCGGCCAGCGGGCAACCTTCGGCCAGCCTCCCCTGCCAGTTGAAATTCTTAAAATAGACCATCGAGATATGGTCCCGGGCGAGGGCCAGATGGTTTGGCCAGGACAGGCCGCCCTCGACCATGGCGTGGAAGAAGTCGAAGTTCCAAGACAGCTCGTCCGGGCGGTAGTCCCGCATGAGCGTGGCCATGTCCCAGATCGCGGCGCCGACGTTCTTCGGTCCGGAATGATTCTGGTAGCACGGCAGGATGCCGACCTGCTTGCTGAGCGAGACAAGTTCCTTGAGCCGAGGGCGAATTTCGTCGAGTTCATCCCAGGGAGATTTCTTCCCGGAGTACGGATACCACTTCATCCGATAACGCGGAATACCCAAGGCGCGCGCGGTGCGAAGGACTTTCTCGGAGCGGTCCGTATCGTTCACCTCGTTGATATCGGAAGTCAGCAGCGTGATCGACACGCCGCACTTCTTGAAAGCTTCGACGAGTTTCGGCAGGTCTTCCTCGACGCGCGCTGGCTCGACATGCCCGCCCTTGCGTACCGGTGCTTCGACGCCCTTGAAGCCGAGCGCAGCGACGGTCTCGGCGAGCTGATCGTAAGGCAGGCCGACGAGATGCTTCGTAAAGAGGCTGAATTCAGGGGCTTTGGGCGAGGGCGCAGCCGCGAGCACCGGTCGGAGTATCGCTCCCGCCATCAGCGAACCGGAGAGACCCAGCATCGAGCGGCGGGAAAGCATCGGCTTACTTCTTGACGATACGCTTGACCTGACCGGTGAGCGAAGCGACGAGCACGTCGCCATTGCTTGGATCATAACCGAAGGCGGCGATGGTGAAATCCTTGGCCACCTGCTGAGACTCCCACTTGCTCCCTTGTTCGCGTAGCGCGAAGATGCGGCCGGAGGCGAAGTCGGCGAAGACGTAGGCACCGGCGATGGCCGGAACGCGATCGCCGCGATAGACGACGCCGCCGGTCACCGAGTTGCCGAGCTTGCGATCATACTCATGGATCGGAGCCTTGAAGTCGGAAGGAGTGGCGAGGCCGGGGGCAGCCTTCTTGCCGGAGGCGTCCTTCTGGTTGAAGACGTGATTTCCCTCGACGTCGTGCCAGCCGTAGTCGCCACCGGAAACCAGGATATCGATCTCCTCGTAGAGGTTCTGGCCGACGTCGCCGGCGAAGCAGGCCCCCGTCTTAGGGTCGAAGGAGAAGCGCCAGGCGTTACGCAGGCCGGTAGCCCAGGTCTCAGTCCGGACGGAGCCTGCCTCGAGGGGGTGGCCGCGGTGGGAGGTGGCCGCCACGAAGGGGTTATCGGCCGGGACGGAGTAGAAGGCCTGACCCTTCGCATCGGTGATGACCGAGGGGTGGGGGTTAGGGGCGGGGTTGCCGGCCTTCTTGTCCACGTCGATGCGGAAGACCGCGGCATGGAATCCCTTGTTGATGTAGCCAGCGTTGTCGAAGGCATCGCCCCCGGCACCGCCATCGCCGCAGCTGATATAGAGGTAGCCATCCGGCCCGAAATGGAGGTCGCCACCGTTATGGTTACCAGCGGGGTCGAGCTGGGTGATCAGGGGCTGCTCCGAGTCGGCATCCACGGCGAAGGGCGCCAGGCTAGACACCGTGAAGCGGGAGACGCGCTGATAGAGCTTCCCTTCAATCTTAAGACTATAATAGACAAAGACTTGCTTCGTTTTCGTCACGCGTGGATGGACGGCAAAACCAAGGAATCCGCATTCGCCGCCGGCTTCGAATTTGCCGTCCTTGGGGTTGAGCTGGAAGACCTGGGTCTTGGTCTGCTTTCCGGAGGTCAAGCCGGTCACCATCTGAACTTTACCTCCGAAGTAGGCGCTAACCTTCTTCTTCTTGTCGGTGGTCTTGGCGTCATCGGCGGAAGGAGCGGGGTCGCCCTTCTCGACGACGAAGACCACGTCCTTGCTTCCGGGCATCGGGGCGATCGCGACCGGGAGGCTGAAGGTCATCTCCGGGAAGGCGGGCTCCAGGGAGACGAGGGCGTCCTGCGCAGAGGCAGAAGACGTCCCGACAAGGAGCGAGAACAGGAGGGCGGCGGTCGGACGGAGTCTCATGGGGTGGGGGTGTTCAGAACACCTAAGTCGGAAGACGGACGCATGCAAAAGATTTTTTGCAGGAGACAGGGGGTCTGAAGAAACCTGCACCCTGCCCTTATTTTTCGCTGGTTTTCAGCGTACGCTTCGATACTTAATACACCCGCATCACTGCACAACCAACCCATAACCAACATGTCCAAAGCCCTCACCAAGTCCCAAATCGCCAGCGCCATCGCCGAAAAAGCTGAAATCAGCAAGAAGCAGGCCGTCGCGATCCTCGAGATCGTCGCTGCCCTCGCCTACAAGAACGCGAAGAACTCCTTCACGCTCCCCGGCCTCGGCAAGCTCGTCCTCGTCCACCGCAAGGCTCGCCTCGGCCGCAACCCTGCCACCGGCGAAACCATCCAGATCAAGGCTAAGAAGGTCGTGAAGTTCCGCGTGGCTAAGGCCGCCAAGGACGCGATCCTCGGCGCCAAGTAATCTCTCGCGAGATTCCCGCCAAAAGGCGCTCCACAAGGAGCGCCTTTTTTGTTGTCCGCGTTTCCGCATGATGCGCGCCGCGCCGCGCCGGCACGGTTTTTCTTGCACGCTCCGACGCTCGCGGAATGAATGCATGTCCGCAACCCGCCCGGGTGGCGAAATGGCAGCCGCAGCGGACTCAAAATCCGCCGCCCTCTAAAGGCATGAAGGTTCGAGTCCTTTCCCGGGCACTTGCGGCGACGATCGCCGGAGAAGCGCAAGCCTCTCCGGCGGCTTGGCGTTCAGCGCGCCCAGACAACGGCACCACCGAGCAACGTGGCCAGCACGAAGACGAACAAGAGCACCGACGCGCAACCACGATTCGAAAGACGTTCCTTGTACGAAAGCCCGCTCCCAGGAATTCCCACCGTACCGTCGACGCGATCCTTCCGGACATTGATCGTCGCGCCGGGACGGCCAGCCGACAACGAAGTCCCGGTCTTCGAGACATTGATCCGGAAGAATTTCCCGAGTGAGATCGTTTTACGAAAGCGGAAGAAACCCATCGAGGATACGCTGAAGTACTCATCCTCCGGCCGCAAGCCCTGGCAGGTCAGGCCAGCGAGGCTTCTTATGACACTCTGTAAGTTAGGCTGCTCTTGCTTTTCCCAGCCGCACCGCCCACAGTGAAGTCAGTTCATTATCAGACGCATTACGAGCAGGACGGGCGAAAGCCAGACTTGCACCAACCGAGCCCCCAAGGGCCGCGGTGGTTATCGGAGCCGAAAGGCGCCGAGATGAGAGCCGAAAGGCTAAAACACAGTCCCTCGTGGATTGATCGTGATGCGCGCCTCTTTCACCGCCGCCCACCATGATCAACACCAACGACACCACCGCCCGCCCGCCGACCCCCAAGCTGTCCATCCGCGTCAGCGAGGACAACCGCCTGCACCATCTCTGGAACAACAACGGGACCTGGTGGCTGCACTACACCGAGCACCTCGCGGACTTCACCAAGCGCCGCGTCCGCCGCTCGCTCCGCACGCACGACCTCGAGGTGGCCATTAGCCGCCGTGACGAATGGCTGCAGACGGCCGCGGCCTGATCGCCATGAACCTACTCTGGTTCCTGGCGATCATCGCCTTCCACGCGAGCGCAGCACGCCGGCTCTGACTAGAAGCGCGCGCCGACGCGCGCGGCCAGGCCCCACTGAGCGCCGGGCTGGAAAGAACCCTGCGTCTCACCGTCATGCTTGAAACT
>JBAXMD010000082.1:0-7666 GCA_037134475.1 Verrucomicrobiota bacterium | reverse complement strand
GTCGGGAACCAACCTTCGCCAAACTGCTGCTGGCGACAGGCGTGGTCGAGGTTCACCACAATGTAAGGGACTTCGGTCGAGAAGTCGGCGGGCGGATCGTTGAAGGCGAGGTGGGAATTCTCCCCGATGCCGGCGAAGCAGAGGTCAATCGGACAAGCGGTGATGCGGTCGTTCAGGCGCTTGAGCTCGGCGCTCAGGTCCTTGGCGTCGCCGTCGACCGGGACGAACTCCGGCTGGGCGGGAAGCTGACTGATGAAGCGTTCGCGTAGGTATTTGCGGAAGCTCGCACCATGCGACTCCGAAAGACCGACGTATTCGTCGAGATGGAAAACGGTGACCTTGGACCAGTCGATACCCGGCTCCTTGACGAGGCACTTCAACGTCTCGAACTGGCTGGCACCGGTAGCGACGATGATGTTCGCGCGGCCCTTCTTGGCCAACACCTCGCGGAGCACCTGGGCGCCTTGCGCGGAGGCGCCCCGGCCCATGGCGGCGGCATCGGTGAGTTTCTGGATTTTCATGGATAGGGGGTGATCCGACACTGCTGGAAGCAAAACCTCGGGCAAGCGCCTATCCAAACCCTATAAGGGTGGAAACCGCCGATTAGCCGACGAGGTTCAGGCCGCGCATCGTGCCGGTGGACGAGGCGAACTTGTCGGCATCAATACCCATGCGCTGGAGCATCGAGACGAAGAGATTCGGCAGCGGATAATTGCGCTCGGTATCAAACGCATGGTGCTGGCCGTGATTGAAGCCGCCACCCATCAGGAGGGTCGGCATGTTCGTCGTCGTGTGGGCGTTGGCGTTGCCGAAATTGCTGCCGTAGAGGATCATCGTGCGGTCGAGGAGCGGCGCGCCGTCTTCCTTCGAGGCCTTGAGGTCTTCCATGAGCTTCGCGAGCAGGCGCATATGCATGCTGTCGATGTCCTTGAGCTGCGAAAGCTTCTTGGCCGACTTGCCGTGGTGCGAGAGGCTGTGGTAACCGTCGGTCGTCGTATGGACGTGGTCGATGTCCAAGGCGGGCGTGTTCACGCTGTCGAGCATCAGGGTCACGGCGCGCGAGGAGTCGGTCTCGAAGCAAAGGCGGGCCATGTCATACATCAGCCGGACCTTGTCCATGTACTCCTTGGGGCTGCTGGGATCGAGCGGCGTGGAGGTCTTGGCGACCGGACGGGGCTTCTTCTCCCACTCCTTGGACATCTGCATGCGCTGTTCAAGTTCGCGGACGCTGGTGAAGTACTGGTCGAGACGGTCACGGTCCAGCGCGCCCATGGATCGGCGGAGTTCGCCGGCCTGACCGCCCACGGCATCGAGGATACTCTGGCCAAGCTGGAGGCGGCGCTCCTGGGCCTGCACTTCGGTGGCGGAGCCGCCCATGAACATCTTGCGGAAGACCTCCGAGGCCTTCTCTTCGGTCGGGATCATCACGCCGCCGGCCGTCCACGAAAGACTGCGGGAACCACGGGCGCAATTGACGCCGAGGGTCATCGCCGGGAAGCGCGTCAGGTGGCCGATACGCTCGGCCATGAACTGATCGAGCGAGATCGTATTACGGAAGCCTCCGCTGCTCGGATGCGGAGCTGCGGTCAGGAAACAATTGTCTGCCGGGTGGCCACCGTCGACGTCGGGGTGCGAGACGCCGGAGAAGACGCTGAAGTCCTTACGGTGAGCCTGCAGGAGTTCGAGATACGGCGAAGCCTTGTAGTCCTTACCCTTACCGGTCGGGAAGAAGTAGTCGGGAACCAGGCCGAGATTATTACAGATGCCCAGCATGCGACGGGGCTTGGTCGCAGAAGGCACGGCGGCGGCGAAGGCCGGGGTCATCGCATCGAGCATCGGCAAGGCGAGCAGCACGCCGGTGCCGGCGAGGAAGCGGCGGCGAGAGACCGAGCGCTTGAACGCGATGTAAGGCGTATTGGCCGGACTAAGGGACGAAGAAGACATGGGGTATAAGATTACTTATTAAGGAATAGGTCGCTGGAGACAAGCCCGTGGACGAGATCACGGACGCCGTAATGGCCAACCTTGGCCTGATCGAGGACGGCCTCGACCTTCGGACGATCCGAGAACCCGACGGGCGCGCCGGTGGCGAAGACGGTCAGCTGTCCGACGATATTGCGCGCGAGCTGACGCTCATCGGCGGCGACGATCTTCTTGAATTCGCGGATGTCCTTAAACTTCTTACCGTCGAGTTCACCGTAGGTCTCGATCGATAAGGCGTTATGGAAAGCATACTTCTGCCCGTTCTTGCCGATGCCGACCTCCGGGGTCTTACCATCGAGAGCGCGATAGCGTTCGCGGAAGCCCCCCATGACGTCAAAATTCTCCAAGGCGAAGCCAGGCGGATCAATCTTGGTGTGACAGGTAGAACAGGATTCCAGCGTGCGGTGCTTTTCCAGCTGCTGGCGGATCGTGACGGCGCCACGGGTATCCGGCTCGACGGCCGGCACGCTCGCGGGAGGGGGCGGCGGCTTGCGGCCCAGCACGCGCTCCATGATCCAAGCCCCGCGGATGACCGGTGAAGTCGTCGTGCCATTGGCGGTGACCTTGAGTACGGCGGCCTGCGTCATGAACCCGCCGCGCACGCTATCCTTGGGCAAGGCGACCTTACGTAGTTTCCCCCCCTGCACGGGCGGGAGCTGATAGAGCGCCGCGAGGCGTTCGTTCACGAAGACGAAGTCGGCGTCGACGATTGTGCGGACCGGCAGATTGCCGCGGATGAGCTCAGCGAAGGTGGCGTGGCTTTCGTCACGGGCCGATTCGACGAGGTGGTCATCAAGATAGTAATCCGGATACAGCAGGTTGTCCGGGTCGTTGGCGCCAGCCTTGCGTAGGTCGAGCCAGTAGTCGGTGAAGGTGTCGACGAAACGGGCGGAGCGAGGGTCGGCTAGAAGACGTTCGGTCTGCGCACGCAAGGTCTTCGGGTCATGCAACGTGCCTGCGGTTGCCAGTGAGCGGAGCTGCGCGTCAGGCGGGGAATTCCACAGGAAATAAGCCAGACGGGCGGCCAAGGCATGGTCATCCAGACGGCCCGGCTTCTCCTGCAGGTAGAGATAGGAAGGCGAGCACAGCACGGCGGTATAGCCGGTGAGCATGGCTTCGGCGAAGGTGCTGCCCGACTTCATGGCGCCCAAGATGAGGGGCAGGAAACGGATTTCCTCCTGAGAAGAGACCGGCGTGCGATAGGCTTGCTTCACGAAGCGACGCAACAGGTGCTCGGCGTCCTTCGGCGCGTCGTTCGTCTCAATGTCGTAGCGAAGGGGAGAACCCACGGCACGCTTGGCCGGAAGGTCATCGAACAGCACGGCGTAAGGCGCGGCGGGCCACTTAGGCGCGAGCGGACCTTCGACCTCGATCCAGCGCATCACCAAGCCAGGCTGCCCTTCCGGGGTCGCCAAGGGATTCTGCGCGCGGCTGACGCCTGGGCGGGAGCGGTAGAAGCGGACGGTGTCGATCTGGATGGTCTCGCCGGCCTTGAGGACGACATCGAGTTCGTTGACCGTCGGATCGGGATTGAAATCGACGTTACCGATGCGCCTCAGGACGCGCGGAGGCGTCAGCGCATAGACCGTCACCGGCTCCGGGCGGTGACCTTTGGAGATATCATCCAGATCTGGGATGTACCAGCGCGCCGGGCCTTTGCCTGTCGGCTTGCCCGGCCCGACCCAGACGGAATGACCGCAGAGCTTGAGCTTATAGCGTCCCGAGGTCGGTGCGCGAAAGGTGGAAAAATTAGGTTCCACCGGCTCGTAAGCGCCATGGACGACACCCACGCCTTCTTCATCACGGAGCTTAGGGTCCGCCTTGCCGACGGAAATCTTGGCGTCGCCACGGCGGACATCCGGTTGGCCCGCGAAGCCCAACGTCGGGAAGGTCGCGCGCTCAGGCGACTGGTTGAATTCCGAGAATTTCATCTTGCCGGTGTAGCTGCCCTGCTGACGCGCATAGTAACGCTTGGGCGAGGCATCCGGCTTCTCGATGGAGGAGACGAAGGCGGAACGTAGGCCATCTTCGGCGGCCGTCAGATAGCGCTGCAGCTGAACGTGCGACACATCGAGTGCCTGTCCGGTCTTATTGAAACGGAAAGCATCCGTGTCCTCAGGCAAAGTCTCCTTCAGGTCGAGCCACGGAGCCTGCAGGAGGTCGCGCACGGCGTTCTCATATTCGAACCGGTTCATGCGTCGCTCGACGGTCCGGCCCTGCGCGGCGATGCGTGCCGACTCTTGCCGGACAAGAAGCGCCGAGAGATCGCCGAGGTAGGCCGACTGCTGGGCGGCATCCGGACGCGCCTTCTTCTTGGGCGGCATCTCGCCGTTGGCGGTCCGGTCGAAGATCTTCACCCAGGTCTCGAAGGACTTCGCATCGGTGAGGTCAGACTTAAGAGCGGTCAAATCCAGGCCACCCTTCTTGGCGTCGGCATCATGGCACTCGACGCAGTTCTTCTCGAGAAACGGGGAGACGGCGCCAACGGAAGCCAGGGGCGCGAGGAAGAGGCTGAGGAGTGCGAGACGGCAAAGCATGAAAGTCAGGTAATATGACAGCCCAACGCCCCGAAGGTTGCCAAGGTAAACCACCCAGCAATGGGCATAAATGCCGAGATTTAGGCCCCAAGCGTCGGTGGTTGTGACACCCCGCGTTTCCTCCTGCCCTGCGGCATGCTCTCCGTCATCCGTTCCGCCGCCTTAGTCGGCGTCGAGGCCGTCCCTGTGGAGATCGAGGTCAACACCGGGGAGCTCGGCGAGAACGGGCTCTGGCTGGTGGGATTGCCTGATGCGGCGGTCAAGGAATCCGAGGAACGGGTGCAGTCAGCATTACAAAACAGCGGACTCCGCCTGCCGGAGACCCGCACGACCATCAATCTGGCGCCGGGCGACCTGAAGAAGGAAGGGGCGATCTACGACCTCCCCATCGCGCTCGGCATCGCGGCATCGACCGGCCAGCTCGACCGCGCATTCCTCAAGCATTACCTCATCGCCGGCGAACTCGGTCTGAGCGGAGCGACGCGTCCCGTCCGTGGCGCGGTGGCGATGGCCATCCTCGCGCGTAAGACCGGACTACGCGGCGTCATCCTGCCCCGTGCCTCGGCCGAGGAAGCCTCGCTCGTCGGCGGCATCGAAGCCATCCCAGCCGACACGCTCGACGGTGCGCTCCGCTTCCTTACCGGAGAGTCCAAGGTCGAGCCGCTGACGCCCAAGCAAGCACCGGAGGCCGCATCGACCGACGGCCAGCCCGACTTCGCCGAAGTCAAAGGTCAGGCGGCCATCCGCCGAGCGGTCGAAGTCGCCGCTGCCGGCGGCCACAACCTACTCATGATTGGCCCGCCAGGCTCAGGCAAGTCGCTCATCGCAAAACGGATTCCGACGATTCTGCCGGCGCCCGACGCCGAAGAATTTCTCGAGATCCTCGGCGTACATTCGGCCGCAGGCATGGGGCTCGCTGACGCCCGACGCGGCTGGCAGAGGCCCTTCCGCTCGCCGCACCACACGATCAGCGACATCGGTCTCATCGGCGGCGGCAGCATCCCCGGCCCCGGCGAAGTCTCGCTCGCCCACCTCGGCGTGCTCTTCCTCGACGAACTCCCAGAGTTCCGTCGATCGGCCCTTGAGGTCCTACGTCAGCCTCTCGAAGACGGCCAGGTCACCGTCTCGCGCGCGGCGGCCAAGGTCACCCTGCCCTCGCGACTGATGCTCGTGGCGGCGATGAACCCTTGTCCGTGCGGACATCTGGGCGATCGGCGGCGCGAATGCCGCTGCTCGCCTATGCAGGTACGCAAATACCGCGGTAAGATTTCGGGCCCTCTGCTCGATCGCATCGACATCCAAGTCGAAGCACCAGCCCTTACCCTCGAAGAACTTCGCGATGCCGCCCCCGGCGAAGCCTCCGCCGCCATCCGCGGACGCGTCGAGGCGGCGCGAGTGAAACAACGCCTTCGCTTCGGTAACCGGACGGGAGGGTGCAACGCACTCCTCGGTGGCCGCGAACTGCGGGAATACTGCTCGCTCGAGAAAGCCCAGGGCGACCTACTCCAGCAGGCGATGGAGAAACTGGGACTCTCCGCCCGGGCCTATGACCGTATCCTGCGCGTCGCCCGCACGATCGCCGACCTGGCGGGCGCCGAACGCATCGCCACGGCCCATCTATTGGAGGCCATTCACTACCGTTCCCTCGACCGAAACTGAAAACGCTCGCCCACCCTCGGGAAATGCCTCCAATGAGGCCCTCCCCATGAAAACCCTGCACAAGCTCGGGCTCGTCTGCCTGCTCGCCCTCCTGGCCCTACCCCTCGGCGCCGCCGAGAAGATCCGCGTCCTGATCCTCGACGGACGCAACAACCACGACTGGGTCCGCACGACCGAGTCCTGCAAGGCCACCCTCGAGGCCACCGGTCGCTTCACCGTGACCGTTGCCACCGCTCCCGCCGCCTTCGCCAAGGCCAAGCCGGGCAAGCCTAAGGCCGGCGACGCTGCCGCGAAGAAAGCCTTCGACGCCGCGATGAAGGAATGGAACGCCGAAGAAGCCGCCTTCAAGCTGGCCCACGCCGCCGAATGGGAACAGTGGTCCCCGAAGTTCGCCGACCACCAGGTCATCGTGAACAACTACAACGGCCCGGAATGGGGCACCGCGATGAAGGACTCCTTCACGGAATTCGTCATGAACGGCGGCGGACTCGTCAACGTCCACGCGGCCAACAACGCCTTCACGGGCTGGGATAACTTCAACGAGATGATCTGCTGCGGCTGGCGCGACGGAAAATTCGCGAGCCGCATCGCGGTCGACGACAAGACCGGCAAGGCCGTCGCGCTCGTCGACGCGGATGAGAAGATCACCACGAAGGGCTTCGGCTCCGGCCACGGATCGAAGCATATCTTCACGCTCAAGACCCGCGACGCCTCCCATCCGATCATGCAGGGCCTGCCTGCCGAATGGCTCCACGCCACCGACGAACTCTACGGTCGCATGCGCGGCAGCGCCGACCACATGCACGTGCTCTCGAGCTCCTACTCCAAGCCGGACACGGGCGGTACCGATATGCATGAGCCGATGGTCTGGTTCGCCCCGTTCGGCAAGGGCCGCGTGGTGACGACCTCGATGGGCCACATGTGGACCGGCGACAATAACTTCGACGCCCTCTATTGCGTGGGCTTCCAGACCATCCTCGCCCGCTCCACCGAATGGGCCGCGACCGGCAAGGTCAGCCTAGCCGTCCCGGAAGGCTTCCCGACGCTCGATAAGACAAGCGTCATCGAGCCGTCCAAGGTCGTCTGGAAGAAGTAAGCGCCGCTTAGCTCCCTAACGAAGGCCCGCCATCGTGCGGGCCTTCTGCTTTTCAGGCGAAGCGACGCATCGCCACGCCGACCGTCGCGCAGATCTGCTCGGGCGAAAGGCTGATGCTGACGTGCAGGCACTTCTCGCTGGCAAGGTTCGGACGCTCCAAGGTGGCAAGCTGGCTGCCGAGCAGGCCTGGCGGCATGAAGTGCCCCTTACGCGCATCGAGGCGTGCCTGCAGGAGTTCCTGACTTCCATCGAGGAAGATGAAGAAGAGCTCAGGGTCCCCTTCACGCAGGCGATCGCGATAGGCTTTCTTCAAGGCCGAACACGTCACGACCATCGCTTCGCCGCGGGCCTTGCCTTCGGCGAGACGGGCAGCCATCGCCGCCAGCCAGCC
>JBAXMD010000081.1:0-7735 GCA_037134475.1 Verrucomicrobiota bacterium | reverse complement strand
CCATGCGTGCAGACATGTATGCCGACAACGATATCCCCGTCGGCAATAACGATGCGACCACGATCGCCCCGGTCCGCACCTCTGGCGCCCACAACATCAACAACGCTCCGGCGCTAAAGAAACTCTCCCACCAGAAGCGATACCTCACCGGCGTCTGGGCCACCGGCGGCATCGACAGCACGCGTGCCCGTGACTGGGACGTCACAAACCCGACCGAATCGCGCCTCTTCCTCGGCTGGCTCGCCTCTCCTTTCGACATCGGCGCCGACGCCGAGACATCGGGCGCGCCCGTCAACTATCTCGCTAACCGAACCTTCTTCGCCGCCGACGCCGGCAACCTTAACCGCCGCGTCGCAAATATGACGACCGGATCGGAAGGCCAGGTCCTGCTCGACGGCTTAGCGACCGCCATCTCAGATCCGGCCGACGCACTCGTGCCCCTCGTCTCCTACGGTACCGTCGACTTGCCGACAGGCCTGACTTCGTTCCAGCGTAATTACTACGGCGCCGTGGACGCACGTCCGCAGCCTCTGCCCGGCCCCGCTTTCTCCGACGGCAAGTCGCTCGGCGCCAACGGACGCTATGCGTTCTGGATTGGTGACGAAGGCGTGAAAGCGAAGGTCAACCTCCCCGACTATTACGCGGCCACCGCCGGCGGCGCCTTCCTTTCCACCGAACCGTGGGACAAGGGTTTCGCGGGCTCCGCGACGCAACGCAACTCCATCGGCACCATCGGCGGTGCCGGCGACCCGATCAAGGAGGGCGTCAACCCCAGGGGCAATCTTCCCGCTGGCTTCAACTTCGATACCTGGCGCGCGAAGGACATCGCTGATTCCGCCGGCAACCCGCAGGCCTACCAGCTCTCCAAGGCGGTCGGCATGTCGGGCCTCACCGCCTGGGCGGCCAAGCAAGGCGGCGTCGCCGCCGGCGACGCGATGAATAAGGCCGGCAAGATGCTCTGGCACGACGTCACCACTTATTCCTACTCGACGTTGACCGACACCTATAACGGCGGCGTGAAGACAGACCTTTCAACGGCCTTCGAAATGCCGTACGCAATGTTCCGTGGGGTCGAGATGTATCCTGGCCAGAAAGACTCTTCAGTCACCTCCGACAATAAGCTGCGCAAGCAGTCCTGGTTCCACGGCTCGCCGAATATCAGCACCAACGCCAGCGGCCTAGCCATCGACCTGGACTACAACCGCCCGAACCTCGTCGACAAGCTCGGCACCGATAACGACCTCCTGCTCGCCTCGCCTCGCGCTCCCGAGTGGGCACCACGCTACCTCAAGGGCCTGCTGGGCTCATCTTACTCCACCCTCGTCACGCGTAACGGCAGCGAGACCCCGGAGCGCCTCGGCTTCGTCTACGAGGCTCCGCTACGCTCAGCGCTCTTCAACTCCGACCGCCAGCTCGCCACGACGATCTTCGGCCCGAACGCCGCGGGATCGAACACCAACCGCATCGCGGCGAACCCCTGGTCCGAAATGGGGGCGACCACCGTCGAGAACCTGCTCGGACGGATCTCGCGCGGCCCCACCTGGGACCTCTACCGCAACTACTACCGCATGTACAAACGAGAGACCGAGGCCGCCGCCGACGTCTCCGGCAACGCATTGCGCGGCTTCAAGCCTACGGCCGACGCGGTCGCCGCGCGTGGCATCGAACCCCTGACTTACGCCACCGGCAATCGTAACGCCCCGATGCAGCGCGGCATCGACACCAAGCTTAACCCGCAATACGTAGCTGTCACCCCTCCCAACGGCCACTACGCCACCGGCGCCGCCGCCACCGGTAAGTATTACTACCGCAATAATCTCTCCGCACCGAGCGACGCACCGAGCTTCCAAGGTGAACAGCGCCTACGCTACCCGAACCTGCTGGTGAACAAATACTCGGCCGGCCAGATGAACTTCGACCGATTGGGTATCGCCAAACCCAACACCACATCGAACGACGCGTTCTTCGATACGCCTCCGTCGCTCACGACGCGCACTTGGCCGACCTCGATGAGCCTCACGCCGAGCATTATTCGCTTCTCGATGGTATTCTCGGGCGTCTTTCAGGACCCCAGTTCCGCTGACGTCAACGGCATGATCGGCGTCTCGGTGGACCCCGTTCTGGTGGTCCATAATCCTTACGATACCGCCATCGAATTCGAGGGTATCGCCATGGTCAGCAACGGCGACTCCCTGCCTTACATTTTCGATGTGTCCGTCTCGAGCTGGGCATTCAGCACGACCAAGTGGCAATACTACGATCCGACGCGAGGCCCACCCAAGTCGACGAACAACGACCCCAAGCCGAAGACCGACCCGCTGTGGGCCGGCGAAATGGTCAACTCTCCCATCACCCTCGGTGAAGTCGCGCTCGGGGACGGAGCCTACGACAACCGCTCCTTCTCATTCCGCGCTGTCGCCGGATCCGGCAAGAAATTCCGCCTCGAACCGGGTGAGGTCAAAGTGCTCAGCCCGAAGAATCTCGGCGGCACGTACAAGTCGACCCGCGCCAGCAACACCGCGATCATCACCGACGACTTCGGTTATGACCTCGGCAATAGCGCGATTTATAAGATGACCCCGTTTGCCAACGTCCGCTACCGCGAGTCGGGCGACGTCATGAGCCAATGGAACGAGGGCGGAGCGAGTAAGGACAACCGACTCTGGACCTGGGGGTTCATGTACTCCCATCCCACCACCAACGTGCCTTTCAAAGATACTAACCTCCCCGCCCTCGGCTACTTTGGGAATTACGTCTACCCCAACTTCACGACCGGAGGTTTCCAAGGCCTGCATGACGCGCTCACGCTCTGGGGTCAGGTCGTGAACTCGCGCAAGCTGCGTGACGCCTTCCCGTCTTGGGATGGCACCGCCAAGAAACTGCAGGCGATCCTGCAGACCCCTCCGCCAGGTAATCTGCCCAACCGCCCGCTCACCTTCACCGTCCGAAATTCCGGCTGGGTGAACTACCAAGACTGCGTCGTCGGCGAAGAAGGCATTCACGGTGCCGCCAATTTCGTCTATCCGCGCAGGCGCAACGGCACCACGCAGGTCGGCGGCCACCAGAACTGGAACTTCTACCTCATCGGCCAGAATAGCATCGACGGCCGACAGGCGCTGAGCCCCACCCGCCGCTGGTTCGGCGCGCCGGACTACTCGAGCCAGAACGATGGAAACTTCAAATACGAAGGCGTCGAGACCGCCAGCGGCACCCACATGGTCGACGAACCGCTTCTGCTCAGCTTCCATGGACTGACTTCCGGCTGGCCCATGTATGGCAACGATAACGGCCACTGGTCCAACATCATCCAGCCGAACGAAGACTGGAAGAAGTACATGCCAGGCAGCCTGGCGGTGAATCCCCCCGACTACCGCATCGCCGCCCGCTCCCTCGCCACCAGCCTCAAGCCAGACACCTACAACGCCGGCGGCAGCAGCGTCGGCAACGTGGAATACGGCCCGAACATCGACCCGGAATTCGGCGCCCCCGAGATCACCGGCAGCAAGGCAGGCACGCTCAATGGCCGCATCCAGGGCTTCGTCGTGCCCAACTCTGGCGGCCTGAAGCAGCAGTTCTTCATGACGGACTTCCTGCTACGTTCGGCAGACATGACGGCGAACACGCTCAACAAGTGGTACCCAGAGGACAAGAAGACGCCTAATAGCGAGCCCTTCCGATTCCAGACCTTATACGACAGCACTGGTACGGCGGAAGTAAAGTGGGACGGTAAAGTCGCCGACCCGCTCCGCACCCCGAACGAGATGCTCAACGCCCCGATGTCGCCTTACTTCATAAGTGTCCGGCCTCAGCAGGCGCACCTCTACGGTTACGACGGCAAGGCCCACTCGCCAATCGGCTGGGTGCTCTCGCAGCGCCAGCTGAAATCACCCGACGGTGATAACAAGAATCTCGAGATGGATACCTCACTCCAGCACGCCTATTGGGGTGCCAGCGTCGACCCCTCGACCGACCAACGCTCGGACGTGGTGCTCTTCCCGATTCCGCGCCGTCCGTTGCTATCGCTCGCACAACTCGGCTCCGCCGGCTTCGCGCAGGTCAACACCGATGCGGACTTCACCGTCGGCGCCTCCTTCGCCAACCCCGGCATCAACGACCTCACGAAGATCACCGAATGGCCTGGCCCCAAGGACCAAGCAGGAGACGACGTGCCCACGCCGGAAGTCGGCTACGTCGGCAAGCATGAGGGCACGCGCATTATCCGCAACTACGCCGGAGTTCGCACCGACCATGCTTTCGCCGCCAATCTCGCTCTCTGGGATTCGTATTACTTCAGCGGCTTGAACCTGCAGGCGAACTCCTACTCGCTACCTGGCGATAAACGCTCCTTCCCGAACGGCCCCGACCTGCCGACAGACTCCAACCTCGCGGCCGACCAGAAGGCAGCCCTCAAGAAGGCAACCGGCAACCTGTCGTCCTTCGACCCGACCTCGTTCGCGGAAATCAAGACCGCCCTCGAAGCCGGCTACAATCCGCTCGCGAACAAGCGCATGTCCTTCCTGCCGGACGGCCGTCCGGCCGTCGCCGACGGCAGCTTCCCCGCACCGACCGAATTCCCGCATCCGAGCTACCTCGCCCGCAATGCGCTCTACGAAGGCGGCTTCAACGTGAACTCGACCTCTAAGCAGGCCTGGAAGGCCGTGCTCGCCGGCATGAAGGGGCAGACCCTGCCGGACGGCTCCACCACCACCGGCACCGTACTCACCAAGTTCGCGCGCTCCTTCAAGCCCTCGGCCGGCACCGTCGGCCCTTGGAACACCTATCGCGAGCTCACCGACGCCGAGATCGACGACCTCGCCGCCCAAGTCGTGAAGGAGATTCGCGACCGCGGTCCGTTCATGTCACTCGGAGACTTCATCAACCGCCGCCTCCTCGCCGCCGACCACGGACTCAAGGGAGCCTTGCAGGCCGCCATCGACGCCTCGAAGGTCAACGACAAGGCCATCGAAGACTCCGCCGCAGGGGGGCCAACCGCGCTCGCCTCAGGCGTCTTCGCACACCCGCCAGCCTCGAACTGGGTCGACTACAACCTGCGCGCCGACACGACGAACTTCAAGGACATGGATGGCGTCTGGTCGTTCATGAAAAACGGCCCGGCCTACGCCCGCACGAGCCCCCGCTTCCCTCGCCTCGCCTCGATGAGCCGTAAGGGCAAGTACACCACGTCGCCGTACAGCGTGAGCGACGCGACCGCCGGCTTGGGCGCCCCGCAGATCGTCACGCAGATGGACGTGCTGAACTCCGTCGGCCCCAACCTGACGCCCCGCTCCGACACGTTCACCGTGCGGGCCTACGGCGAAGCCCTCGATAACGCTGGCAACACCATCGGCCGCGCGTGGGTGGAAGTCGTCGTGCAACGCACGCCTTTCTTCATGGCGCCCTCGACTAAGGGTCCGGCGTACGATGAGGCCACCCGTCGCAAACTCGCGTACCGCGTGAACAACAACGGCACCTTTGAATATGATGCCGTCCCGGTACTCGACCCTTACGAGAGCGTGAACGCCAACGGATCCCTAGGCGGCCTGCCCTCCGGTTACTCGGCGACGGACAAGGATAGCTGGATCCTCAACCGGCACCTTGGACGTCGCTTCAAGACCACCTCGATCCGCTGGCTCAACGCCAACGAAATCTAATTCTAATGCAACCTAGGTTTTTTCTGGCTGGGATACTTTTCCTCGCCACCTCCCTCAGCCTTGCCGCGCTCGACAAAGAGACGGCCAAGAAAGAAGATCCGCAGCCTAAAGCGGCCGCGGATAAGGAGGGCAAACGTCCGCGTCGCGCCGCACCGGGAGAAATCACCTGCTCGTTGCATGTGACCTGGTGGGACGAACCGCCGATGGCGGAGGGCGAACGGGTAGAGTTAGCGATTCAGACCGACAAGGCCACCACACCATTTATGGCCGGCCAGATGCAGATTGGACCTGCCATCGAGTATGTCGGACCGGGCGCCGTCACCATCGTCCGCAAGTCCAAGACCCTGGTCGAGGAAGTCGACAAGAAGGGTAAGCCGGTCACCCACACCGTCGAGAACTGGGTGCCTTTCGCCAGCTGCGTGATTCCCGCCGGCCAACCGGAAGTCCTCGTGCTGCTGATGTTCATCCCGGGTAAGCCCTTGGTGAGTGCGAAGGCCTTCGACATCAACCCGGAGAACTTCCCGTTCGGTTCCTTCCACATCCTGAACTTCACCAAGGCCCGCGTTGGTTGCAGCCTTGGCGGCAAGGTCTTCTTCGCCGAACCCGGCCAGCGCTCCAAAAGCCCGTTAGTCATGAACCAGCGACAGGTCGTCAACTTCCGCCTCGCTGTGTTCGAGAACGGCGGAGCCCAGCATCGCCTCTACTCCACCCCCATCATCTTGGACGAGCGTACGCGTCGCCTGTATTTCGTGACCGAGGTTTCCAGCGCGGAGATTGAGCAACGTTACGAAACGCGCACCTTGGTCGACTATCGTCAAAGCCAACCGACGACGTCCGAAGAGCCCGCTCCAGAAAAACCGGCCCCGAAAGCCACGAAGGGTCCGACCAAGTCGGCACCTAAGGCTGAGAAATAATCCTCAGAGGCCGGCAGCGGCCTCTTGATCGGATAACCAAGTCACCCGAGACGCGTGCACCCGTAGCACCTGTCCTGGGTGAATCTGCGGCTCGTAGTCGCCGCACGTGATCTCGCGGAGGGCGGCGGCTTTGCCGGCACCCCCGACGAGCACCACGATGGCGGCGCACTGGGCCAGGCCGGCTTCGGTGATGGTCAGACGCCAGCCGCGGCCGGGCCATTCGGTGGCGGTGAAGCGCGGGCCGGTCTGCTGGCCGATCAGCGGGCACTGGGGCCAGAGGGAGGCGATATGGCTGTCGTCGCCGAGACCAAGGACGCAGAGGTCGAAGGCCTTGGTGGGGGAACGCTGGGCCCAGGCGGCTTCGTAAGCGGCCCCGGCTTCGGCTGGGGCGAGCTCGACCGGCCAAGGGAAGCGGCGGGCGGCGGGGACGCCGAGCGCATCGAGCATGCCGCGAATAGCGTGGCCGAAGTTGGAGTCGTCGGAGGCCAGCGGCACGCAACGTTCGTCGCTCACGTGCCAGTCGATGCGCTTGATGGCTTCGGCCGTAAAGGCGCCAGTGCGGACAGCCCAGGCATAGAAGGCCTTGGGCGTAGAACCGCCGCTGAGGCCGACGGAGGCGGGGCCACGGGCAGCCAGGTCGTTGATCCGGCGAGCGAGCTCAGCGAAGGATTCTTCCCGGGTCAGCACGCGGACCTTGCCGGCGGAAGTGGCGATGTCGGACATGGGAAAAAGATAGAGGGCAGGAGTATGGAGTATCGAGTATAGAGTATAGGATGCGATAGGTGGTGGCGGTTGGCGGTTAGCGGTTGGGCACTCAAAGGGAAACCGGAGACCGGAGGGTTGGCTGGGGCTTAAGGTAGGGGCGCGACGGCGTCGCGTCCGTAGGCGGACGGAGGTTAGTATGCTTATCAGTCTGCCCGGCGATTCGTGCATGCCACTGCGAACGGCGGCCATGGCAAGGCCGCCCTCCCCATAACAGGTAACAGGTGTTGGCGGTTAACGGCTGGACGCGGCAGAGAGACAGTCGGAGGCACGGTCGCGACGCCGTCGCGCCCCTACCCCAACAAGAAGGGCGTCCTTGCGGACGCCCTCATTTCTCTGGCCCTCCATTCGGGTCTTACTGGCAGGCTTCGCAGGTGCCGCCGGTGCGCATGGCCTCGAGGGAGCACG
>JBAXMD010000080.1:0-7959 GCA_037134475.1 Verrucomicrobiota bacterium | reverse complement strand
GCCGCGCGGACCGAGACGACTTTGATATCGAAGTGCAGGGTCTTGCCGGCGAGCTCATGGTTGCCGTCGAGGGTCACTTCTTCGCCTTCGATCTTCTTGATCGTGAGGACGCGCATGCCGAGGTTGGTCTCAGCGTGGAAACGCATGCCAATCTGCGGGGTGTTCGCGCCGAAGGCGGTGAGCGGCACCAGCTGGAGGAGCTTCTCGCTGTATTCGCCGTAGCCGAGCTGCGGAGGGACGAGGACGCTCTTGGTGTCGCCGGCGACAAGGCCGTCGACGCCCTGCTCGAGGCCGGGGATGATGTTCTGGGCGCCGTGGAGGTACTCCATCGGGCCGCGATCGCCGGAGGCGTCGATGATGTTGCCCTGGTCGTCCTTCAGGGTGTATTCGATGGCGACGACGGTTTCTTTGGCTACGCGCATGGTGATTGGGACCGTTGAACTTAGGCCTAAACCAAGCCGAAGCAAGGCGACAGGTATCTAAACCTTGACCGCATCAGCGGGGGCGGCTTCCCTCATCCTCCTGCTGTTTGGGGCCGTAGCTCAGTTGGTAGAGCGCGTCGTTCGCAATGACGAGGCCGTGAGTTCGAACCTCATCGGCTCCACCAGCAGGACTCCGGCTCAGGCCGAGGGCGGAGCTTCCTCCGGAGTCTCTTCGGCCGCCTCGTCGTCCTCTTGTGATTCGAGGCGAAGGATAGATTCTGCTTCGCCTGCGGGAAGTTCCTGCACTTTCTTCATCTTGTTGGTGATCTTCGTATGTCTCGAAGTCGCTTCGCTGACCACGTTACTCGCCTCCTCGAGCTTTTTGTTAACCTTCTCGAGTATCGCGCCGAAGGTGCCGAAGTCCTGCTTGATCGCGCCGAGCAGCTTGCCGATTTCCGCGGATTTTTTCTGTACTACGAGGGTCTGGAAGCCGACGCGGAGCGAATTGATGATCGCGAGCATCGTCGACGGGCCGGCGACCAGGACCTTCTTCTCCTTCAGCGCCTTCTCGATTCCCGCGTTTCGCAGGACTTCAGCGTACAGGCCTTCGGTCGGCAGAAAAAGGATGGCGAAATCGGTAGTCCGCGGGGCGTTGATATATTTGCTCACGTCCGTGGCGAAGCCGAGCACTGAGGCCGCTAGCGCTTTTTGCGCCGTCTGGAGCGCCTCGATATTCCCCTGTTCAGACGCAAGGACGATGCGTTCGTAATCTTCGCGGGGGAATTTGGCATCCACCGGAAGGTAGACGGACTCGCCATCCTGGCCGGGCATCACGATCGCGAACTCCACTACGTCGCCACCTCGTTCCCGCGGCTTGAAGTTTTTCACGAACTGCTGTCCGGGGACGAGCGACTCGCTTAGTAGGCTTTCGAGGAACGTCTCACCCCAGATCCCGCGGGTCTTCACGTTCCCCATGACTCGTTTCAGGTCGTTGATGTTGCCCTGGATCTGCTGGACTTCCGCCATATGTTTCGTCACCGCGTCCAATCTTTCCGAGACCTGGCGGAAGCTCTCGCCCAGTCGCGCCTCCAGGGTCTTCTGCAGTTTTTCGCCGACGACTTCCCGCATCTCATTCAATCGACGCTCGTTGTCGGCGCGCATGTTTTCCAGCGCCGTCTCGACGTTCTTCTGCAACTCCTTGGTCTTCTCGGCTGTCTCGGCGGAGAAGTCGGCGACCGACTTGGCGGATTCCCGGCGGGTATCGGCCAAGGAGCCCATGATCTCGGTCCGTGATTCTCGAAGTCCGTCCGTCAGCTCTTTACGTAGTTCTACGGCTTGCTGCGATTGTGCGGTTCGTAGGCGCTCGGTCTCTTTGCCGATGTCTTCGCGCACGGTGCGCGCCACGGCTTCGGCGAGTCGCGCCTGCTCGTCAGAGGTTTGCTGGGGCGAGCGCTGGCTGGATTTGATGAGGTAGGCGGTCCAGATGGCTAGACCGACGAGCGCAGCGCAGATGATGATTGTATCCATGAAAGGTTGCTTGCGACACACTCTGCCCGGGCGCGGACCTTCCGCAACTTATCCCCGCGGGTCGCCGTCGATCGCGATCGCGTTACCGAGTTCCCACGCGGCTTCGTACGCGGCGACATAGTCGGGCGATGACCAGGCGGGCGAGGCAGCTTCGCCCCCGAGCCCGGCGATGAAGCCGTAGCGGATACCGTGCGAGATGCGCCGGCGTCGCGGGTTCTCCCGCTGGTTGCTCCACTCGAGCGCGCGCGTGAAGGCTTCGTCCGGGATGGGCGAGACGACCGAGCGACCGACTTGCCAGGCGACGACGCCGGCGTGGTCGAGGTCGCTGACCTTTCGGCCCAATGCTAAGGATAAGGGGACGGGACCGTTCTGGCGGCCGGCTTCGATCTGCCCCTGCACTTGTAGCCGTAGGGCGACCAGCCAACGCTCATCGACGGTCAGGAGACCGTAGTCGTAATCCGGATCGTCCGCCGCGGTGTCACGTAGCTCGGTCTTGGCATAGCGCCGCCACTTGGCTAACCAGACGTTCCATTGGTCGGTTCCTCGGAGAGGGGGCTTGCCCAGCCAATCGGGGAGGTCTTCACGCATGGGTAACGGAGGGGTCTTTTGTGCCTGATATGCCGTCTTTTGGGTGTCTGGCAAGATAAAGGTGAAATCTTGTTCACCATAATGAGGCCTGCCCCCTATCCCTCATAGGGTTACCTCTCAAAATAACCTCATTTAAACGGATTTTTCGTCGAACTATTCCCGTGGTTTGGTGTTATCCAAGACGTACCCCTTATTCCAGTGATCAGCACCCATTCGACCCAACGTGAAGGGCGGGCCTCTTTGCCCCTTTTCTACATGCTCATCGCCGCCGCTCTGGCGCCGACCCTGAGCTTCGCGCAGGCCGCCCCGGCTCCTGCCGCTGCGCCCGCCGCCTCCCCGGCGCCGATCGCCGGCGTCGCCGCCGCGGTCCCGCTCCCGGGTCTCAGCGGATCCGACCAGGTCGGTCCGGTCATCCTGCGCGATGAGACCGTCGCCCAGGTGCTCGACCTGATGCAGCGCTGGACGGGCAAGTCCATCCTCCGCCCTCAAGCTCTCCCCGCCAGCGTCTACACGCTCTCGCTGCCGGCCTCGATCACCCGCGACGAAGCGCTCCTCGCCATCGAGACGCTGCTCAACCTCAACGGCATCGCCGTCATCCAGCAGGGCGACAAATTCCTGAAGGTCGTCCCGAATCTCGTCGCGAAGTCCGAATCCCCGGCGCTCATCGCTGGGTCGACGCTCACGCTGCCCCCCAGCGGCCGTATCGCCACGAAGATCTACACGCTCAAGCACGCCAATGCGCAGGAGTTCGTCACCCAAATCACCTCGGGTCTGAATACGACCCTTGCCTCGCCGCCCATCTTCTTCGGCCGCAACAATGCGTTCCTGATTACGGATTCGATCACGAATCTCCAAAAGATCGAAAAGCTCGTCGAGCAGCTCGACAAGCCGCAGCTCGACCTCGTCGTGACCAAGAGCTACACGCTCAAGAACGCGATGGCCACCGATATGGTCGCGAAGCTGACCGCGATGCTCCGCACCCCGCAGGTCGCCTCCGGCGGCGCACCCTTCCGCCTCAGCACGGGCACGACCTTCCTGGCCGACGAGCGCACCAACCGCGTGCTGCTCATGGGCTCCGCCGACCAGCATGACTTCTTCGATCGGCTGATCGAGACGCTCGACCAGAAGTCGAACCCGAACACGAAGACCGATGTGATCTTCCTGCGCCACGCCGACGCCCAGCAGGTCGCGACGCTCGTCACCTCTCTCGTCACCGGCCAGACGACTGCCGCCTCCCGCGCTGGCAACACGGTCCGCAATACGACCCTCAATCGCACTCCGACGCCGGTCGCCGCTCCTGGTGCCGCCGGTGCCGCCGGCCCGTCGCAGATGGGCGCCGACGAATTCAGCAGCAACCTCACGGTGCTCCCGGACATCCGCAGTAACTCGGTCGTGGTCTCGGGGACCAATGATGACCTTCGCCTCCTCCACGACCTGATCGACAAGGTCGACATCGTCCTCCCGCAGGTCCGCATCGAAGTCGTCATCGCTGAAGTGAAGCTCTCCGATAACGAGAGCAACGGCTTCAACACCCTCGGCCTCACGGTTCTCAACGGTAAGCTCGTTGGCATCGGTGGCACGGGCGCCGGCTTCGGCGTCAACGGCGCCAATGCCATCGCGACCACGAATCTTCCCGCCAACACCACCCAGGTCGGCGGCTCCCAGGGTACCCTCGGCGCCAACAACAGCCTGAGCGCCACCATCGGCCTCGTCACCACCCCGCGCAAGGGCGACCTGAAGATCCTCTCGGTGCCGGCCATCACGACGACCCATAACAAGGAAGCCACGCTCTTCGTCGGCGAATCCCGTCCGGTCATCACGGGCTCGACCCTCTCGACCACGACCGGTGCCTCTACCTCCACGGTCTCGCAGCGCGACATCGGTATCACCCTCAAGGTGCTCCCGCTCATCGGCAAGGACGGCGCCGTGCAGCTCCAAGTCTCGCAGTCCGTCGAAGACATCCTCGGCTCGACCATCCTCGACGGCAACGACCAGCCGATCATCGGCCGTCGTACGACCGATTCCTACGTGAGCGCGATGAGCGGCGAGATCGTCGTCCTCGGCGGCCTCCAGCGCACGGTGACCACGAAGTCCACCTCGCGCCTCGGCCCGATTCCAATCATCGGCGACATCTTCGGCTCTTCGACCAACCTCGAGGAGAAGCAGGAGCTGATTATCTTCCTCCGCCCCTACGTGCTCAACAGCTCAGCCGTCGATAACCTCGACGCCCTCAGCCGCGCCACCAGCAACGCCAATGGCGCCGAGGTGAAGAAGATTCTCGATAACGTCCCCGGCAAGGCGCCCGCCGCCCCGGCCGCCCCTGAAAAGAAGTAACATGTTGACCGTCGACCGGCACGGACTGCCCTCGGCTCTGGCCGAGCGCCTGACCGACGAAGTGCGTGCTTCGTTCGCGGAGACCCCGCGCGAAGGTCGCTTCAAGTTCCTCGCGCAGGCGCTCAACCTCGACGAGGCCGCGCTCCTCGCCGAACTCTCCCGCCTCACGGGCCTCGAAGTCCTCGAGGAGCCCGCCATCGATCCGGAGGGCATGAAGATCCTGCCGGCGCGTATCGCTTCCGAAGCCCAGGTCGTCCCGACGCTGCTCCCCGGCGGCGAAGAAGGCCGCCTCCGCCTCGTCACGGCGCTCCCGCCTGACACCGATACGGCCGACTGGGTCGCGACCTTCGCCACCCGCCGTCCGCAGTGGTACCTCGCCCCGCCCGAGCGCGTCAGCGCGCTCATCAATGACAACTACGGCGTGGGTTCCGGTAGCCTTGAAGACGAAGGCGACGATCTCCCGGCCTCCGAAGTCTCCACCGACGTCGAAGCTGACCAAGACGCCGCCGTCGTGCGCTTCGTCACCGAAGTCCTCACGCAGGCCGTCGCCGAAGGCGCGACCGACGTCCACTTCGAGCCCCAGGAAAATAATCTCCGCATCCGCTACCGCGTCGACGGCATCCTCATCGCGATCCCGCTCCCGGACAATCTGGCCCGCTTCCAGGACGCCATCATCTCGCGTCTGAAGATCATGGCGCGCCTCAATATCTCGGAACGTCGCCTCCCGCAGGACGGACGCATCAACTTCCGCGACGGCAAGACGGTCCTCGATATCCGCGTCTCGACGATCCCCACGATCTACGCCGAGTCCGTCTCGCTGCGTCTCCTCAACCAGCGCAAGGAGGCCTACAACATGGACCGCATCGGCATGAACGCCGATGAGCAGGCCGCGGTCCGTAAGGTCCTCGACTACCCGCACGGCATCATCCTGGTCACGGGCCCGACGGGTTCCGGTAAGTCGACCACGCTCAACGCCTTCCTCCAGGCGATCAATTCCCCCGATATCCGCATCGTGACGATCGAAGATCCGATCGAATACGAAGTGCCGGGCGCCAACCAAGTGCAGACGCGCGCCGAGATCGGCCTCACCTTCGCCGGCGCTCTCCGTAGCACGCTGCGCCAGGACCCCGACGTCATCATGGTCGGTGAAATCCGCGACTTGGAGACGGCGGAGATCTCGATCCGCGCCTCGCTCACGGGCCACTTGGTCTTCTCGACCCTCCACACCAACGACGCTCCCGGCGCCATCACGCGTCTCGTCGACATGGGCGTCGAGCCCTTCCTCGTCGGCTCCGCCGTCGAGTTGGTCATCGCCCAGCGCCTCGTCCGTCGCCTCTGCGCGGATTGCGCCAAGACGGTTCCGGTCGACCGCAAGAAGATCCTGCCCGCCCTCGAGGCGCTCGGCATGGACGAATCTTTCCTCAAGGATGTGACGACCCTCAAGGAGGCCTGTGGCTGCCGCAAGTGCCGTAACACGGGCTACCGTGGCCGCGTTGGCGTCTTCGAAATTTTCCACCCGAAGCCCCTCCACGACCTCATCGTCAGCCGCGTCTCCAACCGTGAGCTCACGGAAAAGGCGATCGAGCAGGGCATGCGCCCCCTCGCCAAGGCCGGCTGGATCAAGGTCGCCGCCGGTCTCACGACCATCGACGAGCTGGTCCGCAACCTGAGCTCGAACGAATAAGCCGCGATGGCCGTCTTCAACTACACCGCGCGCGACGCCGCCGGCGCCGTGACCGATGGCACCATCGAGTCGCAGACGCGCCGTGAGGCGCTCCGCAAGCTGCAGGCCCGCGGCCTCAAGCCGGTCAAGGTGGAGGAAGCCGGCGCCGCCGTCCGCGCCAAGGAAGCCGTCCGCGAAGGCGGCCCTTCTGACAAGGATCTCGAGCCGACTCTAGCCGAGTGCCTGCCTTTCCTGGAAGCGATGGCCGACCTGGTCCGCTCCGGCATGTCCGCGGGTGAAGCGCTCCGCCTCCTCGCCCTCCGTCTCCAGAAGTCCCGTCTCCGTATCCTCTGCGCCGGTATCTGGTCCAAGCTCGGGGAAGGTCAAAGCCTCTCGGCCGCCATGGCGGCTTACCCGAAGGTCTTCGACGGCCAGACGCTCAACCTCATCGCCGCGGGCGAAGCCACGGGCAACATCCGCGACGTCCTCGAGCGCCTGATCTCGCACTTCACCGAACAGACGGCCTTCCGGCGCAAGCTGATCAGCGCGATGGCTTACCCGCTCTTCATCTGCGTCGTCGCCATCGGGGTCGTGATCTTCTTCGTGCTCTTCCTGCTGCCTCGCCTGCAGACGCTCCTCAATTCTCTGGGCGGCAAGCTGCCGCTCTCGACGAAACTGCTGATGAATTTCTCCAGCGTGTTCGTCGTGGTCGCCCCCATCGCCTTTGTCGCCGGCATCCTCGCCGTCATCGGTATCGCCCGCTGGCGCAAGACGGAGGAAGGGAAAATCGCTTCCGACGCGCTCCTGCTCAAGGTGCCTCTCGCCGGCTCCTTCGTGATGCGCGTCTCGGTGCTGAACTTCTGTCACACGCTCGCAGTGCTCCTCGAGAACGGCATCACGACCGCCGAGGCCCTCCGCCTCGCCGAGAAGACCGCCCCGAACCGCGCCCTGCGCCAGCAGCTCCGCGAAGCCACCGACCGCGTCCTTGAAGGCGATAGCCTGTCGAAGGCCCTCGCCCGCACCGGTTATTTCCCGCGCCTGCTGCTCGACCGCGTCGCCGTCTCCGAACAGACCGGCAACCTCGCACCCGGCCTCCGCGATATCTCGCGCTCCTATCGTGCCGAACTCGACCGCTGGCTCGACACGGTCTCGCAGACGATTTCCACCACGGTGCTGCTGGCCGCTTTCTCGTTCGTCGGCTTCATCGCCTTCGCGATCATCGCCGCCGTCTTCGAAGTCAGTTCCAGCTTCCGGTTCTAAGCGACGCATCTGCGTCGCACGGGGGAACTGCTGGCATGGTGAACCGCTGCGAAGCAGGGTAGGGACGCGACACCGTCGCGCCCCTACCTTCTGCATTTGCTTCGCCGCGTGGGTAGGGTCGAGCATCCCTGCTCGACCGCGGCTCCGGTTCCCCCGTTCGCCGCA
>JBAXMD010000079.1:0-7960 GCA_037134475.1 Verrucomicrobiota bacterium | reverse complement strand
GGCGCCTTCCGCACCCGCGCGGAAGTCCAGCTGCTGCTGCTCGACAATCAGCTACCGGCCGACGAGGCGTTCCTGCTCCCAGTCACCATGCACCAGACGCTCGCGCGCTGCTGCCGCAACCTCGTGTCGCAGTTCGAAGCCCAAGGCGACGACCGTAGCAGCCGGCTGTTCCTCACCTTCGTCCACGCACTGGAAAAGACCGATGAGCGCGCCTGACACCCTGACGCTCGCGTCCCTACGCGCGACCGACTTCGCCCCTGGCCAGCTCGGCGTACTCGGCGACCCGATCGCCCATTCGCTCAGCCCGGCGATGCACAACGCCGCCATCGCGACGCTCGTGGCCGCGAACCCACGCCTCGCCGGCGTGCGCTACCATCGCCTGCACATCACCGCGGAAGAACTCCCCGCCGCGCTCGCCCTGCTCCACGCCAAGCGCTTCGCCGGCGTCAACCTCACGGTACCGCACAAGATCCAGGCCCTCTCGATCGCCGAGTCCCTTTCGCCGGAAGCCCGCCGCGCCGAATCCGTCAACACGCTCGTCCGCACGGCGACCGGCTGGGCCGGCCACACCACCGACGGCCAAGGATTCCTGGAAGCCCTGCGCGAACGCTCCGGCCGGACGACCAAAGGACGTCCGGTGATCCTGCTCGGCTCCGGCGGCGCCGCCCGCGCCGTGGCCGCAGCCTGCCTCGCCGACGGCTGTGCCTCGCTCCACCTGCATAATCGTGATGCAGCCAAGGCGGCCGACCTCGCCGCGTCGCTCGCCGACGCTCGCGTCCATTCCGCCGGCCTCGACGCGATCAAGGCCCCGCCCGACGCCGTCATCGTCAACTGCACGACGCTCGGCCTGAAGCCTTCCGACGCCTCGCCGTTCCCTGCGGCGCTCCTCGCCGCCGGACAATTCGTCTTCGACACCACGTATGGCAATGAACCCTCGAGCCTGCTGAAGGATGCGAGCAATCGTAGCATCAAGGCCTGCGACGGCCGTTCGATGCTCCGCTGGCAAGGAGCGCTCGCCTTCCGCCTCTGGACCGGCATCCTTCCACCTCAAGCCCCGATGCGCGCCGCGCTCGGCGAAACCGCCCCCTGATCTCATGACGCTCGTCGACCTGCAGAACTTCGCGAAGCTCCACCCGGGCATGGCCGCCCTGAGTGTCGGCGCCTTCGGAGCCTGCGTCGGCAGCTTCCTCAACGTCTGCATCCATCGCCTACCCAAGGGCGAGTCGATCGTGACCCCGGGCTCACATTGCGCCTGCGGCCAGCCGATCCCGTTCTGGTACAACATCCCGCTCTTCGGCTGGCTCTTCCTGCGCGGCCGCGCGAAATGCTGCGGAGCCAGCATCTCCGTCCGCTATCCACTCGTCGAACTCATCACGGCCCTGCTCTTCGTCGCGGCCTGGACCTTCCTCCCTCCCGCTAAAGCCGCGGTCGCCTGCGTCTACCTTCCGCTGCTCGTACTCCTCGCCGGTTGCGACCTCGACGACATGATGGTACCTGACGCGCCGAACTTCGCACTGGTCGGCACTGGCATCATCCTCGCGATGCTAGTTCCTTCGATCCACGGCGAGACCCTTCACTCGATCGAAGCCGTGAACCGGTTCCGGGCCCTGATGGACGCGCTGCTCGGTGTCGCCGCCGGCACGGCGCTCGTCTGGTGGATCCGGACTATCGGCAGCGTGATGGCCGGACGCGAGGCCATGGGCGAGGCGGATATCATCCTTTGTGCCGGGGTCGGTGCCTACTGCGGCTGGCAGGGTGCTGTTTTTTGTCTTTTTGGCGGGTCCGTCATCGGAGTCATCACCGCCCTCCCGGGCCTGATTCAGGCCAAAATAAAGGGGGAAGAGTATGCCGGAGTGGTACCTTTTGTACCCAGCATGGCCATCGCTGGGGCCGTCTGGTTCTTCCGGGGTCCCGAGCTGGTCACCCTTTGGCGTGGCTGGACCGCTTCGTGAATCATTCTGACTTGTCAGCGCCCTCCCACCATCCAATCATCTAACTCTCCCCACTATGAAGCAGCTTGCCCTTGCTACCTTGATCGCTTCCGCCGCCCTCGTCGGTTGCACCACTTACGACACCCCTAATCACGGCCGTAACGTCTCCATGGAGCCTTCCCATGACTTCCTTGGCATCGTCAAGGTCGAGTCTGGTTCCTACGCCCCTTCCGAAAAAGCGACCATCGGCGCCAACATGCGCGAGTTCAGCGCCCGTCGCCTCACCTCAGGAGACCGCATTACCCTGCTCTGGGGCGCGATCACCCTGACCGACTACTAAACCGACAAGTAGCCCTTGCAGAAGCCCCGGATTCGGGGCTTCTTCATTTGCAGGCCATGAACGACACCGGAAGCAACGTCGCCCGCCATCTTCGGAGCGCGGCTACCAGCCGACCGGACGCCCTGGCGACGAAGTCGCCCATCGAAATCGGTCCGGAGGGAAAAGTCACCCATGAGGCGCGCTCCTTTCGCCAACTCGACCAAGCCAGCGACGCGGCGGCCGAACACTTCAGCCGATCCGGCATCACCCACGGCACGCGCGTCCTACTGGCCGTCCGCCCCGGCCACGACCTGATCGTCGGAATGTTCGGGCTGCTGAAGCTCGGCGCCATCCCCGTGGCCATCGATCCAGGCATGGGCTGGTCGGCCATCCTTGATTGCGTCCATCGCTCCCGCCCGACGGCCCTCGTCGGCGTCCGCTCAGCCTCACTGCTCAGCCGTCTGCCGTTCGCGGCCTTCCGCACGCTGCGCCATCGCGTGACGGTCGGCGGCTCCGCATGGCGCCAGGCCCTTGCGACGACCAACCCGACGCCCCGCCCCCTCGCCGACGTGTCTCCCGACACGCTCGCGGCCGTCCTCTTCACATCCGGTTCGACCGGGGCGCCCAAAGGCGTCTGCTACACACACGGCATGTTCGACGCGCAGATCGAGTTGGTCCGCTCGACCTACGGCATCGTCCCTGGCGAGACGGACATGGCGATGCTGCCGCTCTTCGCGCTTTTCAATCCGGCCCTCGGTACGACGACCGTCACGCCGCTCCTCGATCCATCCCGGCCTCTCGCCGCCGACCCTGCCCCGCTGGTCGCCGCTTTACTTTCGGAAAAAGTCACCTGCTCCTTCGGCTCACCCGCCATCTGGAGCAAGGTCGCCGACCACTGCGAAGCCCGCGGGATCGAGTTACCCGACCTCCGCCGCCTGCTCATCGCCGGCGCGCCGGTCTCGGGCGAACTGCTCGCCAAGCTCCGCGCGATCGCTCCAAACTGCGTCATACATACGCCTTACGGCGCCACGGAATGCCTGCCGGTGACGACCATTGCGGCCGATGAGCTATGGGGCGTAGCCCGCGAACTGGCCCTCCTCGGCCAAGGCACGTGCGTCGGCCGAGCAGTCAGCGGCGTCGAAATCCGCGTGATCAAAGAAGTGGACGGCTCAATCGCGACGCTCGGCGATTCGAAACTTTGCGCCGCAGGGGAGATTGGCGAAATCATCGCGACGGGGCCGAGCGTGACCCGCGAATACGATGGGCTCCCCGAAGCCACCCGCGCCGCGAAGATTGCCGACGGCGACCGCATCTGGCACCGCATGGGCGACCTAGGCGCGCTGGATAGCTCGGGCCGCTTATTCTTCCTTGGCCGACGCGTGGAAAAAGTCCGCACCCCGGAGGGCGACCTACCCACGGAGTCTATCGAGCCTGCGTTCCGCCAACACCCTCACGTTTTCCGCTGCGCGCTGATTGGTATCGGCGTAACGCCCCGTCAAACGGGCGCGCTCGTCGTCGAGCCACGCTCCGGACATTTCCCTGAGACCGAAGCCGCGCGCGCGCGCTTCATCAAGGAACTCCGCGAGCTCGCCCGCATTAATCCTCAGGCCGACCGCATTCGGGAGATCGTCTTCCAACGCGCCCTGCCCGTCGACGTCCGTCACAACGCCAAGATTCATCGTCTCCAGCTGGCGAAGGAATGGACCAGCCGCCTCGCCCGATGAACCCGCCCCTCGTCCTCGTCACCGGTGGCGCCGGCTTCCTCGGCCAGGCCGTGGTGCGTCGGTGCCTCGCCCGCGGCTATCGCGTCCGTGTACTCGGCCGGTCGCCGATGACCGGCGAGCTCTCCCGCCAAGTAGACTTCCTCCGCGGCGATATCGCCGAACGAGCCACGGTCGATGCGGCGGTGAAAGGCTGCGACTACGTCTTCCATGTGGCGGCGAAAGCCGGCGTCTGGGGCCCTTGGGAAGAATACGTCCGCATCAATATCAACGGTACCTCGAACGTCGTCGGTGCGTGCCAGGCCCAAGGCGTCCGCACCCTCGTGCACACCAGCACCCCGAGCGTCGTCTTCACTGGCGAGGCCTTCCGCGGCGCCGACGAATCCCTACCCTACGGCGAGAACTGGCTCTGCCCCTACGCGGAGACCAAAGCCATCGCCGAAGAAGTCGTGCTCAAGGCCGCTTCGGACCAGCTCAAGGTCTGCGCGCTGCGTCCGCACCTCATCTGGGGGCCGGGCGATAACCACCTCTTCCCGCGCGTCCTCGCGCGAGCCCGCGCCGGCAAATTGCGCATTGTCGGCGACGGCGAGAACCAGGTGGACGTCACGCACGTCGATACCGCGGCCGACGCGCACCTCGGCGCGCTCGACGCGCTCCTCGCCGGCCGGGCCAACGGTAAAGCCTATTTCCTCTCGCAGGGTGAGCCCGTGAAACTCTGGGAGTTCATCAACCGCCTGCTCGTCGGTGCCGGCGAAAAGCCCGTCACCCGACGGATCAGCCAGCGCTCGGCCTACCGGCTCGGCGCGCTCCTCGAAGGCGTCTGGACGCTCTTCCGCCTCAAGGGCGAACCGCCCATGACTCGCTTCGTCGCCGTCGAACTCACCAAGGACCATTGGTTCGACGTCTCCGCCGCCCAGCGCGACCTCGGCCTGAAGCCCGCCGTTGAAACCTGGGCCGAACTCGGCCGCCTCGCCGCCACGCTACGGACGAAATAACGCGTTCGCTTGCCCCGGTCCGCATTAACCCCATCCCTTTTCCCATGCCCGCCGACGGACTCCAGCCTGACAAGACTTTCCATGTGACCATCCGGACTTGGTTCGACCAGACCGACGGCCTCGGCATCCTCCATCACTCGCACTATGTGCTCATGATGGAACGCGCGCAGAAGGTCATGTTCATCGCTTTGATGGGCAAAGATACCATCGACCCCGCAGTGGCGCCCGATGTCTACGTCGTGGTCCGCGATATCGACTTGCACTACCTGGTCGCCATCCGCCCGGAGTGCGACGTGAAACTGATTCTCAGCGTCCGCAAGGTCCGCGCCGCCGGCCTGACGGTGGATGTCGAGTTCCGGAGCCCGGATCATACCATCCTTTACGCCAAGGCCTCACGCACGATCTGCCGCATGGATGGAATCTCGCATCAGCCCTCCGCCTGGAGCGATGAGTTTCGCGCGAAGCATGAGGCGTTGGTGAAGTAAGAATCGAGTGCCGAGTCGAGTTCAGATGACAGAGGTCTGAATCGATGAAGACAGACGATGCAGGCGAACGGCGTCCGCAGTCTTATATGTTCATACCATCATCGATTCAGCCATCCGTCATCTGTCATCGATTCAGTCATCTACCCTCGATTCAGTCCTCTACGCTGCGCGTAGCGCGGCACAAATCCCACACGTCTTACCCTCGCAGCCGCGGGCGGTGCAGTGTTCCCGGCCGTAAAAGATGATGCGGAGGTGAAGCTTGTTCCAGCTGTCCTCGGGGAAGAGCCTCTTGAGGTCCTTCTCGACCTGCTCGACGGACTTGCCTGGGCTGAGCTTCCAACGTTTCGCAAGGCGGTGAATATGCGTGTCCACTGGGAAGGCCGGCACGCCGAAGGCCTGCGCCATGACGACGGAGGCGGTCTTGTGGCCGACGCCCGGCAGCTCTTCAAGTTCCTCGAACGTCCGGGGCACCTGGCCGCCATGCTGCGCCATGAGCATCTTGCCTAGGCCGACGAGGGCTTTGGATTTCTGAGGGGCAAGGCCGAGCTGACGGATCAACGTCAGCACCCGCGCTTCGGTCATCGCGGCCATCTTGGCCGGCGTACCGGCCTCGGCGAAGAGCGCCGGGGTGATCTCGTTGACCTTCTTGTCGGTGCACTGGGCCGAAAGCACCACCGCCACCAGCAGCGTGAAAGCGTCCGTATGGTCCAACGGAATCGGCGTCGTCGGGTAGAGCTTCGCGAGCTCCCTCCCCACGTAGTCGGCACGTTCCTGCTTGGTCATGGACCGACGCTGGGAGGGGCCGGACAGATGGCAACGCACCTCGGGCGGATGACTTATTCACAAGGCCTCGAATGGGTTGCCAAACCTTATGCCGAAACCGTGATTCTCTAATACCCCCACCCTCGCTTGGTGGGCGGTTGCGAGACCCGTTTCCTCCTTCAAAACCTTACCTACTTCCATGGCTCAACTGCCCTACGATCCGTCTAAAATCACTCGCGAACTCGCCCGTCACTATATCGCGGCGACCGAGGCCGACATCCAAGCGATGTTCGCTGCGATCGGCGCCAAGGGCTTCCCGGACATGTATGCCCACATTGACGCCGGGGTGAAGTTCCCGGGCGTCCAGGATCTCCCCGATGAACTGGAGTACCAGGCCCTCGCGGACCGCATGGAATCCCTCTCGAAGAAAAACTCCGTCAAGACCGCCTTCCTCGGCGACGGCCTCCAGGTCTATCGCACCAACGAGATCGTCGGCCACGTCTGCTCTATCCGTAACCTGACGACCTCCTACACGCCTTACCAGCCCGAGCGCTCCCAGGGGACGCTGATCACCCACTGGATCTATCAGTCCACGCTCGCCCAGCTGACCGGCTTCGAAGCCGTCAACTCCTCGCTCTACGAACGCGCCAGCGCCCTCTTCGAAGCCGCCGTCTGCACCGTCCGCATGGGCGACGCCGAAGCCAACACGGTGCTCGTCGCCGCCAACCTTCTGCCTGGTGACCTCGAAGTCCTCCGCACGCACGTCGCCGACACGTCGGTGAAACTCGAATTCCTCGCGCCCGACGAAGATACCGGTCGTCTGACTGCTGCCGGCATCGCCACCGCCTCCGCCCGCCTCGGCAAGCAGCTCGCCGCGGTCATCTTCCCGCAGGTCAACGCCCTCGGCCTCCTCGAGGATGTCGACGCCCTCACGGACGCCTGCGCCGATGCCGGCGTGAAATCCGTGGCGGTCATCGACCCGATGCTCCTCGCCACCGGCGGCCTCAAGGCCCCCGCCCAATACGGACGTAAGGGTGCCGACATCCTTGTCGGCGAAGGTCAGCATCTCGCCATCGGGGCCAACTTCGGCGGCCCCGGCCTCGGCATCTTCGCCGTCCGCCATAACGCCGACAAGAAGAACGAGGTCCGCGAGACCCCCGGTCGCTTCGTCGGCAAGGCCAAGGACAACGCCGGTCGCGATTGCATCGTGATGGTGATGGCCACCCGCGAGCAGCACATCCGCAAGGACAAGGCCACGTCCAACATCTGCTCCAACCAGGCGTTCATCGCCACGATCGCCGGTGCTTCCATCCTCGCCCGCGGCGAAGCCGGCATGGCCGCCTCCTGCGTCGCTGGCCGCGACCAAGCCCACCGCGCCGCCGCCAAGCTACACAACATCCCGGGCCTGAAGGTCTGCTATGCCAACCAGGCCTTCTGGAACGAGTTCAGCCTGATGCTGCCCGAGCCCGCCGCAGCGGTCATCGCGAAGGGACGCGCCGCCGGCCTCCATGTGGGCGTCGACATCACCGGCCGCACTCCCTGCAACTGCTCGCTGCTGAAGATCTCCTTCAGCGACCTGCAGACCGCCGCCGATACCGATAAGCTCATCGCTTTCTTCGAAGGCCTCTACGGCCAGTCCGCCGGCACGAAGTCCCTCGTCGAGATTCCGGCCGCCCTGCTCCGCCAAGGCGTCGTCGGCCTGCCCTCCTTCCCGCTCGCCGAACTGAAGGCCTACTACTCGAAGCTC
>JBAXMD010000078.1:0-7987 GCA_037134475.1 Verrucomicrobiota bacterium | reverse complement strand
TCGACCCCAACGCGCCAGCCCCGACGGTCGACCCGACTAAGCCCGTGCCTGAGCCTTCCAGCCCGACACCGGAAAAGAAAAAGCCGGACGTACCTGAGCGAAAGAAGAAGAAGCAGTAAGCTGGCACGAGTTAGGGACGTGCGCCCTCGCTCAACCGTGTATCGAGGTAGGGACAGCACCACGTGCTGTCCTAAGCCACCGCAAGGTGACACACATTAGGACGCGATAGTGATCACGTCCCTGACTCAAGACAGCCGCAGCACCCAAAGGGAAACCGGAGACCGGATAGTTGGCTGGGGGCATAAACTTTCAGGTCCCAGATTCGGGTGCTCAGGTACAGGTGCGGGTGCGGGGCTACCCCTGCCTAAGGTAGGGCTGACCGCCCTTGGTCAGTCGCGGTTGAGCGAGGGCGCTCAACCCTACCCAAGACAAGCACTCCCCCGATACTCCATACTCTCTTCTGGTCGCGCCCTCGAGCCCTCTGGTCCTCCTGCCTCGCTCGTCCGTCAGTCGACGAGGATCTCGCGCGGACTGGAGCCGTTCTCCGGTCCGACGTAACCCTTGTCGTGAAGGACGTCCATGATGCGGGCCGCACGGTTGTAGCCGAGCTTCAGGCGACGCTGCAGCATCGAGACCGAAGCGCGCTTCGTCTCCTTGATGATGGCCCAACTCTGGGCGACCAGCGGGTCTTCGCCTTCTTCCCCCTCTTCGCCTCCCACGCCACCTTCGGCGCCGTCTTTGATGGCCTTGATGACGTCTTGGGCGAACTCGGGCTTGCCGTTCTTCTCCGCCAGGAATTCCACGATCGCGGCGACTTCTTGTTCGCCGACAAACGCACCTTGCACGCGGTTGAGCGTAGCGCTGCCCGGAGGCACGAAGAGCATGTCGCCACGGCCGACCAGCGTCTCGGCGCCGCCTCGGTCGAGGATAGTCCGGGAATCGATCTGCGAAGGCACCTTGAAGCCGATGCGCGTCGGCAGGTTGGCCTTGATGAGACCAGTGATGACGTCCGTCGACGGACGCTGCGTGGCCAGCACAAGATGGATGCCGGCGGCGCGGGCCAACTGGGCGATGCGCGCGACCGAAGTCTCGATGTCCTTGGCCGCGACCATCATGAGGTCCGCCATCTCGTCGATGATGCAGACGATGTAAGGGAGTTTCTCCGTCGGCACGGTCACGCCATCATCGATGACGGCTTCCGCTGCTTCCGCCGCGGCGGCCTGCTCCTCGGGGCTGAGCGCGAGTTCCTCCTGCTTGGGTAAGCCGGCTTCCTTCGTGATCTTGGCGTTAAAGCCGGTGATATTCTTTACCCCGCACTTGGCGAAGATCTTGTAGCGCTGCGACATCTCCGCGATGAGCCACTTGAGGGCGGCGGGCACGCGCGTGGGGTCGGTCTCGACCGGGATCAGGAGGTGCGGCAGGTTGTTGTAGATCTGCAGCTCGACGACCTTGGGGTCGACCATGATGAAGCGCAGGTCCTGCGGCGTGCAGCGGTAGAGCAGCGAGACGATGATCGCATTGATGCAGACGGACTTGCCCTGACCGGTGGCACCGGCGATGAGGCAGTGCGGCATCTTGGCAAGATCCTGGATGACGGGCTTGTTGGTAACGCTGTCCACGCCGAGCACGACGGGGAGTTCCATCGAGGCCTCGGCCCAGGCCTTGGACTCGATGATCTCACGCAGGAGCACGTCCTTGCGGTTCTTGTTCGGGATCTCGATCCCGACGGTACCCTTGCCGGGCACCGGCGCTAAAATGCGGACCGCGACGGCCTCAAGGTTCATCGCGATATTATTCGAAAGGTTGGCGATCTTCTCCACGCGCACGCCGGGCGCCGGCTTGATCTCATAACGGGTGATCGACGGGCCCTGCTGGATACCGACGTCGACGCCGTTGACGGGATCGACGGGCACGCAGTCGACTTTGAACTGCTTGAGGGTCTCGATCAAGTCGGAGGCGCGCTTACGGAAATCCTCGGGCTCGAGCTTGGAGTTGGCGGCTGGCTCGTTGAGCATCTTGATCTCGGGGAAGACATAGTCCCCGCGCTTCTTGATGACCTGACTCGCACGGGCCTTCTCAATCTTGTCCGGCTGGACGACGAGCACCTTGCCGGCCGCCTCAGGCTGCTTGCGCACGGGCTTGGCTTCTTCCTCTTCTTCCTCTTCTTCTTCCACGAACAACTTCGGCTTCTCGGGCTTCTTGTCCTTAGTCGCCGTCTCAGGGGAAATGCTGACATTATCGGAGTCGACGAGATCAGGTCCGACGTCGTCGTCTTCTTTCGGGCCTTCGTGCGGGGTATCGACTTCGACCAGCACGGACTTGGAAGCCGCCATGGGGACCTCCTTCGGCTGAGGTACCGCCATGGCGGTACCGACGACTTCCTGTTGCTTGCGACGCAGTTCGGCGGCGATGGTGGCGCGGCGGCGCTGCTCTTCGGCGGCGGTCACGGCGGCGGCCTTGCGCTCGGCATTCCAAGCGCCGAAGCCGTCGCGCATCTCGGCGATCCACGATGATAGCGTGGCCTTCGGGTCGTCGGCGAGCGCGCCGAGGAGACAGAAGCCGTAAGGGAAGACGAGGATCCAGGTGCCGTAGTCTCCCAAGACCGGATGGAACACCGAGGCGTAGAGCATGTTGCCAAGCACGCCGCCCGGACCGCGCGGATCGAAGGCGACGGCGACATCCTTGGCCGTGCCGAGCCAGAGGGTGAGAATCGGCGCGAACAGGATGACACACACGGCCATCAGGGTGACCTTGACCGGCCAGAGGGTGTGGGCGCGCTGGTTGAGCGCGAACCAGGCCGCGGCGAAGAGGAAGAATGGGACGAAGAAACCGGCGTAGCCGAAGAGGCTGAACAGGATGACCGCGACGGTGGCGCCAAAGGCGCCGCACGGATTATGCTCGGCCTTGGCGTTCGATTCGGCCGGCAGGCTGAACGTCTTCTCCAACCACTCGGGGATGAGGTTCTGGTCGGAAGGCGCGTGGAAGAGCATCGCGATGAGCAGAAACGCACCGACAAGGGCGAGCACGACGGCGAGGATCGGTTTGCTCTCGCTGGCCGGGCGGGCGAGCGTGGCGGATCGTTTGCGGGCAGGAGCGGGCATGATTATTCGCCGAAGAGGGTTCCCTGCGAGGCGGCATCCGCGGCGCCAGGAGGGGGCGGGTCGGTATGCAGGTGGCGGGGCGGACGCGTGACACGGGCCGCGAGGGCGCGCGTGCGTTCCTGCGCGAGGCGTTCGACCATGCCCGCAAGAGCGTGGCGGATCCACTTGGGCGTGAAGGCGGCGGCGGAATAATCGCACGGGCCGTAACCATGCACGCGTCCGGCCTGGAGCAACGAGTCGTTCTGGGCGAACTCGGCCTCGCTCTCCGGCACATAGACCGCGAAGGCCTTGCCACCGTTCTTGCGCAGCAGCGAGAAGACCGGCACGTCGCTGGGGCCGTCGGCGACGTAGATCATGTTCTCGAACGGCACGCGGCGATCCTCGGCGCGGACGACGGCGTTGACGTCGATGTCGGCGTTTTTGTTCGAGCCCTTGTTGATCTCGAAGAGGAAGCGGGTCTTGATGGTGTTATCGACCATCGCGGCCACCTGGGTGATCTCGGTCGGCAGGTCCAGCGAGAGCTCGTCCTGCTTGGTGAAGTGCGGCGGGAGCGGGTGCTCGAGGAATTCGCAGCCGTAGATGCCGTCGCAATGCGCGGCGAGCGACGTGCCGCGGATCATCTCGGCAAGGCCGGTACTGATGACGTAATGCTCGAGGACGACCTCGACGTTATGCTTACGACCGAGCTCGCGGACATGCTCTTTGAGCGCGGGGAAGAATTGCGGGAGGCCCGGGCAGAGCTCGATCTCGGCGCCGAGCTCCCGGAGGCGGGCGTTGGTCAGGCCCTTCATGAGGCCGGACTTCACGTAGCTGAGGAGGTGATTGAGGTAGACGGAGTCCTTGGGCGTCCGGATGCCTTTACGGGCATAAAGCGCCGGAAGCTGGTTCGTTTCCTTCCAGAATTGCTCCTCGTCGACCCCGAAGGCCTTGAAGAGCGGGGTCTGCATATAACCCGGGCAGAGGGTCTTGTCGAAGTCCCACACACAGGTGAGGACGTGGGTGCCGCGGAGCGCGGGTTCCTTGGGCTGCATATCGTTCGGAAAAGGGATGAAGGTCGGGCTTGCGGAGGGGGAGCCTGCCGCACTCCATTGAATAACGAACGGACGTCTTCTGTCCAAGCCCGATTAACCTCCCTTCACGATGTCCGCCAGCCCCCTCCGCCCCGACCTGACCGGCTTCCGCCGTCGCCTGGCCGAGCTCGAAGCCCTGCTGGCCGACCCGGCCACCTTTGCCGATAACCGCCGGGCCGCCGCCCTTGGCGCCGAGCTCCGGTTTACGTCCAAAGCCGTCAAGGCCGACGACGCCTTGGTGGCCCTGGAAAAGGAGCTGGCCGAGTCCCGCGCCCTTTCCGGCGAGGCCGACGCCGAGATCCGCGCCATGGCCGCCGAGGAGATCGCCCGCCTGGAGCCGGCCGTCGAGGTGGCCCGCGAACAGCTCATCCGGTCCATCATCCCGGTGAATCCGGACGATTCTCGTAATGCTCTTGTAGAAATTCGCGCCGGCACGGGCGGAGAAGAAGCCTCCCTCTTCGCCGCCGAACTCCTCCGCGCCTATACCCGCTTCGCCGAGAAGAAGGGCTGGAAGTGCGAGCTGATGTCCCTCTCCCACTCCGACCTTGGTGGAGTCCGCGACGCCGTCCTGCTCATCGAAGGCGAAGGGGCTACCGCCCTCCTTCGCCACGAGGCCGGCGTCCACCGTGTCCAGCGCGTGCCCGCCACCGAGGCCTCCGGCCGCGTCCACACCTCCGCCGCCACCGTCGCGGTCCTCCCGGAAGCCGAAGAAGCCGAGGTCGTCCTGAAGCCCGAGGACCTCGACATGTCCGTCGCCCGCGCGAGCGGCGCCGGCGGTCAGCACGTCAATAAAACAGAGTCCGCCGTGCAGATCATCCACAAGCCGACCGGGCTGATGGTCTACTGCGCTGACGAACGCTCCCAGCTACGTAATCGCGTCAAGGCCCTCCGTGTCCTGCGCTCCCGCCTCCTTGACCTGACGCGCGCCAAGGAACGCGAAGCGCGTGCCGACGCCCGCAAGACGCAAGTGGGCTCGGGTGATCGCTCCGAACGTATCCGCACCTATAACTTCCCACAGAACCGCATCACCGACCACCGCATCGACCTCACGGTCCACGGGATCGAACAGGTGCTTGAAGGGAATCTCGACCAGCTGGTGGACGCGCTCTTTGAGGCCGACCTGCGCGAGCGCGCCGAGGCGATCACTCGACCGACAGCCTGAGTAGCGCAACCCCTTCGCGCACGAGGAGGTCGCCCTTGTCGACATGGCCATCATTGAGCCAGCCGGCGGCGACACCGAAGGCGCGTTCGTAAGATCGGCCGGGCTCCGCCGGAGTGAAAACGACGGCCGGGCCACCGGTCTCACACTGCGGCATGAAGACCCACTTGCCGGGAATCTGACACTTGGCGACCGCCGTGGTCATCGGCTCGAGATTGAACCCGCCGAACTGCCCGCCGGGGGCGGCGAGGTCACAGGCCTTCGGCCACTCGCCCTTCTCGGCATGGTACTGCATGAAGATGATACGCGCCTGCATGCAGACCTGGGACACGGAATTGGCTTTGCGGTGGTCCAGAACGATGAACACCAAGGCGATTCCGAGGCCGATCAGAAGGCCCCAGAAGCCACGCCGGGCCGCCGAGGCCCAAAGCGGCTCGAGGGGGACGCGGAGAATCCCGGCTTGCTTGGCGTTCTCGTCGGCGGACATGGGCGAAGAAGATGCCCGGGGCGGCCCGGCCAGCAAGCCCGGAGGAAGTGCGTTTGTGCCTTGGAGGGAAGCCGCTTACCCTCTTGATAGGGGAATGGACGCGGACCACCTCCAACGCTTCGCCGGCATCGGCCGTCTCTACGGACGCGCCGGCATGGAGCGCCTCGCCCGCTCGTCCTTCCTCGTCGTCGGCCTCGGCGGCGTCGGCTCCTGGACCGTCGAAGCCCTCGCGCGCTCGGGCGTCGGGCACCTCTCGATGGTCGACGGCGATGCGGTCTGCATCTCGAACACGAACCGCCAGCTGCATGCGGTCGCAGGCAATGACGGCAAGGCGAAGACGGACGCGATGGCCGAGCGCGCCCGCTCGATTCACCCGAAGATCCGCACGACGCTCCACCAGCGCTTCCTCTCGAGATTCAATCCCCATGAGGTACTCGCGGACTTTGACGGCGTGGTGATCGACGCGATGGATGCCCTGTCGCCCAAATGCGGACTGATCGCCGAGGCGGTGAACCGCAAGCTGCCCGTGGTCACGGTCGGCGGCTGCGCGGGCCGACTCGATGGTACGCGCATCAAGATCACCGACCTCCGCGATTCGCGCGACGATCCGCTGATGATGCTGGTCCGCAAACGCCTGCGTCAGAACTTCGACTTCCCGCGCGGCAAGGCGCCCTTCGGTGTCTCGTGCGTTTGGTCCGACGAACCGTTCACGCAACCGACCGATTGCGAAGGCCTCCCGGGCGGCGAGATCCCCGAAGGTGAAGACCTCCACCCGAACTGCGAATGGGGTTACGGCACCGCTTCGCACGTCGCCGGCGCATTCGGCCTCGCGGCCGCGGGCGAAGCGCTTCGCCTTTCACTGTTACGCGCCGAATAGGCGCGCGAAGTTCGCGCAGGTCAGCGCGGCGGATTGCTCCGGCGTGACGCCCATGGTCCGCGCAAGCTCGGCGTTGTTGCGGACGAGATTCGCCGGATGGTTTTGCTCGGAGCCGTCCGCGGCGGGCGGCAGTTCATGCACGCGGAACTCCGGCGCGGGGCAAAGCGCGGGCGCGTCGGTCTCCACGAGGATCCGCTCGCGCGGAATGGCCGCGGCGAATTGGACACGCAGGTCGGCCTTGCGCGGGATGAGGTGATGCGCGCTGAAAGAAAAATAGGCGCCAAGCTTCGCCAGCTCCGGCACGAGCTCGACCGGCCCGTTCCAGCTATGCAAAAGAAAGCCGCGCCGCGGGAGCTCAGCCAGGCGGATGATATCCATCAGCGGTCCGATGGCCTTGACGCAGTGGATGGTGAGCGCGCGGTCGAGCTCGACGGCCAACGCCAGCTGCGTGCGGAAGGCCTGCTCCTGCGCGAGCGGATCGAAATCCTTCACCCAGCGATCGAGACCCATCTCGCCGACGCCGGCCGCTGGATGGGCGACGAGGATTGTGCGGAGCTGCTCTTCCCATCCGATGGGAGCCGTCGGGACATCCCACGGGTGCAGGCCGAAAGAGACACGGTTACGCGGGTCACGGCGACCGAGAGCGGCCACATCATCCCAATCGGAGGGGGCGCTACCGTTGATCATCGCCTGGCCCACGCCGTGCGCCCGGGCTTGCTCGACCGCAGCATACGGCACCTCGGCGAACTGATAGTGGCAGTGGGCGTCGCGGAGTTCCATCAGGCGATTCGAAGGATGACCTCCGGACCCTTGGCCTCAACGACGAACCACCTTGCCCTGTCGCCCCGCCCTGCCCTATCTCCGTGGCAGGATGAAGACGCCGCCCTTGCCCACCGAAGCGCTGATGACCGTCACCGGCCTACCCTACCCGCTTCAGGCGAAGGGCAAGGTCCGTGAAGTCTTCGACCTCGGCACGCATTACCTGATCGTCGCGACCGACCGTCTCTCGGCCTTCGACGTCGTGATGCCCAACGGCGTCCCGGGCAAAGGCATCCTCCTCACGCAGATTAGCCTCTGGTGGTTCGACCAGGCTCGCCTCGTCTTCCCGACGCACCTGGTGCCCGACCACGCCAACGCGCTGGCCAAGGCCCTGCATGGCCACGAAGACCTGATCCCGCGCTCGATGCTCGTGCGCAAGCTCAAGCCCCTCCCGGTCGAAGCAGTCGTCCGCGGCTACCTCGCCGGCGGCGGCTTCAAGGAATACCAGAAGACCGGCGGCATCCTCGACCACCC
>JBAXMD010000077.1:0-8084 GCA_037134475.1 Verrucomicrobiota bacterium | reverse complement strand
ATCGTCCTCAACCGCTTCGGCAAGCCCGCCGACGCGACCGTGCAGTCGCTCATCGCCAAATTCGACCCAGCTTTCCCTGCTGATAGCTTCGAGCTCAACTGGGAACTCTGCGAAACGCTCGTTGCGCTCCAGGCGCCTTCCGCGGCCGCCAAGGGCATTGCGTTACTCAACAACGCCGAAAGCCAAGAACCTCAGATGGAATACGCCCGCAGCCTGCGCAATCTCAAGGCTGGCTGGACGCCAGAACTCCGTAAACAGCAGCTCGAGTGGTTCCTCAAGGCCGCGAACTACCGGGGCGGTTCCAGCTTCGCCAAGTTCAACGAGTTTATCCGGAACGACTCCCTCGCGACCTTCACCGACGCCGAGAAGACGTCGCTCGCCGAACTCATCAGCCGCAAACCGGAGGCCAAGTCCGCCATCGAGAACGTCGGCGCCATGTTCGCCGGCCGCACGCCCAAGAATTGGACGCTCGAAGAACTCAGCGCCGCGGCTAGCACCGGCATGAAGAACCGCGACTTCGCCCAGGGCCGCAAGGTCTTCAGCGCCGCCGCCTGCTTCACCTGCCATCGCTTCGGCAATGCCGGCGGCATGACCGGCCCGGACCTCAGCGGCGCTGGCGGTCGTTACAGCCCGCACGACTTCCTCGACCAGATCATCAACCCGAGCAAGGTGCTCAACGAGCAGTTCATCCCGATCGTCGTTACCAAGAACGACGGCACGGTCCTTACGGGCGTCGTCGTGAACCTCAACGGAGACCGCGTCAGCATCAACACCGATGCCTCTGACCCCATCCAGCAGGTCGCCGTCGACCGCAAGGACGTGAAGAGCATCGAACTGAGCAAGATTTCGCCCATGCCGCCCATGCTCCTAAGCATGCTCACGCAGCAAGAGATTCTCGACCTCGTGGCCTACGTCCTCAGCGGCGGAGACAAGGAGAACGCGTTCTTCCAGAAGAAGTAAGCGAAGGCGGAGCCTTCGCTTGAGGACACGAGGCCTGGAGGGCCCGAGGACCAGAGAGAGGCAGTGCAAAGGTGCAACTGCGGCCATGCCGCGTGCAAAGGTGCAAAAGTTTACCACAGCGATCCATCGTGACGGGTGACGGGCACAGGCATCGGGTGCTCAGGATCCGGCCGTTCGGCCATCGGGAGCTGGCACCCGGCTTCCGGCGGCTGATGGCTGAACGGCTGACACCCGAGAGGCTGACCACAGTGGCCGTCACCCGTCACCTTAGCATCTGGTATTAGCGGTTAGCGGTTGGCGGTTGGGAACTCAGCCGAATCAGAGGCAACTAGGGCAGCACGCGGTGCTGCCCCTACCCGATGCATCCCTGGCCAACGGGTCAACTTACTCTGCTTATCCATTCAGTCCTCTTCGCAGCCCTCCATTAAGCCTCTTCCCCTCCTTGCCTCGGGCCCTCCGGCCCTCTAGTCCTCGGGTATCCCCATGAGCGCCCGTATCGCCCTCGCCACCCTGTGTCTGGTCGCCTCGTCGGCGTCCGCCTCCGACCCGGTCGAATTCAATCGCGACATCCGTCCGATCCTTTCCGACAACTGCTTCTATTGCCACGGCAACGATGCGAGCCATCGCAAGGCCAAGCTCCGCTTGGATATCCGCGAGGAAGCGCTGAAAAAAGAAGCCTTCGTACCGGGCAAGGCCGACGCCAGCGAACTCGTGAAGCGACTCTTCCTCACCGATCCGGATGAGATGATGCCTCCGCCTGATTCGCATAAGAAGCTGACGCCGGAGCAGAAGGAGCTCCTCAAGCGCTGGGTCGCCGAAGGCGCGAAATACCAGAACCATTGGTCGTACGAAGCCCCTAGCAAAGCCGCCGTCCCGTCGACGGAGAAAGCGATCGACACCCTCATCGCCGCCCGACTCAAGACCAAGGGCGTCGCGCCCTCCGCCGAAGCGGATCGTCGCACCCTCGCCCGTCGCCTCCATTCCGACCTGCTGGGCCTGCCGCCCACGCCTGAAGAAGTCGACGCCTTCGTGAAGGACACGTCGCCCGAGGCCTACGCCAAGCTCGTCGACCGACTGCTGGCTTCGCCGCATTACGGCGAACGCATGGCCACCGCCTGGCTCGATGTCGTCCGCTTCGCCGACACGATCGGCTACCATAGCGACGCCCCGCGCAATGTCTGGCCCTACCGCGACTACGTCATCCGCAGTTTCAACCAGAACAAACCCTTCGATCGCTTCACCCTCGAGCAGGTCGCCGGCGACCTGTTGCCGGACTCCGATCAGGAGGCCAAGATCGGCTCTGGCTTCAACCGCCTACTCCTGACCACCGAAGAAGGCGGTGCCCAGGCTAAGGACTACCAGCAGCGCATGCTGAACGACCGCGTCCGCGCGGTCGGCGCCGCTTGGCTCGGACAGACCACTGGCTGCGCCCAGTGCCATGACCACAAGTTCGACCCGTTCACCCAGCGCGACTTCTTTACCCTCGGTGCATTCTTCGCCGATATCAACGAACCCGATATCGGTCGCCGCGAGGAAGGCATGCTGCTCTCGACTCCGGACGAGGCGAAGCGCCTCACCGCACTCGCGGGCGAAGTCGCTAAGTCAAAGAAAGCCCTGGATGTCGCCACACCTTCCCTCACCGAAGCCATCGCCGCCTGGGAACAGGAACTCGCCGAAGAAGGAAAACCCGTACCCGCCGCCAAGAAGACCAAGGCGAAGGCCAAGCGCAAAGACCCCGACGCCAAGCTCGCCGCCCAAGCGACGCCGATCCTGAAGAAGCCGGCCGCGAAGCGTTCCGCCGCCGAGAAGACGATCATCCGCGACTACTACCTCTCGCTACACCCCGAAGCCCTGAAGGCTGAGCGCGAGGCGCTTGCCCAGGCACAGAAGACCCATGACGCCTTCCGCGCCGCCATCCCGAAGTCGCTCGTCACCACCAAAGCAGCCGTCGTCCGCACCGTCCGCATCCTGCCCCGCGGTAACTGGATGGATGAGTCGGGTGAGATTGTGAAGGCCGCCCTGCCCCACTACCTGCCTCAGCCCAAATTCGAAGGCCGCGTGCCGGACCGCCTCGACCTCGCCAAGTGGCTCGTCGCCCGCGAGAACCCGCTCACCGCCCGCGTCGTCATGAATCGCCTCTGGGGGCAGTTCTTCGGCACCGCGCTCAGCAAGAACCCTGGCGACCTCGGCGCCCAAGGTGAACTCCCACCCAACCAGGCACTGCTCGATTGGCTGGCCGTCGAGTTCGTGGACGCCAAGTGGGATATGAAGCACATGGTGCGCCTCATCGTGACCAGCGAAGCCTATCGTCGCAGCTCCGTGGCGACACCCACGCAGACCGCCGCCGACCCTTACAACCGCGAACTCGCCCGCCAGAGCCCTTATCGCCTGGATGCGGAACTCGTGCGCGACAACGCCCTCGCCATCGCGGGCCTACTCGCCCCCAAGATTGGCGGACCGAGCGTGAAGCCCTATCAACCGGACCGCTACTGGGAGAACCTCAACTTCCCCGTGCGCGAATACATGGCGGACAAAGACGACTCGCAATATCGCCGCGGTCTCTACGTCTGGTGGCAGCGCAGCTTCCTGCATCCAAGCATGCTCGCCTTCGACGCTCCCAGCCGTGAGGAATCCTGCACCGACCGTACCCGCTCGAACATCCCGCAGCAGGCGCTCGTGATGCTCAACGACCCGACCTACGTCGAAGCCTCCCGTGCTTTTGCTGTCCGCACGCTCGCCGAAAAAGGCGACGACGACCATCGCCTCACCTGGGCTTGGCGCCGCGCCCTGCAGCGCGATCCGGACGCCAAAGAACTCGGTACGCTGCGTAAGGTACTCACCGAACGCCGTGCCGTGTACAAGGCTGACCCTGCCGCCGCCAAGGAGCTCTTGAAGGTCGGCCTCACGCCTCCGCCTGCGCAGGCCGACCCCTCCGAACTCGCCGCCTGGACGCACGTCACCCGCGTTGTCCTTAATCTGCACGAAACCCTGACCCGCGACTGATGTTGCCGCCCGAACTGCGAGCCGCGCTCACGCGCCGTACCTTCCTCGGCAAGACCGCCCAAGGCGTCGGCGGCGTCGCACTCGCTTCGTTGCTCGGCCCGGCCGCCATGGCCTCGCCCGGAGTGCTCACCAGACTACCGCTCCCCCAGAAGGCTAAGCGCGTCATTTGGCTGAGCATGGCCGGAGGCCCTTCGCATCTGGAGACCTTCGACCCTAAGCCCAAGCTCGCCGAGATGCATGGCCAGCCCATGCCTGAGAGTTTCACCAAAGGTCAGCAGCTCGCCCAGCTCCAAGGCCAGAAGCTAACCTGCTTCGGCCCGCAGCATAAGTTTGCCAAGTTCGGACGCAACCAGACTGAGATCTGCGAACTATTCCCGCAGATCGGCTCCGTCATCGATGACGTCTGCCTCATCCGCTCGATGACCACGGATGCGATCAACCACGACCCGGCACACATGTTCATGAACACTGGCTCGCAGATTGCTGGCCGTCCGAGCATGGGCTCATGGGTGACCTACGGGCTCGGCGTCGAATCCGAGGACCTGCCGGGCTTCGTCGTCCTGACCTCGCTCGGCAAGGGCGGCCAGAACCAGCCCATCGCCGCGCGCCAATGGAGTAGCGGCTTCCTTCCCTCTAAGCATCAAGGCGTACAGTTACGCTCCAAGGGAGACCCCGTGATGTACCTCACCAACCCGCCTGGAGTCTCGCGCGATACCCAAGGCGGCGACGTCGACGCCATCGCGGCCCTTAATCTCCATCGCGACAAAGTCGTCGCCGACCCCGAGGTCGCCACGCGTATCGCCCAATATGAAATGGCCTTCAAGATGCAGGCCAGCGTGCCCAAGCTCATGGACGTCACGGCCGAAGACCCCAAGACCCTCGCGCTCTACGGTTGCGTACCCGGTGACGGTTCTTTCGCGGCCAACTGCCTGCTCGCCCGTCGCCTAGCCGAACGCGGTGTGCGCTTCATCCAGCTCTACCACAAGGACTGGGATCACCATGGCGGCATCAAGGATGGCATCGCGCTCAAGGCTGCCGAAATCGACCGCGCCTGCATGGCGCTCATCACCGACCTTAAGCAGCGCGGGATGCTCGACGACACCCTGATCGTGTGGGCTGGTGAATTCGGTCGCACCCCGATGTCGCAAGGCGGCAGCGGCCGTGACCATCACAGCAAGGCCATGACCGTCTGGATGGCCGGGGCTGGCATCAAGGGTGGCATCGTCCACGGCCAGACCGATGAACTCGGTTACGCCGCCGTCGACAAGGTAACCACCGTGCACGACCTGCACGCCACCATGCTACACCAGCTCGGCATCAACCACGAAGCCTTCTCAATCAAATTCCAGGGCCTCGACGCCAAGCTCACCGGTGTCGAACCCAGCAAACCCATCAAAGAGATTATCGCCTAATGTTTCCCGATCTTAGCCAGATTCATCGCCGTTCCTTCATCGGCAACACCAGCCGAGGCCTCGGCGCCGTCGCGCTCGCCTCGCTCCTGGGCCGCACCGGGCTGGAAGCCGCCCCGGGCATCCTCTCGAAGCTCCCCCTGCCCCAGAAGGCCAAGCGCGTCATCTGGCTGACCATGGCCGGTGGTCCATCGCAGCTCGAACTCTTCGACCACAAACCGAAGCTCGCGGAGATGGACGGCAAGGGCATGCCGGAAAGCTTCACCGCCGGCCAGCAACTCGCTCAGCTCCAAGGCCAGAAGCTCATCTGCCAGGGGCCGCAGTTCAAGTTCTCCAAGCACGGCAAGAACGGCACCGAACTCTCGGAGCTCCTGCCGCACCTCGGATCGGTCGCCGATGACATCTGCGTCATCCGCTCGATGACCACGGATGCGATCAACCATGATCCGGCCCACATGTTCATGAACACCGGCTCGCAGATCGCGGGCCGTCCGAGCATGGGCTCCTGGGTCACTTACGGACTCGGTTCCGAAGCCGAAGACCTCCCGGGCTTCGTCGTACTGGTTTCCACCGGTAAGGGCCGCTCGCCCCAGCCTATCGCCGCACGCCAATGGAGTAGCGGTTTCCTCCCCTCCAAGCACCAGGGCGTGCAACTCCGCTCCAAGGGCGACCCCGTCCTCTACCTCAACAATCCGCCTGGCATCTCACGCGCCTCGCAGCAGGGCGACGTCGAGGCGATCAACAGCCTCAACCAGGTCCGCGCCGGCGAAGTGAGCGACACCGAGGTCGCCACGCGCATCGCGCAATATGAGATGGCGTTCCGAATGCAGGCCAGCGTGCCCGGCCTCATGGATGTCAGCGGCGAATCCGCCAAGACCCTTGAGCTCTACGGCTGCCAGCCGGGCGACGGCTCGTTCGCTTCCAACTGCATCCTGGCGCGTCGTCTCGCCGAACGCGGCAGCCGTTTCATCCAGCTCTACCATCGCGATTGGGATCACCACAGCCTTCTCAAGGAAGAGCTCCCGCTACGCGCCAAGGAAGTCGACCGCGCCTGCATGGCGCTCATCACCGACCTCAAGCAGCGTGGGATGTTCGAAGACACTCTTATCGTTTGGAGCGGCGAATTCGGCCGCACGCCGATGAAGCAGGGCGACAAAGGTCCGGTCGGCCGCGATCACCACAATAAGGCGATGTCCATGTGGCTCGCCGGCGCCGGCGTCAAAGGCGGCCTGACCCATGGCGCCACCGACGAACTCGGCTACGCCGCGATGGACAAAGTCTGCACCGTCCACGACCTGCACGCCACCATGCTCCACCAGCTCGGCATTAAACACGACGCCTTCACGATCAAGTTCCAGGGCCTCGATGCCAAACTTACCGGCGTCGAACCCAGTAAGGTGATTAAGGAGATTCTGAGCTAGGGCTTAGCCTAGCTGGGGGAACTGCTGGCATGGTGAACGGCTGCGAAGCAAGCGCAGCCGGAGGCCGTAGGTAAACGAGTTGACCGGCTGGCAAAGAGGCAGTGCAAAGGTGCAACTGCGGCGGTGCCGCGTGCAAAAGTGCAAAGGTGAAGACCGAGGCAGGGCTTGGGCCAGGGCTGGGGCCAGTTGTCTGATTCCAAGACATCGTTTCAGGTGGCGGGTGGCAGCCTCAGGGGGCGGGTGGCGGCCTTATCCATTCTGTCCTCGATTCAGTCCTCTGTCATCGATTCAGCCATCGCCCCTTCCATTCAGCCCTGCATTCAGCCCTCTTTGCTTCTTCCCCTCCTTGCCTCCTGTCCTCCGGCCCTCTAATCCTCGGGTAACCCCATGCGCCTTACCCTCGCCCTTCTCTCCCTGTTCGTCGCGCTGACCGCGGGTGCTCAGGAAAAAGCCGCCAAGAAGAAAGCCGGCGGCTACCCGCCCGTCATCGAAGGCACGAAGTCTGAGACTTACCGCAAGGTCGGGGACACCGACCTGAAGGTCTGGATCTTCGAACCTGCGCAGAAGTCCGCGAAGCCGCTCCCGGCGATCGTCTTCTTCTTCGGCGGCGGCTGGACCGCCGGCTCGCCCACGCAATTTGAACCGCAGAGCCGACATCTCGCTTCTCGAGGCATGATCGCCATCGTCGCGGACTATCGCGTCAAGAGCCGCCAAGACGCCAAGCCGGCCGATTGCGTCTCTGATGCCAAAGCCTGTGTGCGCTGGGTACGCGCCAACGCTGCACGCCTCGGCATCGACCCAGAGCGCATCGCCGTCGGCGGTGGTTCGGCTGGCGGACACCTCGCCGCCGCGGTAGCGACGTTGCCCGGACTCGACACCGCAAAGGATGACAAGTCCGTCTCTTGTCTGCCTAACGCGCTCGTGCTCTTCAATCCCGCCACCGTACTCACGACCTTCCCGGGCCTCGACCTCAAGGGCTTCGGCGCTGGCCTGGATAAGGAGAAGTTCGGTTGCGAGCCGACGGAGATCTCGCCGCTCCATCACGTCAAGAAAGGTACGCCGCCCACCATCATCTTCCACGGCAAGGCTGACACCACCGTACCGTACACTACCGTAGAAAAGTTCGCCGAAGTCATGAAGGCCGCCGGCAACCGCTGCGATCTCGTCGGCTATGAAGGCCAGCCGCACGGCTTCTTCAACAAGTCGAAGTACGCCGAGACCCTCGCGGCCGCCGACGATTTCCTCGTCTCCCTCGGCTACCTGCCTGCCAAGAAATAAACCGATGCGCCTC
>JBAXMD010000076.1:0-8138 GCA_037134475.1 Verrucomicrobiota bacterium | reverse complement strand
CCGACGAGAAGTCGCGCGTCGGTAAGACGGCGAACATGTTCGTCCAAGTCGATATCCCGGTCGGCAAGGGCTTTGCCACGCACCGCATCGCGCTCGGCTCGATCCTGCGCCTCGATCCTGCCCGCAAGGCCGCGCCCGCCCCGGTCGCCAAGGCCGCCACGCCTGCCGCCGCCAAGGCCGCTGCGTCCGCGGCCGCCCCGGCCGCCCCGGTCGTCCTTTCCCGACTTGAACAGCTCCGTCAGAAGAACGAAGCCCCCAAGAACTGATTTACTAGCCATGCCTTTCCGTCTCCGTCTTCCGTTGCTCACCCTGCTCGCCGTCGGCCTGACGGCGATCGCCTCCGCCGCTCCCGTCGCCTTCGATGAGGTGCGCGCGATCTTCGAGGGCAAGTGCCTCGAATGCCACAATCCGGACAAGACCAAGGGCAAGCTGCTCATGACTACCCGCGAGACCTTTCTCAAGGGCGGCGAGAGCGGTCACGCGCTGATCGGTGTCGACGCCGAAAAGAGCGAGCTCGTGAAGCGACTCACGTTGCCGAAGGACCATGACGACATCATGCCGCCTAAGAATGGTCCGCTCCCGGCCGCCGAGATCGACGTGCTCCGTCGCTGGATCGCCGAAGGCGCCGCCTGGCCCGCGGGTGTCGTGCTCGCCGCCAAGGACAAGTCGAAGGAAGAAGCCAAGGCCGAGCTCACGCAGAAGCTCGCGACGCTCGAGAAACTCGAGATCTTCCCTGAGTCCGTCAGCCTCGAGACCAAGCGCGACTTCCATCGGGTCGTCGTCTTCGCCACCTTCAAGGACGCCACCACCCGCGATGTCACCGCCTTCGCCGACCTCAAGGTCGCCGACGATAAGGTCGCCCAATTCGACGGCTACTCCGTCCATGCCGTGACCGAAGCTGGCAAGACCGAGGTCGTCGCCTCGATCGGCGGACGTACCGCCCGCATTCCCGTCACGGTCAAGGACGGCCAGAAGGATCGCGCGGTCTCCTTCCGCCTCGACGTCATGCCCGTCTTCCTGCGCTCCACCTGCAATAGCGGTGGTTGCCACGGCGCCGCCCGCGGCAAGGACGGTTTCCGCCTCTCCCTCTTCGGCATGGATCCGGACGGCGACTACATCCGCCTCACCCGCGAGATGATCGGCCGCCGTATCAACCTCGCCATCCCCGAGGAGAGCACGTTGGTCGAAAAGGTCGTCGGCATGGTGCCGCATTCCGGCAACAAGCTCTACGACGCCGATTCCCAGTACAACAAGACCATCCTCGAATGGATTACCAACGGTGCGAAGGATGACCCGGCCGACATCGCTAAGGTGACGGGCATCGAGGTCTACCCGAAGCAGATCGTCCTCGAGGGCAAGGCCGCTACTCAGCAGATTACCGTCCGGGCGACCTATTCCGACGGCACCGACCGCGACGTGACGAGCCTGGCGCTCTTCATGTCGAACAACGATCCCGTTGCCTCCATCGGCAAGGACGGCCTCGTGAAGTCCGGTGACCGCGGCGCGGCCTTCATGCTCGCCCGCTTCAACGTCTTCAGCGTGACCTCCCAGGTGATCGTCATCCCGAAGGGCCTCGTCTATGAGCGTCCCAAGGCCATCGAGTCGAACTACGTCGACAAGGCCGTCAACGAGCGCCTGCACCGGCTGCGTATCATGCCCTCCGGCGTGTGCACCGATGAGGAGTTTGTCCGCCGCGTCTATATCGATGTCGTCGGCCTCTACCCCAAGCCAGCCGAGCTGCAGGCCTTCGTCGCGGACCAGCGTCCCGACAAGCGTAAGCAGCTCGTCGAAGCCCTCCTGCAGCGCAAGGAGTTCACTGAGCTCTGGGTGATGAAGTGGGCCGAACTGCTTCAGATTCGTTCCGGTATCGCTGGTAATAATAACCAGCCACCTTTCTACAAAAACGCGCTACTCTACTACAACTGGATGGCCGATGAAATCGGGAAGAACCGTCCGATCAATGAGATCGTCGTCGAACTGCTTTCGGCTACCGGCGGTACGGTCTCCGTCCCCGCGGTAAACTACTATCAGAGCGAGCTCGACCGCCTCAAGCTGTCCGAGAACGTCGCCCAAGTCTTCATGGGCATGCGCATCCAGTGCGCCCAGTGCCATAATCATCCGTTCGACCGCTGGACGATGAACGATTACTACGGCTTCAACGCCTTCTTCGCCCAGATCGGCCGCAAGGCCACCGACGATCCGCAGGAAGTCATCGTGTACAACAGCAAGGGCGGCGAGACGCAGCACTTCCTGACCAAGAAGAACGTAAAGCCGAAGTTCCTCGGTGGCGAGGAGCCTGACCTCAAGCCCGGCGACGACCGCCGTCGCGTGATGGCCGAGTGGCTCGCCTCTCCGCGTAACCCCTACTTCGCCCGCAATATCGCCAACATCGTCTGGGCGCACTTCCTTGGCGTCGGCGTCGTGGACCCGGTCGACGACGTCCGCGTCTCCAATCCGCCTTCCAACACCGAGCTCCTCGACGAGCTGGCCGCCCACCTGACCGAGTACAAGTATGACGTGCGTAAGCTCGTGCGCGATATCACCGCCTCGGCCGCCTACCAGCGCAGCTCGAAGACCAACGAGACGAACGCGAACGACAAGTTGAACTTCGCCCGCGCCCAAGTCCGCCGCGTCCGCGCCGAGGTGCTCCTCGATGCCATCTCCCAGATCACCGAGACCCCGAACAAGTTCCAGGGCCTGCCGGTCGGCGCCCGTGCCGTCCAGATCGCCGACGGCGCCGTCTCGAACTACTTCCTGACGACCTTCGGCCGCTCCAAGCGCGAGTCCGTCGCCTCGACCGAGGTCAAGACCGACCCGAACCTATCCCAGGCGCTCCATCTCATGAACGGCGATGCGGTCAATGACCGTATCCGCCGCGGCCAAGTGGTCGAGAAGCTGATCGCCGCCGGCAAAAAGGATGACGAGGTCATCTCCGAACTCTTCCTCCGCGTCTTCGGACGATTGCCCGCCGCGGTCGAAGCGAAGTCCGTCACTGCCGCCATCGCGGCCGATCCGGCCAATCGACAGATCGTGCTCGAAGACGCCTTCTGGGCGCTGATGAACTCGAAGGAATTCTACTTCAACCACTGATCTTTCCGTTCGCATGTCTGCTGCCTTCCCTAGTTTCCGTTGGCTGACCCGTCGTTGCCTGATCTTGGCGGCGGGGTTGGTCCCCGCCGTTTCCTGGGCGCAGGAAAACGAGAAGCTGACGTACGACGACCACATCCGGCCATTGCTCGAGAATAAGTGCTTCTCCTGCCACAACCCCGACAAGAAGAAGGGTGGTCTCGAGATGACGAGTTATTCCGGCCTGATGAACGGCGGTAGCGGCGGCGCGGTCGTCGACGCAGGCAACCCTCAGGCGAGCCGTCTGTGGACCATGAGCGCGCACAAGGAAGAGCCGTACATGCCGCCTGAAGGCGCGCCGCTAGACGCCAAGGACTTGGCGCTGCTTTCCAAGTGGGTCGCCGGCGGCGTGCTGCAGGCGAAGGGCAGTGTGGCAAAGAAATCCAACAAGCCCAAGGTCGACCTAACTTTCGCCGGCGGCGCGGGCAAGCCCACCGGCGCGGTGGCCCGTCCTGAAAACGTCCTGCTCGAACCCGTCATCGTGACGCCGCGCATGTCCGCCGTCACCGCGATGGCGGCGAGCCCTTGGACTTCGCTCCTCGCGGTCGCCGGCCAAAAGCAGATTTTGCTCTACGATACCGATTCCCGTGAGCTGGCGGGTATCCTGCCTTATCCGGAAGGCTACGCCCGTTCGCTGAAGTTCAGTGCTAACGGTTCCTTACTCGTCATGGGCGGTGGCCGCGGCGGCAAGATCGGCCATGCCATCGTCTGGGACGTGAAGACGGGTAAGCGAGTCACCGAGATCGGCAAGGAGTTTGACCAGGTCATGTCGGCCGACATCTCTCCCGACCACCGCAAGGTCGTCCTCGCGACCAATACCAAGAAGGTGAAGTGTTTCGACGTCGCCACCGGTGAGCAGCTCTACCTCATCACGAAGCATACGGAGTGGGTCACCGGGACCCAGTTCAGCCCCGATGGCGTCCTGCTCGCGACCGCGGATCGTAACGGCAACGTCTTCGTCTGGGAGGCCGATAATGGGGGCGAATTCTATAACTTGGGTCAGCACGCCGGCAGCGTCACCGACCTCGCCTGGCGTGCCGATTCCAATATCTTAGCCAGCTGCTCAGCCGACGGCACCATCTCCACTTGGGAAATGAAGACAGGCAAGCGTGTCGCCAACTGGAGCGCCCACGGCAAGGTCCAGTCCGTTGCCTTCACCCCTGATGGCAAAGTCCTCACCTGCGGAGCCGACGGAAATACGGCGCTTTGGGACATCAATGGCTCGCGCATCCAGCAGGCTCAGTCGATTCACCAGGACGATATCGTCTCCAAGGTGGTCGCGCTTTACGACTCCAAGGTCTTTGTCACCGGCAATTGGCTCGGTGAAGTCCGCATGTTTGACGTCGCCACGGGCCGCGATCTCACGCGAGTTTCCAGCAATCCTCCGAAGATCGCGGACCGACTCATTGAGACCGAGAAGCGTCTAGCTGAGCTCGAACCCACCCTCGCTCCTGCCGAAGTCGCCGTGAAGGCCGCCGAGGCCCGCATCCCCGCCGCTGAGGCCGCCTTGGCTAAGGTGAAGGGCGACGAACCTTCCTCCAAGAAGCTGGCAGAACACGAAGCCAAGAACGCCGAAGTCGTCAAGGGCCTCGCCTATTGGCAGGGCATGGTGGCCAAGGCGAAGACTGCCGCGGAAAAGGCGACCGCCGCCAAGGGTGTCGCCGATAACCGCGGCGGCCTGACCTATCTCGGACAGGAAATCATCAAACTGAAGCCAGCCGCCCTCGCTTTCCGTGCCGCCGAAGCCGAACTCGCCAAGGCCCGTACCGAACTCGCCGCCGCCCAGGCCAAGGCCCGCGATGTCGTCGCCGAAGTCGCTGCACACCGCGAACGCATCGTCTTCCTGAAGGCTGCCCAGTTCAACGTCGGGGTCCTCACCGAGCAGGATAAGCTCACTAAGCTCGAGCAGGATATCGCCGATCTGATCGCGGCCAAGGCCGACAACGAGGCCGCCAAGGTGACCGCCGCCGCCCGTATCGCCTCATCCAAGAAGACTATTGAGCAGAACGAAGAGCAGGTCCCGAAGCAGTTGGCCGCACTCGAAGCGCTCAAGGCCGAATTCGCCGCTTTGGATAAGACCCTTTCGCCGCTCCGTCTAAGTGAAGCCGAGGCACTGGGTAAGATCGAGGCCCAGCAGAAGCTTATCGATGCCCAGTCTGAGGCCATCGTGCGCCTAGGTCAGGATCGCGATGCGGTCGTCGCGGTCGCCGCCGCTGCGGTCGCCGCTTACCGCGACAAATATACCACGCCGCTCCGTGCGCGTCTCACCGAGGCCACCGTCAAGGTCGACGAATTGAAGAAGGTGGCCGACGCCGCCAAGGCCGCCGCCGATAAGGCGAAGGCCGCCGTCGCCGCCGCGGCCGCGAAATCGAAAGGGCTCGCCCTCGCTTCCGTCAAGGCCGCCGATGCAGCTAAGCAGGCCGGTGTGAATCTCGCCGCGGCCGAGAAGGCCTTCGGCGAAGCCCGCACTTTCGGTGCCGTGTTTTCCTTCAGCTATTTCTCCCGCAAGAAGCAGACCGAGCAGCAGGTCGCCGAAGCTAAGACCGCGCTCGCGAAGGCCCAGGCAGGGCAGGGCGCCGCCGACACGGCGCTCGTCGCCGCCAAGTCCGTCGAACAGACCCTGGTCGCCACGCAGGCCGCCGCAGACGCTGCCTTCGTCGCGGCAGACAAGGCCGTTGCGCCCGCTGGCGTCGCCGTCGCCGCGATCACCAAGGAGCGCTCGGCACATCTCGCCGAACGCGAGAAGCTCTCCGCCCCCGGCGTTGCCGCCGAGAAGGATTACGCCGCCAAGCTACCTGCCCTGCAGGCTTCCCTTCAGAAGGCCAAGGATGGCCTGCCTGTGTTCGAGAAGGCGCTGGTCGCCGTCCGCGCCCAGCTGACCGAAGCCGGTAAGCCCGTCGAGGCCAAGCGTCTCTTCGTGGAAGCCGCCGCCAAGACCCTCGAGCTCACTAAGAGCGAGAAGGCCAACGCCGAGAAGGCGCTCGCCGCCGCCCAGAAGGATATCCCGCAGCGCGATAAGAACCTCGAGGAGATCGCCAAGTCTTACGCCGAACTCACGCCTCAGGTCGAACCGATGAAGGCCAAGGTGAAAGCCGCGCAGGAACAGTATTTCGCGATGCTGCCTAAACAGGCGGTCGCGAAGAAGAATTAAGAGGTAGGGACAGCACCACGTGCTGTCCTAGGTGCAAAAGTGCAAATCGGCCTGCGACCTGTGCAAAAGTGCAAAGGTGAAAGCCTTTTCGCTCAAAGGGAAACCGGAGACCGGATGATTGGCTGGGGCATTTTCAGGTAGGGCTGACCGGCCCGGTCAGCCGCGGTTGAGCGGGCCGCTCAACCCTACCCAATACGACGCATCATTATTTCCGGTTTCCGGTCTCCCTTTGCTCGCAGATGCATCCCCGCAGGGAAGGGCGGTTTGACTCTACCTACCCCAACCCCTATCCCTACCCCTAATAACAATGCTCTCCCGTCGTCGTTTCCTGGAATCCGCTTTTGTGGCGGCCATCGCCGCTTCCCTCGGCGCCGCCGATGGCAAGCGGGCCCCGCGCGTAGTCCTACGTTCCTCCTGGCAGACGGTGAATATCGGCGACATTGCACACACGCCCGGCGTGCTTGCTTTACTCGAGAAATATTTCCCGGAGGCGGTGATCACCCTCTGGCCGAGCAATGTCGACAACGGCGTGAAGGAGATGCTGCAGGCTCGTTTTCCGAAACTGCAGTTCGTGGGCCTTAAGACCGACGTCGCTAAGCTCTACGCCGAGAATGATTTCCTGCTCCATGGATCCGGCCCTTCGCTCGTCGGCGAGAGGCAAGTGGCGATGTGGCGTAAGCAGGGCCCGAAGCCCTATGGCGTGCTCGGCATCACGCAGGGCGAGCCGGCGGCCGAGACGGTCGAGATCCTCAATGGCGCCACGTTCGTCTATTTCCGCGATTCCGTCTCGCTCGAGACCGCCAAAGCCGGCGGCGTGAAGTGTCCGGTGATGGAGTTCGGCCCGGATGGCGCTTTCGCGACTGACCTGCGCAATGAGGAGAAGGCCGAGGCTTTCTTGCATGGCTGGGGTCTCGAACGGGGTAAGTTCCTCTGCTGCATCCCACGTTACCGCAGCACCCCCTATTGGACCATCCATAAAGAGCGTGCCTTCGATCCCGTGAAGCAGAAGCGCAACGATGAGATGAAGGAGCATGACCATGCCCAGCTCCGCGCCGCAATTATCGCGGTCGTGAAGCAGACGGACCTCAAGGTGCTCATCTGCCCCGAGGACCGTACCCAGATGACCCTGGGCAAGGAGATCCTTTTCGACAAGCTACCGGACGATATCAAGGACCGGGTCGTCTGGCGTCAGGATTACTGGCTGACCGATGAGGCGTTGAGCGTCTACGTCCGCAGTGCCGGTCTCTTCGGCAACGAGATGCACTCGCCCATCATGTGCGTCGGCAACGGTATCCCGGCCATCGTCTGCCGCTGGGCCGAGCAGACCTCCAAGGGCAACATGTGGAAGGACATCGGCCTTAACGACTGGCTCTTCGATCTGGACGACGAGCCGCAGCTCGCGGGCATCGTCCCGGCCGTGCTGGCTATGGCCAAGGATCCGACCGCTGCGAAGGCCAAGGTGGCCAAGGCCCAGGCCGTCCTCCGCGAACGCCAATCCTCGGCGCTCGCGAGGGTGCGTGGCGCCTCTGTCCGCTGACGTCCGGAGCCTGTTTTCAGGCGTCTTAATCCTATCTTTAGGTTGGTTCATGCTTTGACAGCATGCGGCACGGAAGGCACTGTGCGGAGGTCGTCGCGGACCCTGTTTCTGCGGTCGTCTTTCACCCCGCTTCGCCTCGTCCCATGATCCGTCCTCGTCTCATTTCCACTGCGCTTCTTTTCGCGTTGGCGGCTTCCGTCGGCGCGCAGACCAAGGAAGGCGGCAAGTCGCCCGGCGGCCCTAAGGCGGGCGGTAAGGGCGCGCGTAATCTCCCGGTGTCCGTGGCCACCGCGACCGTCGCTCCCGGCGACATCGAGATCCGCA
>JBAXMD010000075.1:0-8206 GCA_037134475.1 Verrucomicrobiota bacterium | reverse complement strand
CGGGCGATGAGGCAGTTGTTGGCGAAGGTGCCGGGCTTGAGGACTTCCGGGCCGTACATCTCGAGGACGGACTTGGGCTCGTTCTTGAAGTCGAGTAGGCCAGGGACCGACGTCTGCATGCGGAAGGCCATCTCGTATTGCGAGATGCGTGTATCGATCTCGGGGTCGCCGACCTGGCCGAGGTGCTCGCGGTTGAGCGCCTGCATGTCGTCGAACATCGTGCGGCGCGCCTCGCGGCTGACGCCGGCGGGATTACCGACATACGGCACCGGGTCGCCGACGCCGCGGAAGCGGACGCCCTGATGCTTGCCGGGCAGGAAGCCGTTGGACCAATAGTGTTCGAAGAAGAGCTGACCGCAGGTCTTGGCGGCGTCGGACGACGTCATCACGACATACGAAGGCAGGTCCTCGTTCATCGTGCCGAGGCCGTAGGAGAGCCAGGCGCCCATCGCCGGGCGGCCAGGGATCTGCGAGCCGGTCATGAAGAACGTCACGCCCGGGGCATGGTTCACCGCCTCGGTGTTCATCGAGCGGACGACGCAGAGCTCATCGGCGATCGCGCCGGTGTAGGGCAGCATCTCGCTCATCTCGATACCGCTGGAGCCCCATTTCTTGAAGGGCTTGATGGCGCCGACGCAGTTGTATTTCGCGTAGCCGCTCGACATCGAGGAGAGACGGGTGTCGCCGCGCACGCTGGCGGGGATTTCCTGTCCGGCCATCTTTTCGAGGAGCGGTTTGTGGTCGAAGAGGTCGACGTGCGAAGGGCCTCCGCCCTGCCAGAGGCAGATCATGCGCTTAGCCTTAGGGGCGAAGTGCGGGAGACCGGGCAGGCCGCCGATGGGATTATTCGCGCCTTTGGCGTCGCGGGCGAGGAGGGAGCCGAGGGCGACGGCGCCAATACCTTGGACGCCGGCGCTAAGGAAACTGCGACGCGTGAGTCGCGAGCGCCATTCGGAGGGAGAGAGTTCGAAGTCCATGGGTTCAGTCGCGGGTGATAGCGGCGTCGAGGTTGTAGAGGGCGAGGCAGGTCGCGGTGAGTGCGGCGTGTTCAGCGAGGGGGAGCATCGGATCGCGTTTGCTTTCGCCGATCACGAGCAGCGCCTCGGCGGCCTTCACGTCGGCGACGTAGACCGCGCGTTGATTGGCGAGCATCTTGGCGATCAGGGCGGGTTCCTTGCCGGAGGGTTCACGGCCGAGCACGAGGGCGAAGGCGCGCGCAAGGCGGGCTTCGTCGGTCGACTGCTCCTTGGTCACGCGCTGGGCGAGCACGCGGGCGGCTTCGACCCAGGTGGGGTCGTTGAGCATCGTCAGCGCGTGCAGCGGCGAAGATGTCACGGCCGTGCGGACGCGGCAGGTCTGGCGCGCCGAGATGTCGAACATGTTCACCGGCGCGATGGTGCGGCGCCAGAAGGTGTAGAGCGAACGACGATAGAGGTCGGCGCCTTTCGACTGCGGGTAGGTGAAGTCGCGCTCCTTCGTGATTGCGAGGCTCTCCCACGGGCTGTCGGGGAGGTACGGATAGACCGGCACGCCCCCGACCTGAGCGTTGAGCAGGCCGCTGGAGCGCAGGGCGACGTCGCGGAGCACCATCGAGGGCAGGCGCAGGCGCGGGGCGTGCGAGAGGAGTTTGTTTTCCGGATCCTTCTGCAGTTGTGCTTTCGTGACGTGGCTGGACTGGCGGTAGGTCTTGCTCGTGAGGATGATCTTCTGGAGCGCCTTGGTCTTCCATCCAGATTCGCGGAATTCGACGGAGAGCCAATCGAGCAGATCTTGGTGCGTGGGGCGGTCGCTCTGCACACCGAGGTCCTCGGAGGTGCGCACGATGCCCTTGCCGAAGAACTCCTGCCACTGGCGGTTGACCTGCACGCGGGCGGTCAACGGATGCTCGGGGCGGAAGAGCCACTGGGCGAGGCCGAGACGGTTCTTCGGGGCGTCCTTCGGCAGCGGCGGCAGGAAGCCAGGAGCGTCGAACGTGACCTTCTCCTTCTTCGCGAGGTAGGCGCCGCGGTCGAGGATGTTGGTTTCGCGCGGCTGGTCGTCGGCCATCACCATCACGCGCGGCAGGACGTCGCCGCGGTAGCCGTCGAGTTGTACTTTGGCTTGGTCCAATTTCTTTATCGCGGGGATGGTCTTCCGGTCTTCGGTGAAGACGTTCTTATTATAATGGTCGCGCAGTTTCTTCGTCTCGGCCGCGGTGCGCTTCTTGTCGGGCGCAAGCAGGGGTTCGAGTTCCTTGGGCAGCATGCCCTTATCCTTGGTCGGCTTGGCGAGCCAGGCTTCGAAGGCCTTGGTCTGCAGGGGGAAGAAGTCTTTGTTCAGCGCGTCGAAGTTGGCCTGGAGCTTGGCGAGCTCGGCCGCCTGTTCGGGCGAGGGCGCTTCGACGACGGTGGTATCGAGGCGGAAGCGGCTGCGGCCGCCGGTCTGCGTGGGGCCACCACCGGGCACGCCGCGTTCCTTCACGTGATTGAACGCATCCATCCACTGGTAGTAGTCCTTCTGGGTGACCGGGTCATACTTGTGATCGTGGCACTGCGCACAAGCCACCGTGAGGCCGAGCCAGGTGGTCGTCGTGCTTTCGACCCGATCGAATAGGCTCACGTAGCGCTGTTCTTCGGCGATGTTGCCGCCTTCGCCGTTGAGGATATGGTTACGGTTGAAGGCCGTGGCGATCTTCTGGTCGAGCGTCGCGTTGGGCAGCAGGTCGCCCGCGAGCATCTCGGTGCTGAGCTGGTCGAAGGGCTTGTCGGCGTTGAGGTTCTTCACCAGCCAGTCGCGCCAGACCCATTGGAAGGTGTCGCCGTCCTGCTGGAAGCCGTTGCTGTCCGCATAGCGCGAGGCGTCGAGCCACGGTAGCACCATCCGTTCGCCGTAGTGCGGGGACGCCATCAAGCGGTCCACCTGCTTGCCGTAGGCGTCCGGGCTCTGGTCGGCGAGGAAGGTGGCGGTCTCCTCGGGCGTGGGCGGTAGTCCGGTGAGGTCGAGCGAGAGGCGGCGGAGTAGGGTGGCCTTGGGGGCTTCGGGAGAGAGCGTGAGGCCGGCCTTGGTTAGCTTCTCGACCACAAAGGCGTCGACAGGGTTAGTCTCGCCGTTGGCGGGCAGGGCGGGGCGGACCGGCGTGGCGTAGGCCCAGTGCGGCTTGTACTCGGCGCCTTCGGCGATCCAGCGCTTGAGAATCTCCTTCTGGGCGGCGCTGACCGTGCGGTGCGAATCCGGAGGAGGCATGACTTCCTCCGAGTCCTTGGAAAAGAGGCGCTTCACCAGTTCGCTCGCTTCGGCGTCGCCGGGTACGAAGGCTTTTTTCTGCAACGCCACTTCGCGGACGTCTAGGCGGAGCTTGGCCTTACGCTTATTGCCGTCGGGGCCGTGGCAGTAGAAGCAGTTCTCCGAAAGGATCGGGCGCACGTCCTCGTTATAGTCGAGCTTCGCGGCGAAGGCGGGCAGGGCGACGGCGAGTGCGGCGAGGAGGGGGCTGATCCGGGGCATGGGGAGATTTTAGCAGAAGGTGCCCGACGCAGGAATGGTCGGGGGCGGAGGGCGGGTTGTAGAATACGACCACCGCTGGGTCTGGAGTTAGCATCTTTGAGACAGCCTCCGTGATGGGTGGTTTCAATCTCCGATTGGGGGTGCCTTTGCTTGGTGGCGGAATCCCGCACTTAATCGGCGGAAACGGGGACTCGGGCTTGGTTTGGGGTTGCTGGAAGGCTGACCCTTGTTGTCATTCCGGGCAGTGCGCATCCTTGATCGCTATATCCTCTCCGAATGGGCCAAGGTCTTCGCCCTTTCGATGCTGAGCTTCATGGGATTGCTGCTGCTTTCCGAGGGGTATAACTGGATTCCTGACTTCCTGAGCTGGGGCGCCTCTATCGGTACCATCCTAGGCTACCTTTTCCTGAGCGTCGTCAAGAACCTGTCGATGTTGATCCCGATCTCGCTGCTGATTTCGGTCATCTTCGTCCTCGCGAGCATGAACCGCAACCAGGAGATTTCGGCGGCCCGCGCGGCCGGGATCGGCATGTGGCGCCTGACGGCCCCGCTTTGGGCGATCGGCTTCTTGCTGGCCGGTCTGCTGGCCCTTCTCAACGCGGTGCTCGTGCCGGATGCCTTGGAGGCCCAGAACAGCCTCATCGAGGAAGCCCAGTTCGCCGCGCTCAAGTCCAAGGGCGGCGCAACCATCCCGAAAGGGCAGGCCTATTCGGTCTCTTTCGAGAACTCCAAGGCCCGCCGTCTCTGGCTGATCTCTAACCTGGGTCTGTCCACCGGCCAGGCCTTCGAGGTCATCGTCCATTCCTTCGACGAGCAGAACCGCGAGGTGCGCTGCGTCACGGCCCGCTTCGCCGAATTCCACAAGACCGCCCTCGGCTGGCGCTGGACCTTCCGCGAGGGCCGCGACCTGCGTTTCGATCCGGCCACGGGTTCGCTCATGGCCCAGCCGCGCTTCAAGGAGCTCGTGCTGCCGGACTATGATGATGATCCCGAGGTGATGTTCTATTCGACCAAGGAGCCGGACACGCTTTCCCTGCGCGAGGTTGGCCGTTTCGTCGATCAGGCGGGCTCCAACCCCGGCGGACCTAACGCTGCCTATGCGATGCGTTACCACTCGATCATGTCCGCGCCGATCATCTGCCTGGTCGTCGTCGCTGTCGCCATCCCGTTCTCGGTCCGCCCCGGCCGCATCAGCCCGATGGTGGGCGTCGCTAAGACCTTTGGCCTCTTCCTCGCCTTCTACTTTCTCTCCTCGTTCTGCTCCGCCTTCGGCGAGAGCGGTGCTTTGCCGCCGATGATCGCGGCCTGGATCCCCGCCGTGCTCGCCGCGGTCTGGGTCATCCCGAAGCTGAGGGCCGTCAATTAATCCATGCTTAGAGCTATTCGTATCCGCCCCGGACGTCCCGTGCGCGCACTCCGGGGTCACCCCTGGGCCTTCCTCGGTGAAGTCGAGTTCGTCGGCGAGCCGCCGGTCGACGGCGATTGCGTCGAACTGACCGACCTCAAGGGTCGCTGCCTCGGCGCGGGCCTCTGGAACGGCAAGTCGCAGATCGCCTGGCGTCGCTACTCGCGTCGCCCGATCACCCTCGACGGCCCGCTCCTCGAAGAACTCGTCACGGCTTCCGTCAACCGCCGCGCGGGCAAGTCGGTCTGTCGTCTCATCTGGTCCGAGGCCGACAGCCTCCCGGGCCTGGTAGTCGACCGCTATAACGACCTGATCACGATCCAGGCCCTGACCTGCGGCATGGATCGCCGCTTGGCCACGATCATCGACGTGCTGCAGCGCCTGCTGCAGCCGCGCGAAATCGTCCTCCGTAACGACGCCTCGACGCGCAAGCTCGAAGGCCTTCGCCAGGAGATCCGCACGGTCTCCGGCAAGCCGCTCGAGCCTTCCTGGATGGAAGTCGGCGGCGTGCAGGTGCTCATCGACCTCATGGGTGGCCAGAAGACCGGCACCTATCTCGACCAGCTTGATCAGCATCAGAACGTCGCGAAGCTCGCCAAGGGCCGCCGCGTGCTCGACGCCTTCTGCAACCAGGGCGGCTTCGGTCTCGCCTGCGCCAAGGCTGGTGCCACCAGTGTGCTCGGCCTCGACCAGTCCGAGGACGCCATCGCCGCCGCCCGCGCGGCCGCCGAACGGAACGGACTGAGTGCCTCGTTCGAAGTCGCCAATGTCTTCGACTGGTTCACCGAACACCGGGAAGCCTCTTTCGACCTCATCGTGCTCGATCCGCCGCCCTTCGCCCGTAGCAAGGACGCCGTCGACGGCGCCCTCCGCGGTTACAAGGAGTTGAACCTCCGCGCCCTCCGCCTACTCGCCCCGGGCGGCATCCTGGCGACCTACTCCTGCTCGCACCGCGTCTCGGAAGAGATGTATCTCGAGGTCATCGAGGACGCCGCTTCGGATGCCCGCCGCGAGGCCGTCGTGCTGGAGCGCACGTCCCAGCCGGCGGACCACCCGGTGCTGCTGAACTTCCCCGAGAGCCGTTATCTCAAGGGCTTCATCATTGAGATTCGGGCTTAACTCCCGGGCCGCTTCCGCTTTCATCGCGCCATGATCGTCTCCCTCCGCGGCAAACTCATCGAAGCCGGCGTCCTGCGCGTCGTCATCGAGTCGTCGGGCGTGGGCTACGAGGTCAACGTGCCCGTCACGACGGCGGAGCGTCTCCCGAAGCTCGGTGCGGAAGTCTTCCTGCTGATCCATCACGTCTTCCGCGAGGACGGCCAGGCCCTTTACGGCTTCGCCATCGCCGAGGAACGCGAGTTCTTCAAGCTGCTCGTCGAGAAGGTCTCGGGCGTAGGCCCCAAGATGGCGTTGAACATCCTCAGCCGTCTCGCGTTACCCATCCTGCGCGACGCGATCCTGCGTGGAGATGTCGCGTTGCTTTCCCAGTGCCCGGGCATCGGCAAGAAGACCGCCGAGCGTCTCGTCATGGAGCTGAAGGATAAGGTCGGCCTCGAAGGCGCCGCCACCACGGTTGTCTCGACGTTGGCGACGGCGAGTGCCGTCGCACCTACGCCTGCTTCTGACGCCCTAGCCGCGCTCATCGCACTCGGCTTCAAGCCCGTCGACGCCGACAAGGGCGTGCGCACCGCGCTCACGAAACTCGGCGCTGGCGCGACCGCCGATCAGTTGGTGAAAGCGGCGCTCGGGCGGTAAATAAGGCAGGTGTTGGCGGTAAGCGGTTAGCGGTTGGCGGTTGGATACCCAAGATGCAAAGGGAGACCGGAAACCGGAATGTATGCTGCGGTCTTGGGTAGGGTTGAGCGGCCCGCTCAACCTTGGCTGACCGAGCCGGTCAGCCCTACCAGGCCGCCGCAGGGCGGCCGAGGGTAGGGGCGTGGCTTCGCCGCGCCCTCCTGTCTCGATGTGTTCCCAACCGCCAACCGCTAACCGCCAATACCTAATGCGGAGTGCACGATAAATCGTGCCCCTACCATGGTTCGCCCTGCGGCGAACGGATGCAGCTCATCCCGCCACCCGTCGCCTGAAACAAAGCAACTAGGGCAGCACGCGGTGCTGCCCCTACCTAGATGCATGGGCTTTCCTAACCGCCAACCGCTTACCGCTAACCGCTTCTACCTGACGCTCACTTCAGCCCCAACACATCTTCCATCCCATACAGGCCGGCGGGCTGGCTCTTGAGCCAGCGGGCGGCACGGACGGCGCCACGCGCGAAGATCTCGCGGTTGGAGGCCTTGTGCGTGAGTTCGAGGCGTTCGCCTTCGGCGGCGAAGAGGACCGTGTGGTCGCCCACGACGTCGCCACCGCGGATGGCGTGCACGCCGATCTCATCGAGCGGGCGTTCACCGACCAATCCGTCGCGGCCGTGCTTGAGGGCATCCTTCGCGAGCTGGCGCTCTTCGAGGAGAATCTTGAGGAGCGTCTCGGCGGTGCCGGAGGGCGCGTCCTTCTTGAGGCGGTGGTGCATCTCGAGCACCTCCACGTCCCAGCGGCCGGCGTCGGCGAGCGAGCGGGCAGCCTGGCGGACAAGCGCATTGAGCAACGTGACACCGACAGAGTAGTTACCGGCCCAGACGACCGGGAGGCCCTGGATGGCAGCGGTGATCGTGGCCTTCTCTTCGGCCGTGTGGCCGGTGGTGCCGATCACGAGCGGCTTCTTATGCTGGGCGCAGAGCTGCGCGACCGCGAGGGTCGCGGAGTGGAAGGAGAAATCGATGACCACGTCGGCCGCGCCGATGTGTGCGGCGAGGTTGTCGCCTTGGTCGACGCCGGCGGCGATGACGGCCTTCTCGGAGGCGGCGACGTGGATGATAGCGAGGCCCATGCGGCCCTTGGCACCATTGAGGAGAATGCGGATGGGCTGGCTCATCGGAGGGAGGCGAGGGTGGCGTCGGCGACCTTCTCGACCAGAAGGCGGTTGGCTTCGGACATCTCGCAGAGGGGCAGGCGGACCTCGTCGGAACGGATGATGCCGGCGCGCATCATGCAATGCTTCACGGGCACCGGGTTCGGTTCGACAAAGAGGGTCTTGAAGATGTCGGCCAGCTGGTCGTGCAGGACCTTCGCTTCAGCGAACTGCTTCGTCCGCGCGAGCTTCGCGAGCTGGGCCACCGGGCCCGGGATGAGGTTCGAGGCGACGGAGATGATGCCTTGGCCGCCGACTTGGGCGAAGGGTAGGGTCAGGGAGTCGTCGCCGCTGAGGACGATGAATTCCGGATCGGACTCGCGCACGAGTTGCGCGGCCTTCTCGACTTGGCC
>JBAXMD010000074.1:0-8207 GCA_037134475.1 Verrucomicrobiota bacterium | reverse complement strand
CGAAGCGGCCCGAGATGTAGGCCTCGGTCTGGGCCTGCGACGGGTTCATGAAGATTTTCTCGGTGGTGTCGTATTCGATTTGCTTGCCGAGGTAGAAGAAAGCGGTGCGATCCGACACGCGGGCGGCCTGCTGCATGGAGTGGGTCACGATCACGATGGTGAACTGGTCCTTGAGCTCGTGGATGAGCTCTTCGATCTTGCCCGTGGCGATCGGATCGAGGGCCGAGCACGGCTCGTCCATCAGCAGGATCTCCGGGCGATTGGCGATGGCGCGCGCGATGCAGAGACGCTGCATCTGGCCGCCGGAAAGACCGAGGGCGCTGTCGTCGAGGCGATCCTTCACTTCATCCCAGAGCGCGGCCTTACGAAGCGAGGTCTCGCAGGCTTCCTCGAGGACGGCACGGTCGCGGACGCCGACCACGCGGAGGGCGTAGACGACGTTTTCGAAAATGGACTTCGGGAAGGGATTGGACTTCTGGAAGACCATGCCCACACGGCGGCGGAGGGAGATGACTTCCAGTCCCGCGTCGTAGATTGAACGTCCGCCGATGGTGATATCACCCTCATGGCGCACGTCATCGACGAGGTCGTTCATACGGTTCAGGTTGCGCAATAACGTGGATTTTCCGCAACCAGAAGGGCCGATGAAAGCGACCACTTGGCGCTCCGGAATGTCGAGAGAGATGGCGTCGAGGGCCTTCTTCTGGCCATACCAGAAACCATAGTCGCGGATGCTGATGTAGTCCTTGCGCCCTTCGCGTTCGGTGGCTGGTCGGACTTTGATACGAGAGGAGGAAGGAGGGTTCATGATTTGGGGCATGAGGTAGTTTGTTTTTAGAAGGAGGCGCCCTTGAAGCGAGCGCGAAGGCGGTTGCGAATCGTTATCGCGCCAAGATTCAGGCAGACGACCAGGACGATGAGCAGCAGCGTGGTGGCGAAGACCATCGGGCGGGCGGCGTCGGAGTCCGGCGACTGGAAGCCGAGGTCATACACGTGGAAGCCCAGGTGCATGAACTTGCGGTCCATATGCAGGAAAGGGGCGGTACCGTCGAAAGGCAGGGTCGGGGCAAGCTTCACGACGCCGACGAGCATCAGCGGAGCGACCTCCCCTGCCCCACGGGCCATGGCAAGGATGACGCCGGTCAGGATGCCCGGGGCGGACGCCGGGAGAAGGATGTCCCGGATCGTCTGCCACTTAGAGGCGCCCGTGGCGAGGGAGGCTTCGCGCATGCCGCGCGGGACGGCAGCCAGCGCTTCTTCGGTCGCGACGATGACCACCGGGAGCGTCATCAGCGCAAGCGTCAGGGAGCACCAGAGCAGGCCGCCCGTACCGAAGACTGGCGTATTGTTATTATACTTCAGTTGGTCGGCGAAGAACAGCTGGTCGATCGAGCCACCGAGCACGTAGACGAAGAAACCCAGGCCGAAGACGCCGAAGACGATGGAGGGCACGCCGGCGAGGTTGTTGACGCTGATGCGCACGATGCGCAGGACGGCGCCCTGCTGGGCGTATTCGCGGAGATAGATGGCCGTGATGACGCCGAAGGGCGTGACCAGTAGGCTCATGAAGACGGTCATGACCAGCGTGCCGAAGATCGCGGGCATCAGGCCGCCTTCGGTGTTGGCCTCGCGGGGCTCATCGAAGACGAACTCGCCGAGACGGGAGAAGAAGAGCTTCACGCGACCCCACGTATCAAGGCGATTGGGGAACCAAGCACGGATGACCTGGGTGAGCGGGACGACGACCTCGCGGTTCGAGGCATCCTTGGAGATGAGCGTAGCGACCGCGCCGCCCTCGACGACCTTCTTGGCTTCGGCCTGCAAGGTGGCGAAACGTTCTTCGAGGCCGGCGATCTGGCGGCGGCGGGAGGTGATCTCGTCGGCGAGCTTCAGGTCTTCGGCGCGACGCAGGGCCACGCGGGCCTTGTCCATCTCGCCATTGATGTCGCCGATGCGATGGCGAGTGATCTCGATCAACTTCTCACGGACCACCGCGGCGGCGGCGACTTCCGCCTGGAAGGCGTCTTCAAAAGCCGCGTCCGTAGCGGGGATCACCTTGCCATCGGACTTACGCAGGGACTGCGGGCGGACAAAGGCTGGTCCGTTCTCGACGCGCTCCAGGCCGAGGACGTCGGCAGGAAAACTCTCGGACTTGATTTTGGCTTCGTCGACCCAGAGGTAGGAATTACCGTTCAGTTCGCGCAGGCCCACCTGATACTGGAGCTCATAGCGAGGATTGTCCGCAGGCGAACCGGCGCGGACGCGGCGCTGCGCCAGCTGACCGATAAGCGTACGGCCGTCGTCGACCTGGGCGACCGGCACCTGAGGTGCCCAGAAGACCGTGATACCGTTGAAGATCACCAAGGAAAGCAGGCCAATGACCATGCCTAGGCCGATGATGAGGCCGAGGCCTGTGAACCAGACGAAGGCTTCGCCGCGGGGCGTGCTGCTATCGGTAGAGGAGGCCATGGTCAGACGACTTTGTAGCGCTCACGCAGGCGCTGGCGGAGGACTTCCGCGAGGGTGTTGATCACGAAGGTGAGCAGGAAGAGGCAGCAGGCGCCGAGGAACAGAGCGCGGTAGTGGGTATGGCCGGCGGCGGCCTCGGGCAGCTCGACCGCGATGTTGGCGGAGAGCGTACGCATGCCGCTGAAAGGATTGGACTCCATCACCGCGGTATTACCCGTGGCCATCACGACGATCATCGTCTCACCGATCGCGCGGCCGAAGCCGATCATGATACCCGAGACGATACCCGAGATAGCGGTGGGAACCACCACGCTCCAGACCGTCTGCCAGCGGCTGGCGCCGAGGGCGAGGGAGCCGGAGACCAAGGAGTTGGGCACATTCGAGAGCGCGTCTTCTGCGATCGTGAAGACGATCGGGATGACCGCGAAGCCCATCACGAAACCGACCACAAGGGAGTTACGCGAATCGTAGGTCGCTCCGGTCGTCTGGCGCCACCACTCACGGAAGTCGGCGATCGGCAGACCGCTCGCGGTATCCTTGACGGTGAAGAAGGCGGCCTCGACGGCGGGACCGGACTTCCAAGCGGCGAAGGCGCAGAGTGCGAGGAACGGTAACAACCAGAGGAACTCCATACCTGGCTTCACCTGGCGGCGGACCGGCTGCGGCAGCGCGGACCAGAGGAAGCCGGCGAACAGGGCCGCCGGAGCGAGGATGCCGACGGCGCAGAATAGAGAGATCAGGCGAGGGTCGACCAACGGGGCAAGCCAGAGGCCGGCGAGGAAACCCAACACGACGGAAGGCAGCGAAGCCATGATCTCCATCACCGGCTTCACGACCTGGCGGTATTCCGGACGGAGGAACTGGGAGACATAGATCGCCGCGGTCAAGGCGATCGGCAAAGCGAAGAGCAGCGCGTAGAACGTACCCTTAACCGTGCCGTAGAAAAGAGGGATGAGCGAATACTTCGCCTCGAACTCATCGGAGCCGGCGCTCGACTGCCAGGTGTAGTCCGGACCAGAGGCGCCTTCGTACCAGATTTTGCCAAAGAAAGCTGCCCAGGAGGATTCCGGGTGATGATCGACGATGCTCCAGCGATGGAGTTTGCCGTCGGCGGAGAGCGCAGTGAACCGGTCGTAGTTGCCGGCAAAGGCCAGCTGACGGATCGAGCCGGAAGGCGCGTCACCTTCCCAGCGGAGAGACCCGGTAGTCATGTTGCGGATCTGCAACTTGCCACCCGCGACCGCGAGGTAGCACTTGTTGCCTTCGGCGGCGTAGACGCCTTCACCAGCGCCGGCGAGCGCCTCGCCGTCATGGATTTTACCCCAGCGGCGCAGGCTCTTGCCGTCCGGCTGGGCCTGCGGATACATCGACCAGACTTGTTGTTCGCCGGAACGGCCGACGAAGACTACCGAGACATTACCGAAGATCAGCCCAGCGGAAGCCACGGCCGGGTCCTTGGAATCCTTGAACGGCACGAACGACTGCAGGAAAGCGAAAGCCGCTCCGTCGTCGGCGTAGGTACGGACTTCGCCGGACTTCCCGACGACGATAAGGGACTCCGCCGTCGAAGGGAGCAAAACCTTTTCGATCGAGGCGGCGTCCGCGGCGACCACGAAAGGAGGGCTGACGGTCACGCGGGCCTTGCCGCCGAGACCCTTACGTTCGGTGAGACGGACCGCGGTGAGCAGTGGCTTGCCAGCGGCTTCCTGACGGACGACCATCAAGCGTGACTGCGAGCCCTTGGCGTTCCAAACCTCGAGACAGGGAACGCCCGGCTTGCCGATCGCGACCGGAGCGAGCGGCGTGACGACCGGCTCGATCGCGCGCTTGCCGGCGGCGTCGAAGGTCGAGCGATAGGCGACTTGCAGTTCCTGCACGGAGCCGTCGGAGAGTCCGAGGAAGATTAGGCCCGCGCGAGGGTAGCTGCGAACCGCAGTGACGCGCAGGTCGCCCAGCGAGGGAGCCCACTCGTGCGCCTTGGCACCGTCCAACGCGCGCTGGAAGACGACCTTGCCATCAGCGAGGACGACATAAGGGAAGTCGCCGTATTCATCTTCGCCGAAGGCGGCGGCATTCGCTGGAACCGAGAGAGATCCGACCGCTGTGACCTTGGCGCCGGTGAACAGCGGGAAGACTTGGAAGATCAGGAAGGCCAACATCCCGAAGACCGCGAGCACCACGCCGACTCCGCCGAAGCGGATCAGGCGACCCATCCACCGATCGGCGGCCAGGGTCATGGGACTTACCGTAAAACGCGACTCGGGTGCGGGCACGGGAGCGGGCTTTTTGTCGGAAGTTTCCATCGGGATACGGTCTGTCGTCTTTGGCTCTAAGAATGGGCAAGGCGGGGAGACCCCGCCTTGGGAGGACCCGAGACCGTACCGTCGCGCTTTTCAGACCGACCCCGAAGGGCGTGGTGGCGACGGTACGATTTCGAGACCAAACTTATTCGGCGCTGTAGTACTTGAGCGCGGTGCGGCCTTCGACGGCGACATCAGCCGGCAGCGGGTAGTAGCCGTCCTTGATCGTGATTTCCTGGCCCTGCTTCGACAGGATGAAGGTGATGAACTCGCTGGTCAGCTTGTCCATGTCCTTGGAAGGAGCCTTGTTGACGTAGACGTACAGGTAGCGAGCGAGCGGGTAAGTGCCGTTGAGGCAGTTAGCATAGCTAGGCTCGATGTAGTCGGCACCGGAACCGAGGGCGAGCGGGAGGGGGCGGACGCCGGAGGTGCGGTAGCCGATACCGGAGTAACCGACGGCGCCGAGGTCGGAAGCGACACCCTGGACGACGGAAGACGAACCGGGCTGTTCCTTGACGGAAGACTTGTAGTCGCCGTTCTTCAGGGCCTTGTCCTTGAAGAAGCCGTAGGTACCGGAAGCGGAGTTGCGACCGAAGGCCGAGATCGTCTTGCCGGCGAAGGCGCCGGTGAGCTTGGCGTCACCCCAGGTGCTGATGTCCTGGCCACCGAACTTGCGGGTGGAGGAGAAGATGCCGTCGACCTGGGAGATCGAGAGACCCTTGATCGGGTTGTCCTTGTGGACGAAGACCGCGAGGGCGTCGATGGCGACCGGAACCTTGGTCGGCTTGTAGCCGAACTTACCGGCGAAACCGGCGACTTCAGAGGACTTCATCTCGCGGCTCATCGGGCCGACCTGGGCGGCGCCGGAGGTGAGGGCGACGGGAGCGGTGCCCGATCCCTTTCCTTCGACCTGGATGTTGACGTTAGGATACTTGCCCTTGAAGGCTTCGCTCCAGAAGGTCATCAGGTTGTTGAGAGTGTCGGAACCCACGGAGTTCAGGTTACCCGAGACGCCGGAGGAAACGGCGTAGTCAGGGAGCTTGGCGTCGACCGTGACGACTTCGGCGGCGGCCGGGGCGGCAGACTGGGCGGAGACGACGGTCGCCGTGAGAGCGAGCAGCGCGAGAGACTTGAGGGAGGTGTGCATGTGGTTGGAAACAGACGCATCATCCCACACAATTGTTACGGTTTCGTGTCGGAGGGGTGTTTCTTGAGCAATAGCCCCACCCCCTGAAACCGTAAAACCCCTATTTTTTGAGGTATTCGCCAATGAGGCCATCCGAACGGGCCTCCGCCTCGGCCACCGGTAGGCCACCCTTCACCCCCGGACGCTTGTGGCCGGTCTGAGTGAGCCAGGCATCGCGCAAGAGAGTCGAGCTATCGCGCAACGGCTTGAGCTTGGCGCCTTCGGCAAACGCGACGTCAGATTTCCATTTCATCATCGGAGCGAGCGACGTCCACACGGCCTTCGCCATGAAGAGATGCCCCTGTTCGCCCGGGTGGAGATTGTCTCTCGCGTAAATAAAAGTCGGATCGGCCTTCTTCGCGGCGTCGACCGACTGATGCAGCAATGGATGAATGTCGATGACCTGCCAACCAGCGGAACGCTGTGCGACCAGCCACGCGCCGTAGGCTTCCATCACGCCGTCGTAGTTGATCGCATCCTTCGCGCGATTATCAGGAGCATACAGCGGAGGCGTGACGACGACGATCTGCGCGCCGGCGCGGATGCAGGCGAGGCGTAGCTTGATGATGCCATCCTGGAAGGCGAGCTGACGCGAAGCATCGAGCGGCTGATAGATGCCGTCGTTGATACCATAGCAGGCGACGACGAGCGTCGGCTTGAATTGCGCGAGCACGCGGCCGAGACGCTCATGCAGATCAGGACGCGGGAAGCTGCCGCCGGCGTGGCCGGGTTCGGAGAGACCCGAAGTCGTCTCGCTCGAGAGACCCATGTTCACGATCGTCGCGCGACCCATGCCCTTCTGCGCGCGGATCGCAGACTCGACGTAGACCGTCCAATTACCGCCATAGGTGATGCTGTCGCCGAGGAAGAGGACACGCGGTTCAAGCTTGTCGGCCGAAGCGCGGGCGGTGAACAGGATCAGCAGGGCAAGAAAGAGGCGTGGCATCCCTGCAGGCTGACACTTTACCGAAAGAGGTAAAAGCGGATTAAGGGATGACTTATTAACGGCCGCCCACTTCCGCCTTCTCCCCGAGGGCGGACGGAGTATGGTCCTCTGTCCTGAACCCGCCCATCCACATCAAGGGAGCCCGCACCCACAACCTGAAGGACGTGGAACTGACCATCCCCCGTTATCAGCTGACCGTCATCACGGGGGTCAGCGGATCGGGTAAATCTTCCCTGGCCTTCGACACTCTCCACGCCGAGGGCAGCCGCCAATACCTTGAATCTCTCTCCGCCAAGGCCCGCGGGATGCTGGATTCGGCCCCGCGGCCCGATGTGGACTTCATCCGGGGCCTCTCCCCCGTCATTGCCATCGCCCAGCGGACCGGCGGCAACACCAACCCCCGCTCGACGGTCGCCACCCTCACCGAGATTGCCGACCACGCCCGCCCGCTCTGGATCATCGCGGGCGACCGCCGTTGCCTGAAGGACGGCCAACCGGTCCGCCGCCGTTCGCTCGACGACAACCTGCTGGCCCTCGAAGGCATCCCCGCCGGCACCCGCCTGATGGTCGTGGCCCCCGTCGCCAAGGATAAGCCCTCCGTCCTCCTCGAAGCCGCCGCCGACCTCGGACGACGTGGCTTCTCCCGCGTCCGCGTGGATGGTACCGTCGCCACGCTCGAAGAAGCCGCCGGCCTACTCACCGGCCGCGAGTCCAAGCAGCTCGACGTCGTGGTCGACCGCATCGTCGCGGGCCCCGACCAGCGCAGCCGACTCGCCGACTCCCTCGAACTCGCTTTCCGCGAAGGCCGTCACCGCGCGAGCGTGCTCGCCGAGAAAGACGGACTCTGGGAAGAACACGTGCTCTCGCTCCACCTCGCCTGCGAACATTGTGGCGAGAGCTACGAGCCCATCAGCCCCCGCGCCCTCTCGCACAACCATCCCGAAGGCGCCTGCCCCGACTGCGGTGGTCTCGGCCGACAGATGCGCTTTCAGGAAAGCCTCTCCATCCGCGACGAAGCCCTGTCGATTCATGACGGCGTCGTGAAGCCTTGGAAATGCGCGACCCGCAAGACGCTCATCCGCCGCAACGCGATTACCCGCGCGCTCGCCGAGCAGGTACCTTTCGACCTCAAGACCCCGTGGCGCGACCTGCCTAAGGCCGTGCGCGAGTTACTTCTCCACGGCGATCCCAAGCGTAAGTTCCAACTCCCTCCGGCAAAGGGCCGCAAACTTGTCGAGGCCGTCTGGACAGGCATGTTCACCGAACTCGAACACGCCTACCGTACGACCACCGGCGAATCGCTCCG
>JBAXMD010000073.1:0-8363 GCA_037134475.1 Verrucomicrobiota bacterium | reverse complement strand
GTGTCGGCGGCGGCTCCAATGCCATCGGTGCTTTCTTTGAATTCCTCGACGAACCTGGCGTCCGCCTCATCGGCGTCGAAGCCGGCGGTCGTAGCATCAGCAAAGGTGAGCACGCTGCGCGGTTCGCGGGTGGGCGTCTCGGCGTCCTGCAGGGTTGCATGACGAATATCCTGATGGACGGAGAAGGTCAGATCGAAGGAACCCATTCCGTCTCCGCTGGACTCGATTATGCCGCCGTGGGTCCGGAGCATTCTTATTACCGTGAAATGGGTCGCGTGGACTACGCTCACGCGACTGACAGCGAATGCCTCGAAGCCTTCCAGCTACTCTCGCATAAAGAAGGTATCATCCCCGCGCTCGAGACCAGCCATGCCGTCGCGCATGGCGTGAAACTCGCAGCATCCTTGCCCAAGGATCAGGTCGTGATCATCAATCTTTCCGGTCGGGGCGATAAGGACGTGTGGAGCGCCGCGCGCGCCATGGGCACCGAGATCAAGCTCTGATCATGGCCGCTTCCTCGATGACGGGCTTCGGCCGAGCGGAGATTAATCTCCCCGGCGCGCGCCTTTCGGTCGAGATCGCTACGGTCAATCAGAAGAACCTTCAGGTCTCGGTCTTCGGTCCCGAAGCTTGGCCGGCCCTTGAATCCGTGGCTTCCACTTGGATTCGCACCCGTCTGCAGCGCGGCAAAGTCACCGCCCGCATCACGCAGGCCGCCGCCTCGGTGACCACGCGCCAATGGGATCATGAAGCGGTCGCCAAAAGCCTTGATGAACTTGCCCGGATTGCCTTGCTCTGCGGCATGAAGCTGACGGCGGATGGTGAACTGTTGCTACGCCTCGCCGAGAACAGCCGACGTCCGTCGGTCGCACTCCCTGATTTCATCGAAGCTGAGTCGGCTGTAAGGTCCGCCTTCGAAGAAGCCCTGCAGAATCTTGTCGTCATGCGCCTGGCCGAAGGGGCCGCCTTGGCCAAGGACCTGAACGAACGTCTCGCCAAGATGACCTCCATGGTCGCTGGAATGGAGCTCGCTGAGAAGGCCGCTCCCGTCCGCCACCGGGACGCGATGCTCAAGCGACTCAAGGATGCCGGACTGAGCTTAGACGTGACCGATGAGCGCGTCCTCAAAGAACTCGCGCTCTTTGCCGACCGTTCGGATATCACCGAAGAGGTCGTCCGCTTAAAAAGCCATGTCGCCCAGTTTTCGACAGAACTCGGGCAGCCTAACTGCGGAAGAAAGCTCGATTTCCTCGTTCAGGAACTCCTGCGCGAAGTGAACACGATTGGTAGCAAGGCCTCGGAAATCGCCACGACCAAGCTGGTTTTGGAGGCGAAAACCGAGATCGAGCGCATCCGGGAGCAGGTCCAGAACCTGGAGTAAGGTTTTTCGGGTGTGGTATTGCCACGGCCGCTTTCCCATGCCTTTGTCCATCAACACTTACCCAACGTCATGTCCAACAACCTCACCAAGCGCGACATCGTCCTCAAGATTTTCACGGACAAGGGCTACCCCCAGAAGCACATCCGCGAATCGGTCCAGATGACCCTCGATGCCATCAGCGAGGCGCTGCTCGCGGGTCGTGACGTCGAGCTCCGCAACTTCGGCGTCTTCCAGGTTCAGGTCCGGAAGAGCCGCATCGGCCGTAACCCGAATCGACCAGAGACGGATGTCGTCATCCCGAAGCGTGCGGTGATCAAGTTCAAGGCCGGCAAGGAACTGAAGGCCAAGCTGAAGTCATTCGACGTCGAGAAGCCCGCTCAGTAATTCCGCTTCGCGATGTCCGATATTCGAACGCTCCCCGGTTTCCGGGAGTTCTATCCTGAAGACCGCGCCGTCCTTGGCCATGTCATGGACGTCTGGCGCCGCGCCTGCCGTCGCTATGGCTTCCGCGAATGGGAGTCCCCGGTACTCGAGCCGCTGGAACTCTTCACCGAGAAGTCGGGCGAGGAGATCGTCCGCCAGCTCTTTAACTTCGAGGACAAGGGTGGTCGTAAGGTCAGCCTACGCCCCGAGATGACGCCGTCGCTGGCCCGCATGGTCGGCGCCAAGGCGAACGGTATGCCCAAGCCGATCCGCTGGTTCGCGATCGGCGAGAACTACCGCTACGAGAAGCCCCAGAAGGGCCGTCTCCGTGCCTTTTATCAGCTCAACGCCGACTTGCTCGGCGAAGCCGGCCCTGCGGCCGACGCCGAAATCATCGCCCTGTGCGCGGACTGCCTGCTCGGCTTCGGCCTGACGCAGCAGGATTTCCGCATCCGTGTCTCCGACCGCACTCTTTGGTTCCGCTACCTCGGCAGCCTCGGCGTGCCCGAGGCTCAGGCCGCCGCCGTGCTTGGTGTGGTCGATAAGTTGGAACGCGGCGCGCCCAAGGACCTGCTGGACGCCATGACGGCGGCCCTCACCGGAACCGAAGTAGATCCGGTCAAGACCCTCGAAGCCGCCCGCGGCTTCGCCAATACGAAGTCCCTGGCCGACCTCGAGAAGCTCGCCGCCGGCGATGTCGCGATGACCGAACGTCTGGTCGAATGGAAGCATCTCCTCGGCACGCTCACCACCATGGGTTTTGGCGAATGCGTCGCTATCGACCTCACCATTGTCCGCGGTCTGGCTTATTACACCGGCTTCGTCTTCGAAGCCTTCGAGACCGGCGGCGAAGCCCGCGCCCTTGCTGGCGGTGGTCGCTACGACGCCTTGGTCAAGAAGCTTGGCGGACCTGACCTACCAGCCGTCGGGTTCGGCATGGGTGACGTCACGCTGCGCGACCTGCTTGAACTCAAGAAGCTCATCCCGGCATACGCTGATGGGCCTGACTTCTATGTCATGATCCTCGGCGACGACGCCCGTAACGCCGCGCTCGAAGACATCGCTAACCTGCGTCGCGCCGGTTTCCGCGTGGAATACAATCTCAAGGACGGTAAGTTCCCGAAGCTCATCCAGTCCGCCGAAGTCGCCGGCGCAAAGTATGCCCTCATCTATGGTGGCAGCGAAGTCGCCAAGGGTGTCGCCAAGGTGCGCAGCCTCGCTGATCGCTCCGAAGCCGAAGTACCTCGCACCGACCTGATTCCCGCGCTCCGTGCTGTGCTCGAAGAAGGCATGCGCGCCATCCAGCCCTGAGGTCATGACTGAGCAGACGCGCCAGTACCAGGCCATGGCGAAGACCGCCTCCTGGACGATGGTCTCGCGTGTCCTCGGCCTATTCCGTGATCAATTGACCGCGGCCATTTTCGGTGCTTCGGCCATCGGCTCGGCCTTCATCTTGGCGTTCCAGATTCCGAACCTGTTCCGGCGACTGCTGGGCGAGGGCGCGCTGACCGCCGCCATCGTGCCGGTGCTGGCCGACAAGTCCGTCAAGGACGGCAAGTCCGCCGCTTTCGGTTTCCTGAACTTCGTCCTCCGGAAGGTCTTCCCATGGATGATTGGCCTGACGATGCTCGGCATCGGCTCGGCTTTGCTCTGGGCGCTGATCCGACCCGTCGACAGCTCGGCGGCCATCCTGACCGCCATCTGCATGCCTTACATGCCGCTGATCTGCATCGCGGCGCTATTCACGTCGGCGGTCAACCTGAGTGGACGCTTCGGTCTGGCCGAGATCGCCTCAGGCGTGCTCAACCTTTGCATGATCGTCGGTCTCGGGGTCTTCGGCGACAACCTTGCCACGACCGACATGGGCAAGGCCGTCTGGCTCTGCGTCGGCGCCTTGGTCGGGGGTGCCTTCCAGTTGATGATTCCTCTCTGGGGTCTGCGGCAGGAAGGCTGGCGCCCAAGCCTGACGCATACCGATGAAACCGCTTGGAAGACCTTGAGCATCGCGTTCCTTCCCGCCGCCCTGGGAGCCGGCGTGCAACAAGTCAACGTGTTGGTCTCCCGGGGCATCGCCTTCAAGGTCAGCGACGCCGGCCTGATGTATTACTACATCGCCAACCGCATCGTCGAGCTCCCCATCGGATTGTTCTCGGCCTCGATCGCCGTGGTGATCTTTCCGGCGCTCGCCACCGCCTTCGCCAGCCGCGATGTCCCGGCGCTCGCCCGGAACTATGGTCGAGGCATGCGCCTGATCCTGGCGATCAACGTCGCCGCCGCCTTCGGGCTCGCCGCCTTGGCCGTGCCCATCGTCCAGCTGTTGTTCCAGTACGGTCGCTTCAACGCTGGCAATTGCCTGGCGACGAGCAATCTCTTGGTGTTGTTCGCGATCGCCATGCCGTTCTACGCGATGATCTCCATCGTCACCCGCGCCTTGAATGTGGCCGGCCAGACCAAGGTCACGCTGATCGCCGCCCTCCATGCGTTGGTCGTGAACGCCGTGGGTTCGCTCGTGGCCGTCTGGATGGGCAAGGGCGTCGAAGGGCTCGCCTTAGCGAACGCCATCTCGACGATTTGGCAGTACCTCGTCCTCAGGCATTATCTGAAGAAGCATGCGCCGGAGTTTCTGACGGAAAGCCTCCTGAAGCCCGCCATCCAAGTCTTCTTCGGGTCCGGTGTCCTCGCGATCATCGCCTTCAAGGTTTACAGCTTCTTGCACATCGTCCTGACCGGACATCTGGGAGAGAAACTGAACCTCATCGTCTCGATGGGTGTCGCCGGGCTGGCCGGCATGGTCTTCTACGCCATCTACCTCGACAAACTGGGCTACCCAGAGCGCGACTTGTTACGTGGCTACGCCAACAAGGTGCTGCGGTTCTTCGGCGTGCAGCTCAAGGCTTGAACTTGGCTTCGCGGTAAGACTTGGGCTGATAGCGGCGGAGCAGGGCCTCAAGGATGGCGACGGTCTCGTTGTCGACTAATCCATCGACCTTGGCCGGACGGAAGTGACGCTGGAAGGCTTCGACGCCGAGCTTGAGTCCGGCGTCGCCAGGTTCGAGCACGTAACCGTAAGCCGTCAGCAACCCACGGACATAGTTCGGAGCGAGCTTGCGCTTCTTCGACAGATTATCAGCTACCTCATTGGGCAACGGCCACGCACCGATTCCGAGCGAGGCGAGATTGGCCCATGGAAACTTTGAACCGGGGTCGACCTTACGACCTATCGCGATGTCGGAATGTGCGAGGACGTTCCACGGCTTGATGTCGTGTCGACGAATAATCTCGTCGCAGAGCGCGAAGATGATCTCGGCCTGAGCGTCGGAGTACGGATAGACGTTGCCGTCGTAGTTGATGATTTCGATCCCGATTGAGTTCTGGTTCAGGTTGGTCAGCTTACCCCACGCGCTCTTGCCGGCGTGGTAGGCTGCCAAGTTCTCGGGCACCATGCGGATGACCCGGGGCTTAGGTTCGTCGGTGACCAGGTAATGGACCCCGACCTTATGCTTCGGATCCTTGCCCTGGAGGATATCCAAGGAGGAGGGCAGGGAGCCCGCCGTATGGTGGAGAATCAGACAGGTCACTGGTTCCTTGCGCGGTTCGGCTCCGAGTGACCCTGGACCTTGCTCGATGACCAGGCCTGTGAACTTCGGCTCAATCAGGGGCGGCTTCGTTTCTGGCTTGGTCGTGGTACTACAACCGACAAAACCCGTTGAAAACAGCGCCCAAGCCAACCCGCAAAGGCAATATGAGCGAATGGGGGCGTTCATGGGGTGGTGGCCGAAAAGATAAGAAAGCGGTGATTTAACCCAAGTTAAAACCGTTTTAACGTATTTAAAGGCTTTTATCATTGTTCATTACGCTATTAGACATAATGTATATTGTGCGAAATATAGACCCGGACGACAATCGTATGGAATTGAGTTATTGATTGCTCGATTGGATACGCTCATAACGGAACTTCCCCCAACCAATCTAGCTCCGACTTTATGAAAGTAGCCCGCCACATCATTGAAGCACGCCGCGAGGCGATCGCCAAACTTCTCTCCAAAGTCGGATACGTCCCTGTCCTGGAGATCTGCAAACAGTTCAACGTCTCCGAGGCGACGGCGCGCCGCGATTTGACCGAACTCGAGAACCAGCGTCGCATCACCCGTACTCATGGCGGAGCGCTCTCGGACTTCAACCGCAACTTCCCGCCCCTCGACGACCGTAAGATCGAAGATGCCGAAGCTAAGCGCAAGATTGGCAACTTGGCCGCCTCCCGTATCAAGGCCGGCATGACCGTCTACCTCGACTCGGGTTCGACGATCTTCTTCGCCGCGGAAGCCATTGCATCCGCCGGCGTCCCCGACCTGCAAATCGTGACGACGTGCCTACCGACCGCGCAACTGATCTCGTGCTTACCTGGTGTCGAAGTCTATATCCCGGGCGGCCTGTTCCTGACCCGCCATGCGATGGTCGCCGGCGATCGCACCCTTGAAGAAGTCGCCCGCTGGAACTTCGACGTGGCCCTGCTCGGCGCCGAAGGTATCGATGAAAACGGCCTCTGGAATTCTCAGCGCGACATCTCCCATCAGCAGCGCGAAGTCATTCGTCGTAGCGATGAAGTCTTGATCTGCATGAATAAGGTAAAACTCGGCCGTGGCGGACCCTGTGCCGTGACCCGTGACGTCAGCTCCCTTTTCCTGGTCACCGACGCGGATGCCGCCTCCGTCCAGAAAGCCAAGGTCAAGCTGCTGCCTGAGCGCGTCCTGACCGCCCTCTAAGCTCCCTCGCTCACCGAGGAATGTCCGCCGACGTAATCCAGTCATTGCTAGAACTGTCCCATCAGTTGGGCGGCGAGCGCCTGCGCATGGCCATCTTGGGCGAAGGTAACACTTCGGTGCGGCTCGATGATGATACCTTCGCGGTCAAGGCATCGGGTTCCAATCTCGCATCGCTCAAAGAAACCGACGTCACCCAATGCGCCTTCGGACGTCTGCTACCTTTATTGGACGCCACGGCGGCGACGGATGTCGAGGTCGACCAGGCCTTGCTCGCCGCCCGCGTTGATCCGGCTTCCAAGAAGCCTTCGATCGAAGCCCTCTTCCACGCCTACCTGCTCACCCTGCCCGGCGTACGCTGCGTCGGCCACGTCCATGCGATTGCCGTGAACCAAATCCTGTGTTCGCCGCGTGCGCGTGAGTTCGCCGAGAAACGCGCTTGTCCGGATGAGATCGTGATGTGCGGCGTGGAGTCGGTCTTCGTGCCTTATGCCGAACCCGGTCTCGGTCTTTCTCAGGCCATCCGCCGTGAAGTCGTGTCCTTCGTCAAACGCACCGGACGTGACCCCAAAATAATCCTGCTTCAAAACCACGGTATCATCGCCGTCGGCTCCTCCCCCAAGGCCGTCCTAGGCTCACTGCTCATGGCCGAGAAAGCCGCCGAGATCTTTGTCGGTGCCGCCGCCATGGGTGGCCCAGTCTTCCTTACCTCCGCCCAGTGCGAACGCATCGCCGGCCGCCCCGATGAGCATTATCGCCAGAAGATGCTCGGAATGTGACCTTTCACCCCCTCCCCTGCCCCTTTTGACCATGTCCAATTACCTCGCCATCGACCTCGGAGCCGAATCCGGGCGCGTCATCCTCGGCCAGCTGAAGGCCGGGAAGTTCACCATGAAGGAGATCCACCGTTTCTCCAACGGTGCCATCACCGCGAACGGCACGCTCCGCTGGGACATCATCCGTATCTTCCGCGAAATCCGCATCGGCCTCGCCAAGGGCGCCAAGCTCGGCCCGATCAAGTCCATCGCCTGCGACTCCTGGGGCGTCGACTATGTCCTGCTCAAGGGAGATGGTCCCTTGCTCTCGCTCCCGTTCACCTATCGCGATGAACGCAGCTTCAAGTCTTATGAATTGGCGATGCGCCGTTTCTCCCAGAAGGAGATCTTCGAAGGAACCGGTATCGCCTCGATCTCGATCAACACGCTTTACCAACTGTTCGACGACGCCGAGAACCGCCCGGAGATGCTCCAGTTCGCGGACAAGTTCCTGCTCATCGGCGACTACATCACCTGGCTCCTGACCGGGAAAGCTCGCGCCGAAGAGACCCTGATCTCCGGCAGCCAGTGCTGGGACACCCGTAAGCGTGATTGGGCCTGGCCGGTGCTGAAGAAGCTTGGCATCCCGAAGCACATCTTCCCCAAGCCCGTCGCCCCTGGCGTGAAGCTCGGTAAGATGCTGCCGTATCTCGCCAAGGAAACCGGCTTGGGCAAAGCCGAGGTGGTCACAACTTGCGCGCATGACACCGCCGCCGCGGTCGCCGCGGTGCCTGCCACCAAGGGCGACGATTGGGCCTACCTTTCCTCCGGCACCTGGTCTCTCATCGGACTCGAACTCCCGAAGCCGCTCGTCAATGAGACCGTACGCAAAGCGAAGTATACGAATGAAGTCGGTTTTGGCGGCACCTCGCGATTCCTCAAAAATCTTGTCGGTCTTTGGGTGCTCCAGGAATGCCGTCGTGAGTGGATGGAGAAAGGCGAAGTCTCCGACTACGGCGAGATCGTGAAGCTCGCGCTCAAGGC
>JBAXMD010000072.1:0-8513 GCA_037134475.1 Verrucomicrobiota bacterium | reverse complement strand
CCATTGCCCGGAGATGTGAGGAAGGGGAAGGGCGGAGGCGAGGAAAATGGCCGCCCGGCCCCATTCGTGTCGTTATCTCGCTAGAAGGAACACTTGTCGGTCTAGTGGGTCGTAGTCTAGACCTTGGACACCCCAGAAAGACCTGCCCAAGGCCTTCTATTATTTATACCCGAATGCGCTCCCTCCTGCTCCTTTCCCTTTTTGCCGCCGTGGCTTTGGCCGATGGCCCGAAGGACAATATCCCGACAGCTGTCCGTCCGATCCCGCCGACCGACAAGGCCGTGGCCTTGCCGGAAGCCGACAAGGTGTCGCTGGCCAAGGAGCTGGCCGAATTGCGTACAGCCATCGACGCCGCCGCCAAGGCTCAGGCGAAGAACCCACGTCTCGAGGAATTCCTGCCCGACTTGGAAATCTTCCACAAGGCGACGGATTGGGCCGGTAAATATAACGAGTATTTCAACAAGGCTGAATTCAAGGTCGCTCACGACCTTATCGCCGAAGGCAAGGCGCGCGCGGCTTCGTTCCTGAAGGGCGAGACCCCGTGGACGCGTCAGACGGGTCTGGTCGTACGCGGCTACCGTTCGAAGATCGATGGGTCCGTCCAGCCCTACGGTATGGTCATCCCGGATAACTATTCTGGTTCGCTCTCGCGTCTCGACTTCTGGTGTCACGGCCGCGGAGAAACCCTGAGCGAACTCGCCTTCCTTAAAGACCGCCGAGCGAACGTCGGCCAGATCCCGGCGACCAATCGCTTGGTGCTTCATCTTTACGGTCGTTACTGCTGCGCCAACAAGTTCGCGGGCGAGGTCGACCTCTGGGAGGCCTACGCCCATGCCCGCAGGAGCTACAATATCGACGACGACCGTCTCTTCATCCGTGGCTTCTCGATGGGTGGCGCCGCGGTCTGGCAGTTCGGCGCGCATTACACCGATCGCTGGTGCGCGATTAGCCCTGGCGCCGGCTTCTCCGAGACCCCTGAGTTCCTGAAGGTGTTCCAGTCCGAAGAAGTGAATCGCATCCCCTCTTGGCAGAAGACCCTCTGGGCTTGGTATAATGCGACCGACGTCGCCGTGAATTTCACCAACGCCCCGACCATCGCTTACAGCGGTGAGATTGACGGACAGAAGCAGGCCGCCGACATCATGGCGCGTTATCTCGCCAAGGAGAACGTTGAGCTGACGCACATCATCGGTCCCAAGACCGCTCATAAGTTCCACCCCGAAGCCTTCGCCGAAGTCGAGCGCCGCCTCGACATCATCGCCGCCGCTGGCCGCAATCGCATGCCTAGGGAGGTCAGCTTCGTGACGTACTTCCTCCGTTACAATCGCATGCACTGGGTGCAGGTCGATCGCCTCGAGAGCCATTGGCAGCCGGCCCGGGTCGACGCCAAGGTCATCGATGAGCGCCACGTCGTCGTCCAGACCAAGAATGTCGCCGCGCTGACCCTCGACATGCCCGCCGGCTTCGCACCCCAGTCCGTCCGCGAAACGACCTTTGTAAAAATCGACGGCCAGGACATCGAAGCCGTCCGGGCCACCTCTGAACGTTCTTGGACCGCCAAGTTCTCCCGCGTGAACGGCAAGTGGGCTCTCTCTGCTGGTCCCGATGAAACCCTCCTAGCCAAGAAGCATGGCCTCTCGGGCCCGGTCGATGACGCCTTCATGGACGCGTTCACTTTCGTCGCTCCCACCGGTCAGCCTCTCAACGCCAAGGTCGGCGGCTGGGTGAAGTCCGAGATGGATCGCGCCGTCTTTGAATGGCGTCGTCAGTTCCGCGGTCTCGCTCCGGTGAAGAACGATGCCCAGGTCAAGGACGAGGACATCGCCAAGAGTAACCTCATCCTCTGGGGCGATCCTTCCTCCAACGCCTTGCTCGCGAAGATCGTGGCCAAGCTCCCGATCATTTGGACCGCCGAGAAACTCGTCGTCAACGGCAAGACCTACGCTGCCGGCGATCACGCCCCGATCCTCATCTATCCTAATCCGCTCAACCCGCAGAAGTACGTCGTCATTAACAGCGGCTTCACCTACCGCGAATACGACTACCTCAATAATGCTCGCCAGATTGCCAAGCTGCCGGATTGGGCCGTCGTCGACCTGAACACCGCGCCTGACACCCAGAATCCTGGCAAGGTCGAGGACGCTGGATTCTTCGATGAAGTTTGGCAGTTCCGCACTTCCAAGTAATCTCACTTCACATTCCCATGGCCATCATCTCCGAAAAAGACCTGCAGCCCATCTACGACGTGATTGTCGTCGGTTCCGGCGCAGGTGGCGGTCAGTCCGCCTACACGCTCACCATGAATGGCGTGAAAGTCCTCATGCTCGAGGCTGGTCGCAACTACGACCCGGTCACCGAGACCCCGATGTTCCAGATTCCGAGCCAGATGCCCTTACGCGGCATGAGCACGCGGGAGAAGCCATTCGGCTTCACCGATGCGACGGTCGATGGCGGCTGGGAAGTCCCGAACGAACCTTACACCCAGGCTTCCGCGGATCCGAAGACCCATTTCAAGTGGTGGCGCCCGCGCATGCTCGGCGGCCGTACGAATCACTGGGGGCGCATCTCGCTTCGTAATGGTCCTTACGACTTCAAACCTTACTCCCGTGATGGACTCGGCTTCGACTGGCCGATTAGCTACGAAGACGTCGCCCCTTATTACGACAAGGTCGAGATGCTGGTCGGCGTCTACGGCTCCAACGAAGGCCTCGAGAACACGCCCGACTCTCCCAATGGCACGCTGTTACCTCCGCCCAAGGCTCGCGCCGGCGAACTCTTCGTTAAGAAGCACGTCGCCAAGCACGGACTGCCGGTGATACCGATCCACCGCGCCGTCCTCTCGACGCGGCAGGACCACGTCAACTTCCCGGCCCGCCTTCACCCGAATAATCCCAAGGCGCAGAAGATCATCGCCAAGGCCATGCAGGAACGCGCCGCGTGCTTCTGGGCGACCGACTGCGGTCGCGGTTGTGCCATCAAGGCCAACTACCAGTCGACCACCGTGCACCTCCCGCCGGCGCTCGCGACCGGTAACCTGGACATCCTTTGCAACGCGCATGCCCGCGAGGTAACCGTGGGTGCCGATGGCAAAGCCACGGGGATCATTTATATCGACAAGGTCACCGGCCAGGAACGCGCCGTGAAGGCCCGCGCGGTCGTCCTCGCCGCCAGCTCAGGCGAGACCGCCCGTATCATGCTCAACTCGAAGTCGAACCGCTTCCCGAACGGCATCGCCAACGGCTCTGGCCTCGTCGGCAAGTACATCATGGACACCGTGGGTGGCCGCCTAGGTGGAAGCGTCCCGGCGTTCGAGAATCTTCCAGTCCATAATGAAGAAGGTGCCGGCACGCACGTCTACATCCCTTGGTGGCTCTACAAGGATGCGAGCAAGCTCGGCTTCGCCCGCGGCTATCACATCGAATTCGGTACCGGTCGGCGCATGCCTGGCATGGGTACCGGCGGCGCCAGCCCTGGTTACGGCAAGAGCTACAAGGAAGAGGTCCGTCTGAAATACGGGACCGGCATGGGCTTCTCCGGCCGCGGCGAGATGATTCCGAACAAGGATTCCTTCTGCGAACTCGACCCGACCACAAAAGACAAGTGGGGTATTCCGGTGCTGCGCTTCAACTGGAAGTGGTCCGACCATGAGCTCAAGCAAGCCGTGCACATGGAGCAGACTTTCCATATGATCTTTGAGGCTATCGGCGGCAAGCCGGGCAAGATGAGCAAGAACAAGGAAGACGCGATCGAAGCCCCAGGCTCCATCATCCACGAGGTCGGTGGCGGTATCATGGGGGCGGACAAGGCCAAGTCCGTCACCAACCAGTGGAACCAATGTTGGGACGTGCCAAACCTCCTCCTGAACGATGGTTCTGCTTTCTGCAGCAACGCTGATAAGAACCCCACGCTCACCATCATGGCCCTCGCTTGGCGAGCGTCCGACCATCTCGTCGAAGAGATGCGCAAAGGTAACCTCTAAGACTTACGAACATGGAACCCATTCCTTCCGAATCCCCGAACCGTATCGACCGGCGCGCCGCCATCAAGTGGATGGGCGCCGTCGTCGCCGCTGCCGCGGTCAGCGATCAGCTCCTTGGCGCCCCCAAGGAGCCAGGGGCCAAGGCGATACCAGGTGCGGGCAAACTCATCGGCACCGATCCGGTCCTGAACAAGACTTACACTCCAGGTGAACTCTGGCCCCTGACCCTGACGCCGGCCCAACGTATCGCCGCAGTCGCGTTGATCGACCTGATCCTGCCTCCGGATAATCCCTCGTCCGATAAACTGGCCTCCCAGCTCGGCGTCCAAGACTTCGTCGACGAATGGATCAGTGCTCCGTACGAGAATTGCGCCGCTGATAAGCCGATCATCACCTCTGGCCTTGATTGGATCGATGCCGAAGCCGGTCGACGCTTTCAGAAGAAGTTTACCGAGCTTGACGAATCCCAGAAGTGCAAGATCGCGGATGACATCTGCGGCAAGACCCCGGTGAAGAAGGAGTTCAAGGGCCAGCAGAACTTCTTCAGCCGATTCCGTTCCCTCGCCGCTGGCGGTTATTACACCACCCCTCAGGGCATGAAGGATGTCGGCTACGTCGGCAATGTCCCGTCGGTCGACTTCGCTGGCCCGACCCCTGAGGCCTTGAAGCACTTGGGGTTGGCCTGAGTTCGAGGAATTGAGGGCTGGTGGTCACGAGGACCGGAGGTTGAAAAGCCTTCGGTCTTTTTGTTTCTACAGGCCGCCGTATGGTGGCCTGTAGGTAGGGTCACGACTACGACGTGACCTAGGGCGTGACGTAGTCCCGCCCCTACCTGACGTTCACCATCCGGCGAACGCTGTCATTTGGGGTTGGAACAATCGTCCGGGTGGATTGCCTAACACAGAACCCCCATGAAGCGATCCGTCCTTATTTTATCCCTGTTTGCCAGTTTCGTCGGATTGGTCGCGGCGCCAGCGCCGTTGTTCGATGGCAAGACGCTCACGGGATGGGAAGGGGACCCTAAGGTCTGGAGGGTCGAGAACGGCGAGATCGTGGGTGGCTCGATGGCCGGGAACCCCCGCAACGAATTCCTGACGACCAAGCGCACGTTTTATAACTTTCGGCTGACTCTCGAATATAAGCTCATCGGCACGGAAGGGTTCGTGAACGCGGGCGTCCAGTTCCGTAGCCTGCGTGCGACCAATCCGCCCAACGAGATGATCGGGTATCAGGCCGACATTGGCCAGGGCCACACGGGTTCCCTCTACGATGAATCCCGTCGCAAGAAGTTCCTGGCCCGCGCCGGTACTGGGGTCGGTGCCTATGGCGTCAAGGCCGATACGGAGATCGCCGAACTCGAGAAGAAGGGCGAATGGAACAAGTATGAAGTCCGGGCCGAAGGTCCGCGCATCACGATCTTCCTCAATGGCAAGGCCACGCTGGATTACACCGAGACCGATCCGTCCATCGACGATGCGTACGGACTCATCGGTCTCCAGATCCACGGCAACAACAAGGCCGAGATTCATTACCGGAACATCGTCCTCGATCCGCTGAACGACCTGCCGGTCACGACCAAGGAGACCGTGCTAAACCGTTTCGGCGAAGTGAAGTCCGCTTGGGTTCCGCCGTCGCCGTTCAAAGACGGTAAGTTCGGTCTCAGCCAGGATGAGGTCGTCGTCTTCATCGGTCAGGAGAATTTCGTGCGTGAAGCCAAGTCGGGCGAGATCGAGTCACGCATCGCCGCGGCCTTCGCCGCGAAGAACCCGGTCTTCCGCTCCATGGCCTGGGAAGCGGACACGGTCCACGAACAGTGGCGCGACCTGAATTTCGGTCCCTGGAAAGGGCAGCTCGAGTCCGCAGGCGCGACTACGCTCATTCTACAGTTCGGCCAGGCTGAGGCGCTCGAAGGTCAGGCCGGCTTGGCTAAGTTCAAGGCCGACTATCATAAGCTGCTCGACGATCTTGGCCGCCATACGCCGAGAATCGTACTGCTGTCGCCGGCCGGCTTCATGAAGTCACAGCGCCTGCCTGACCTGACGACGGCTACGCATCGCAAGGACCTCGCTGACTATGCCGCGGCTGTCGCTGAGATCGCCAAACTGCGCGGATTACCGTTCGTCAATCTAACCGAAGTGACTCGAAATGAGACAGCTACGGATGGCCTGCACCTCTCTGACAAGTCACTCGCGGCGGTTGGGCAGGAGACAGCTATTTCCCTCGGACTGCCGGATAAGCTCGAACTATCGGTCAAACTCCGTACGGCCATCATCGAGAAGAATCGCCTCTGGGCGGATTGCTGGCGTCCGGCCAACTGGTCGTTTGTCTACGGTGATCGTATCTCGCAGAACTACGGCAAGGGCTTCGGACCGGTACCTTCGCTGAAGGAAAACTTCGAAGCGTATAAGCCCTTGGTCTCGTCATGGGATAAGCACATCCAAGCTCTTGCCCGCGGTGAGCCATCGACCGCACCGGCACCGCAGGCCAGTCCAGCCGTTAGCACCGAGAAGGTCATGACTGCCGCCGAAGAGCAGGCCACTTTTAAGGTCGCTGAGGGTTTCGAGGTCAATCTGTTCGCCGACGAGTCCCTTGGTGTCGCCAAGCCCACGCAGATGGCCTGGGACGCCAAGGGACGTCTGTATATCTGCTGTTCGCCGACCTACCCGCAAGCGGTGCCCGGCGTGAAGCCACGCGACTACATCCTCCGTCTCGAAGATACCGATGGCGATGGCAAGGCCGATAAGGCCGTTCGCTTCGCTGAAGGCCTGACGATGGTCCAAGGCGTTGAGCCGCTGACCGACGATGTCGGCAATACGTCGATTCTAGTCTGTGATTTCGATCGCCTGATTAAACTGACCGATACGGACAGCGACGGGAAGGCGGACAAGACCGAGGTCCTGATGTCTGGGTTTGGCGTCGGTGACACCCACCAGCTCGTGAACTCGATCAGCCATGGTCCAGATGGCACGCTCTGGATGAGCCAGGGCCTGCACGCCATCACGCGTGTCGAGACGCCGCGTGGTATCGTCAGCCTGCCTAAGTCTGGCCTGATGCGCTATGACCTAAAGAACCAGCGCCTCCAGCCGTTCTTCCAGTACGGTAAGGCCGGGCATAATTGCTGGGGCGTGGCTTTCGATGACTATTTCCAACCGTTCCACAAGAGCGGGGACCGCGTGGCGGGTTATTATAGCCTGCCAGGCCTCGGAGCGATTGAGACGCCGGACGAATATGCCGGCACGCATTCGCTCTTTGATTCGCCGCTGAAGTCTAACTCCGTGGACATCGTCGGTACCAAGGCTATGCCAGCTGACCTGCAAGGCGCCGCCTTCATCGGTGGCTACTATGGTAACGCCCTCGACCTCCATCGTTTCGTCGACGACGGCTCCGGCTTCAAAACTGAGCGCATCGTTAGCCCCATCATCTCCAGCAGCAAAGCCTTCCGTCCTGTGGACGTTTCCGTCGGTCCGGACGGCGCGCTGTACGCTTGCGACTGGTTTAATGCCGTCATCGGCCATTACCAGGCCAGCTACGCCGACCCGCGCCGCGATCGTTCGCACGGACGCATCTGGCGCATCACCGCCAAGGGGCTGCCTACCGTGAAACAGCCCGACCTCGTGTCCATGACCGAAGGCGACCTGTTTGCCCAGCTCGGCTCGCCGGAGCGCTGGACGCGCTACCAGGCCCGTCGTCTATTATTCTACCGTCCGACGGAGAAGGTCGCCGCCGCCGCGGATGCCTTTATCGCTAAGGACCGCCCGGAGTCTCAATATCTCGAAGCCATGGGCGTACTGCAGTCGCACGGTCTCGTCCGCACGGCATTACTGGACCAACTTCAGTCTTCGGCTGATTTCCGCATCCGTGCCTATGCCGCCCGCGTCGTTGGAGAGTGGTCGGCGCAGTTGCCCGATACTCAGTTGCGCTTGGCCAAGGCCATCGCTGATAAGCAGCCTCGCGTCCGCTTGGAGGCGGTCGTGGCCCTCAGTCATGTTGGTGGTCAGACTTCGCTGCGTACCGCACTAGCGGCTATCGATCAGCCCACGGACAAGTTCATCGATTACGCCCTCAAGCAAACGGTTCGGCACTTGGCTCCCGCCGCCGGTAAGCTGTCTGCTGAACTGCCCGCACCGCAGGCCGCCTACCTCAAGAAAGTCCAGAGCAGCGGCCCCGCGGTGATCTCACCCGGCCAAGCCATTTACGAGGCCCTCTGTCTCAACTGCCACCAGGCTTCCGCCCAAGGCCTGACCGGAGTCTATCCGCCGTTGGCCAAAAGCGAATGGGTCGCTGGCGATGCGCAGACCCTCATCCGGATCACCATGCATGGTCTCGCTGGCCCCACCAAGGTCCAGGGTAAGGATTACGGTCTCGTGCCGATGCCGCCCATGGGCTTGGACGACCAACAGCTCGCCGATGTCCTGACCTACGTACGTTCGGCCTTTGGCAACAAGGCTCCGGCCGTGAAGCCCGATGAAGTCAAAGTCGTGCGCGAAGCGACCAAGGGTCGAACCGCGCCGTGGACGGCGGTGGAGTTGGGGAA
>JBAXMD010000071.1:0-8627 GCA_037134475.1 Verrucomicrobiota bacterium | reverse complement strand
CGAGCGTGCCCTTCGTGTCGCCTTCGGGCGTGAGGTCGACGTGGAGTTCGGTGCAAGGACCGCAGGGGCCGGTCTCGCCCATCATCCAGAAATTATCTTTCTTATTCCCGTTCACGATGTGGACCTCGGGGTCGAGGCCGGCGGCGCGGAACTTCTCCGCCCAGACGTCCCAGGCTTCCTGGTCGAAGTCGGACGGGTCGCCCTTGGACTTGTCGGGCTTGTAGACGGTGGCGTAGAGGCGGTGCTTCGGGAACTTCCAGACCTCGGTGATGAGCTCCCAGGCGAAGTCGATGGCCTCGCGCTTGAAGTAGTCGCCGAAGGACCAGTTACCCAGCATCTCGAAGAACGTGTGGTGGTAGGTGTCCAGGCCGACATCTTCGAGGTCGTTATGCTTACCGCCCGCGCGGATGCACTTCTGGGTATCGGCGGCGCGGCCGGGGGTGTACGGGCACTTCGTCTGACCGAGGAAGATCGGGACGAACTGGTTCATCCCGGCGTTGGTGAAGAGCAGGTTGGGGGAGTCCGGCATCAGGCTCGACGACTGGACGATCGAGTGCTGCTTCGATTTGAAGAAATCGAGGAAGGATTGGCGGACTTGGGCGGAGGTCATGGACGGAAAAGGGAAGGGGTCTTTTTAAGCCCCTGTCGGGGGAAAAGGGAAGGGAAATGAAGGGTGGAAGCGGTTAGCGGTTGGCGGTTGGCGGTTGGGCTGATGCCAGTTGGTAGGGTCGGGACCGCGTCACGACATAGGGATGCCTTGGGTAGGGCGGCCATTGCCATGGCCGCCGTGTCTTGAGGTAGGGACATCACCACGTGCTGTCCTAAGTTGCTTCGGTCTGCGGGGAGGACGCGATGGTGATCACGTCCCTACCTCTCTTACTTCCGGACGCGCGCTAGGATCCAGGCTTCGAGCTCGGGTTCGGCGTAGGCTTTTTCCCAAGAGTTATGGCCGACGCCGGGATAGACGGTGAACTTCACGTCGGCGCCGTTCTTCTTGGCGGCTTCGGCGGCGAGCTGACCACGTTCAATCGGCACGGATTTGTCCTTGTCGCCGTGGAACGCCCAGATCGGCATGCCTTTCAGCGAGACGGTCTTTGCGGGCTCGATGCCTCCGCACACCGGGATCACGCCGGCAAAGCGTTCGGGATGTTCGCACGACCAAGCCCAGCTGCCGTAGCCGCCGAGGCTGAGGCCGGTGATGATCACGCGTTTCTCGTCGATGCGATACGTCTTGAGTAGGTCGGTCAGTAGGGCGTCGAGCACCTGTACGTTCCAGCGTTCGTTAGACGGGCACTGCGGAGCGATCATCACATACGGCGTGTCGCCGCGGCGATCGAGTTCGAAGGGCAGGCCGTTCTTACGGACGAGGTTGACCTGGCTGCCGCGTTCGCCGGAGCCGTGCAGGAAGATGACCAGCGGCCACTTCTTCGCGGTGTCCTTATCGTAGGACGAAGGCAGGTAAGCCAGGTAGTCGAGCGCGTGCGGCAGGCCCTTTTGTTCGAAGTGCTTTGCGTCCGGCTTGAACTTCACCTCCGGAGGCAGGGTGAATTCGGCGGCGCAAAGGCCGAGCGAGAGAAGGCAGGCGAGGAGGGCGAGGCGCATGAACGAGGAATGGAGGACTCGAGGGCGGGAGGCAAGAGAGGGAAGAATGAGAGGCCCAGAGGCCCGGGAAAGCATGGTGATTCTGATTGAGGCGGTGTAGGTAGGGTTGAGCGCCCTCGCTCAACCGTGCATCGGGGTAGGGACGTGATCACCATCGCGTCCTTTCCTTGGACTGACGTAACTTAGGACAGCACGTGGTGCTGTCCCTACCTTAAAACACGCTGACCAAGGGTTGGTCAGCGTGTCTCGATTTCTTCCTGGTCCACCGAGCCTCTGGGCCTCCGGGCCTCTTTTGTTACCGCTCACTCCCCCGCCGTCATGAGCTCGTTGTGGAGCTGGAAGAGGGCGTGGGCGCTGTCGGCGTAGAAGAGTGAGAGGCGTTCGATGAGCTTGGTGTCGTGCCAGGAGACCACGTTGGCCTTGAAGGTCAGGCGGGCCTCGCCGAGGCCGCCGGGGCGGCGATGCGAGAGTTCCTGCGAGAAGTGCAGCGTGGAGGGCAGCTTCTTTGCGTAACGCTTCTGGTTCGAGAGGAACGCCGCGATGGCGCCGATCTCGGACTGGCCGTCGAGCGTGAGGCTGATCGTCGCTTCGCCGGGGACGTCGCCTTCGCGCGGCTGGTAGAAGGCGCGGACGAGGGCCTTCGAGCCCTTGAGGACCACGCGGGCATTGAAGTCGTCCTTCGCGGTCAGGCGATAGGCGGCTTCGTGCGGCTTGAGGTGGTCGGCGACGGCCTTCCAGAGGGCGGGTCTCATGCCCTGACTCTTGGGGAACTGGTGCCAGAGGCAAGCGGACCGCTCGTCATAATCGGACGAGTTATTGACAGGCACGAAAAAGGGCGTGCCGGTCGGCACGCCCTTTGCGGGGAGAAATCCTTAGGATTACTTCTTCTTATTACCCTTACCCTTGGCCGGGGCCGGCGCGTCCTTAGCAGGCTCGCCGAGCGGGTGCTGCTTGAGCACTTCCTCGACGGTGTAAGGCGCGTTGTTCTTGTCCTTGATCTCGGCGCGGACCTTCTTCACCTGGGCGGCCCTGACGGGCGGCAGGTTGTTGCTGAAGGACTGGCGGACATAGGTGAGCACGGCGGCGACTTCGTCGTCGTTCATCAGCTGGCCGAGGCCGGTCATCGCGGGCTGACCGGTGGCGATGTCGCCGTAGGTCTTACCGTCGATCGTCTGCGTGCCATAGAGGCCGTTGAGGACGATCTTGATGCTACGGTCAGCGTCGCCGTCGAGCCAGCCGTTGGCAGGGTAGCCCGGGGTGCGGCCGAGGGGCGGGTAGGCGCCACGGACCGGCTTGCCCGCTTCCTTGGGCATCTCGGCGCCACGGCCGTCGGCCTGGTGACAGGTCACGCAATGGGCTTCGCGGAAGTAGACTTCCTTGCCCTTGTCGTAGAGCTTCTTGTCGTCCTTGGACAGGTTGCGGTCGGTCGGGCCGTAGGAGGTATCCTTGGGGTCTGCGAAGTCCTTGAGGTTCACCTTGCCGTTACCTTCCGGGAGGGAGGCGAGCTGCTTCATCGTCTCGCGGAGACAGTAGGAGAGCGTCGTATCCTTCGTGCCCTTGAGGCTGGAGGCGGCGGTGATGGCGCGTTCGGTGTCCTTACCGTTGAAGAAGCTGAGGCCGCGGACGCCTTCGAGCTGGACGCGGAGGTTAGCGTCCTTGACGGCGTTCTCCATGATGCTGATCGCATCAGGGATACGGTCACGCTGGTAGATGGCGACGCGGACGGCCTGGGCGCGGGCGCGAGGCTCGGGCGACTTCAGCAGCTGGCCGAGGAGCTCGAGGTTCACGGCGTCATGCCACTGGTGGACCCAGAGGGCTTCGAGGAGGTGGTGGGCGTCTTCGACCTTGGTCGGGTCGAACTGCTTGGCCCACTTCTGGGTGGCGGCGATGACCTGAGCGGAGTCGTGCTTGTGGAGCTCGATCTTGGCGCGCTGGCGGACGTTGTCTTCGTGCTCGGTGAGGAGCGCGAGGAGGTTCTCGACGGACTCGCCGTCGATCTTCTTCGGCGTGAGCAGCGGGCGGGAGGGGTAGGTGATGCGATAGAGGCGGCCGTGCTGGTGGTCGCGGTTCGGGTCGCGCAGGTGGTGCTGGAGGTGGCCGATGAGCATCTGCGACCAGTCCATCACGTAGAGCGAACCGTCGGGGGCGACGGCGACGCCGGAGGGGCGGAAGTTGCCAGCCTTTTCCTTGTCGGTCTCGATCAGGTTCGGCAGCAGGGTCTCGCCCTTGAGGCCAGCGCCGTCTTCGGTGAACTTCGCGCGGAAGATGCCCTGGACGGTGATCACGTTCGTGTTGAGGAACGTGCCTTGCCAGTCTTCAGGGAAGTGGCGGCTGCTGAGGATGGCGGTGCCGGGGCAGGGGCGGGAAGGACGCTTCCACATCTCGGTGTAGCGCGCGTGGGCGCCGGAGTCGAGGTGGCCGGAGAAGCCCGGTCCGAAGTAGTTGGCGTTACCGGTGGCATCGGTGATGATGTCGTTGCCCCAGTAGTCGAAGACGCGACCGTGCGGGTTGGCGAAGCCGTACGGCACGTGGCGGTACAGCTTGCTGGTCTGCGGTTCGAAGCGGTAGATGCCACCGTTGGTGTTGCGCATCACGCCGTTGAAGGTCTCGACCTGGGAGCGGTGGAAAACGCCGTCGGACAGGTAGAGGGCGCCTCCTGGTTCATAGCAGATGGAGTTCGTCTCGTGGTGCGAGTCGGCGGCGTCCATGCCGGTGAGCAGGCGTTCCTTCCAGTCGGCCTTCTCCATCTTGCCAGACGTGTCGCGGGCGTACCAGATGTCCGGCGACTGGATCAGGATGACGCCGTCCTTGTAGAACTGGAAGCCGGTCGGGCAGTTGAGGCCGTCGAGGAAGACGTGGGACTTGGCGACCTTGCCGGTCTTTGGGTCGAGGTCGAGGACGAGGAGCTTATCGAAGACCTTGGTGGTCGGGTTGGTTTCAGGGTAGTTCGGCCAGCAGGACAGCCAGAGGCGGCCCTTGGGGTCGAAGTTCATCTGCACCGGGTTGATGAGTTCAGGGATGGTGGTTTCGTCGGCGATGAACTCGACCTTGCAGCCTTCGGGCAGCGTCAGGTACTTCAGCTGCTCTTCGCCGCTGAGGTAGGGGACGGGTTCCTTGCGGTTCGGGGGAACGGGGATTTCGGCCTTGAGATTGTCGTGCTTCACTTCGGCGGTCTTGCCCTGAGCGGCGGCCCAGATGCCCTTGTCATGATTGGCGGTCTTGAGGTCGCGGTTGGCGAGCTCGGCGCCGAGCACCGTGGCGTTGTCGATGCCCTCATACTTGATGCGGGAGCGCTGGCCGAAGATGTTGAACTGGTCGACCGTGCGGTAGCGGTGGTGCCACTGCGTGCTCTTCTCGTTGACCTCGGCACGGACCTTCTCGTTCACGGAGCCAGCGGCCTTGCCGAAGACGGCCTGGAACTGGACCGGAGCGAGGGCGGCGTCACCGGAGGCGTTGAGGTGGATGCCATTGATGGTAAGGGGAGACTTGGCGGAGGCGTAGAGTTTCTGGGAGGACGCGAAGAGGTCGACGAACTGCACGCCGTTGGCCTTGGCGACGGTGGCCATGGCGGAGGTGTACAGCGCGAGGTTCTTGTTATTCTCGGCGGCGATCTTGGCGTCGAAGAAGGCGGACTTCAGGTCTTCGTGCGCGATCGGGGAGAAGAGGGCGACGCGAACCTTGCCCTTGCCGTAATCGGCGGCTAGGGTCTTCTTGAGCCAGCCGTCGAGGTTGGCCTTGAAGGTGTCGAGACCGGCGGCGCCGGCGAAGGACTCATTGAAGCCCCAGTAGGCGAAGACCACGTTGGCGTGGAAGTGCGCGCCGGCGTGGTAGGTGACCTCGGTCTTACCGACCTTGGTGGTCAGGGCGCCGGGCTTCATGTTGAGGAAGTAATCGAGGCCGGCCACTTCGTCGGAACGATGCGGGGTCAGGCCGACTTCGTCGCCGGAGAAGCCGAGGTTGCGGACCACGAGGTTGTGCTCCGGGAACGCCTGATGGATCAGGGTCTCGAAATTGCCTTGGTGCTGCTGTCGGTCGGCCAGGCCGCTGCCGACGAAGGCGATGTTGTCACCCTTTTCGAGGGTGAGGTTCTGGGCCGAGACGGAGGTGAATCCGAGTACGGTCAGGAGGAGGGTGAACAGCTTGCGCATTGGGTTTCTGGTTTTGGTAAAAAGAAGGGGGCCATGCGGGGAGGCATGGTCAGGACGGGGAAGGGAAAACCTGTCGCTCTTTCAACAACCTGCCAAGGGGAATGTTCCTCGGGCGGCCCGCATTTGACCTTCAAATACGGTCAAATGCGGCCGCCAGGGGTGGGAGAGCCGAGAGTATCGAGTATGGAGTATCGAGTATCGGGGGAGTGATGGCCTTTGAGGGTAGGGGCAGCACCGCGTGCTGCCCTAGGTTGCCTTGGGTAGGGCCGAGCACCCCTGCTCGGCCGCACGGCCGCCGCAGGGCGGCCGAGGGTAGGGGCGTGGCTTCGCCGCGCCCTCCGAAGTATGGAGGGCACGATAAATCGTGCCCCTACCTTGGTTCGCCCTGCGGCGAACGGTTTAACCATCTTCCCGATCTCCCTTTGATCGTTGGCATTTCCTAACCGCTAACCGCTATCCGCTAACCGCGGACACCTTTGCCTTCGTCCCTTACTTCTTAATCGTGGCACTGACCGACTTCGCGACGGCCTGGCCGAGCACTTCGTAGCCCTCGTTTTTATAGAAGGGGAGCTCATTGAATCTCCGCTGCAGCTTGGCCAATTTCGGTCCGACGTTGGTGGCTAGGTCGTTGATGGAAATGCCGTTTTCCTTCATGACCTTTACGGCGATCGCGTTATAGGCGTCGACGTCGCCTTCCGAGATGGTGGTCGTCATCGTGGCGAAGATCAGTTTCCCATGGCAATTCCTCTTGAGGTAGGCCACGCACGCCCGGACGTCCTTCTCGTATGCGTCCAGTCCAATATTAGGCTGCCGTTTCTTGCCCGTTTCTTTAAAGTCGGGGAGGTATAGGCCGCAGTTAAAGTGTATCACATCCCAATAGTCTAATTCTCCCCTTCCGGCCTCATGGAGGTCAATTCGTTCAGGGTTAAACACATAGGGGGTTCCGGTTGCGCGGCCCCTGATGGTTCCATTCCACACGTTAGCTTTGCCGATAAGTTCATGAGCGGCGATCTGGCTATAACAGTCCGCCTCGAGGTCGCCGATTATCAGGATGCACGGCCGACCATTGGACTTAGTTTTCAAAGTGGCGAGCGGACTAATCTCATCCATCGAGAACCCGTGCCAGTCCGTTTTACCCTTGCCCCCCATCCATAATCTGTCGTCGGGAGCTACGTACTTGAGTGCGTCCTTATCGGCGGGCGCGGCCGAAAGCGAAAGGCAAACCAAGGCCAGTAACAGGGGCAGCGACTTCATGGGGGTAAGTCTATAATGTCGTCCTGGATAGGGTTAGCGACCCCCATCGCAGTGAGGTATCCGCTCCATCCATCCATCGCTTCCAGGGCGCTTAAAGGCCTCTATCGCTCTTCGAGTGTGGGACGTGATTGCCATCACGTCCGTGGGCGGACGGAATTTGGAGGGTCGAGCAGGCTGCCCGGTGATGAACGCGCGACTTGGCGAACGGACGCGACGCCGTCGCGCCCCTACCCAGGACAGGTTTCAGCGGTTAGCGGTTGGCGGTTGGAAATAACAAAGGGAGACCGGAGACCGGATTGTTAGCTTGGGTCATAATGCCCGCAGCCAACTTTCCGGTCTCCGGTCTCCCTTTGAGTTCGGTCATCTGTCCAACCGCTAACCGCTAACCGCGGATACCTTTGCCTTCGTCCCTTACTTCCCAATCGCCGCGTTGATCGACTTCACGACGGCTTTGCCAAGGACGGCGTAGCCTTCGGGGTTGAAGTGCACGTCGGCCTTGTTCTGCAGCTTGGCGATATCGGGCGCGACGGCAGCGTTGAGGTCGTCGATCGCGACGCCGTTCTCCTTCATGACCTTGAGGGCGATGTCATTGTAGGTGGCGACGTCGCCGAAGGTGCGCTGAGGCGTGAGCTTGCCTTCGGGTACCGGCGTCGTGGTGCCGAAGATCAGCTTTGCGCCGGTCTTCTTTAGGTCGGCCACGAGCGAACGGAGATTCTTCTCGTAATCAGCCGGCTCGACTTGGCGCTTACCGTCTTCCATGTGGCGCAGGTCATGCAGGCCAAAGTTGAAATGGATCACGTCCCATTTGCCTTCGCCGAGCCACTTGGCGAGGTTGGCGGTGCCGTTCTTGGTCGGGCCGCCGTTGGTCGGGATGCGGTGCACGTTGGCCTTGCCGGCGAGTTCCTGGCGGACGGGCAGGGTATAGCCGATCGAGATCGAATCACCGATGAGCAAGACGCGTGGCAGTCCGGCGACGTCTTCAATCGGGGCCATGGAAGGATTCGGAGCCTTCGCCTTAGCCTTCGTCTTCACGACGACCTTCTCGGCCTGGGCGGGCGCCGGAGCGTCAGCGGCGAAAAGGGATAGGGAGGCAAGGATGAGCAGCAGGGGAAGCGTCTTCATGGGGGGTGGGAATAACAGAACCCAAGTGGATGACTGAGTCGATGACAGATGGCTGCATCGATGACAGAGGACTGAATGGAGGGCTGAATGGAAAAGTCCCGCCACCGGCATCGGGTAGGGCCGACCATCCCTGCCCGGCCGCGGCCGGCCAAGGATGGCCGGCCCTACCTCGAGACAAAGGCGTTCGGTCGCAATGGGTAGGGACGTGATTGCCATCACGTCCGTGGGGCGCACGGACATGGAAGCGGACGGTAATCTTGCCCGGCTCAAGGCACGTGCCAAGGCGAACGGCGGCCATGGCAATGGCCGCCCTACCCAAGACTGGTCTTAGCGGATAGCGGTTGGCGGTTTAAAAATGGAAACCCGGAACCGGATGATCGGCTGGGGTCCCTGATGATGCCCGCAGCATCCTTCCCGGTTTCCGCTCTCCCTTTGGCGTTCAACTTCTCTCCAACCTTCCAACCCTCCGGCCCTCCAGCCCTCCAGCCCTCGGGTCCTCGA